>NZ_JBIRUL010000036.1:0-74575 GCF_044335095.1 Streptomyces sp. NPDC020597 | reverse complement strand
ACGGTGCCGATCGGTGAGACGGTCGAGGCTGTGGGTGGGGATGCGGTGGTGGTGGGGTCGTTGCGTCGGGGTGAGGGTGGTCTGGAGCGGTTCTATCTGTCGTTGGGTGAGGCGTGGGCGGGGGGTGTGGGGGTTGACTGGGGGCCGGTGTTCGAGGGGTTGTCGCCGTGTCGGGTGGAGTTGCCGACGTATGCGTTCCAGCGCAGCCACTACTGGCTGGAACCGGCCACCCGGCAGACCGTTGACGCCGGCGGGACGTTCGGCGGGATGAGCCTTCTCGACGACGGGTTCTGGGCCAGCGTGGACAGCCATGATCTCGATACCCTGGCTGACAGCCTCGGACTCGACGACGTGCGCTCACTCGCCGAGGTGGTGCCCGCCCTGTCGTCCTGGCGACGGGACCGGCTCCACCACTCCACCCTCGACGGCTGGCGATACCGGGTCGCTTGGCGGCCCCGCACCGAACAGCCCGCACGCGCCCACGAGTTGGCGAACACGTGGCTGCTCGTCGTACCGGCCGGACATGAGGACGACCCCCTCGTGAGGGATGTTTGCGCCGCGATCGGCGACAGGTCCGCCGAGGCCCGTGTTCTCGTCGTGGGCGGTCCGGACGCCGAACGTGACCGCATGGCCGACCTCGTACGCGCCCGGGTCGACGGCGTCGAGGTCGGTGGCGTGCTGTCGCTGCTCGCGCTGGACGAGTCCCCCTGGTCGGCGGAGGGCGTGCTGCCCACCGGCCTGGTCCTGACCACGACCCTGCTTCAGGTGCTCGGAGACGTCCGCCTGGACGCCCCGGTGTGGTGTGCCACGCGTGGCGCGGTCTCCGTGAGCCGCAGCGACCGTCTGACCAGCCCTCTGCAGGCCATGACCTGGGGTCTCGGCCGTATCGCCGCCCTGGAGTACCCGCAGCGCTGGGGCGGGCTCGTCGACCTGCCCGGCACGCTCGACGGCCGTGCGGCGCGCCGGCTGATTGGAGCGCTGTCCGGCACGCTCGAAGAGGACCATCTCGCGGTACGCGCTTCCGGACTCTTCGCCCGGCGGCTGGTGCGCGCCGGTGACGGGCCGCGGCCGGAGGGCAGTTGGCAGCCGTCCGGCACCGTCCTGGTGACCGGCGGAACCGGCGGGCTCGGCCGGCACGTCGCCCGCTGGCTCGCACGCGGTGGCGCCGAACACCTCGTACTTGCCTCCCGGCGCGGCCCCGACGCGTCGGGCGCCGACGAACTCGTCGCCGAGCTCGCCGAGTCGGGCACGTCGGCCACCGTCGTCGCCTGCGACGTCGCCGACGCCGACGCGGTGCGGCGACTGGTCGACGACCTGCCCGGCGGCGGCGCCCTCACGGCAGTGGTGCACACCGCCGGCATCATCGACGACGGCCTCATCGACGCGCTCACCCCGCAGCGCGCCCATGACGTCCTGCGCCCCAAGGCCGATGCGGCGCTCGCCCTCGACGCCGCCACCCGCCATCTCGACCTCGACGCGTTCGTGCTGTTCTCGTCGATGGCAGGCACACTCGGCGGTCCCGGACAGGGCAGTTACGCCGCGGCCAACGCCTTCCTCGACGCCCTGGCCGCAGGCCGCAGGGCGGAAGGACTGCCCGCCACCTCCATCGGCTGGGGAACGTGGGCGGGCGGCGGCATGGTCGGGGAGGAGGTCGCCGAGCGGCTGCGCCGGGACGGCGTGCCCCCGATGGACCCCGAACTGGCCATCGCCTCCCTGCAGAAGGCGCTGGAACAGGACGAGGAGTTCCTGATCGTCGCCGACGTCGACTGGAAGCTGATCACCGCCCGAGCGTTCGCCGCGCTGCGCGAGCTTCCCGAGGCCCGGGCGCCGCTGTCCACGGAGAGCGGCGAGAAGAAGGCCGGCTCCGTCGACGGGCCGCCGCTCGTCCAGCGCCTCGCGGGCCTGGCCCCGGCGGAGCGCCGTGCCGAGCTGGTGACCGAGGTCCGCGCCCAGGCCTCCGCCGTCCTCGGCCATGCCGATCCCGGCGCGGTCCCCGACGGGTGTGCCTTCCGGGACGTCGGCTTCGACTCGCTCACCGCCGTCGAACTGCGCAACCGGTTCGTGGAGGCCACCGGGCTGCGTCTGCCGGTCACGCTCGCCTTCGACCATCCCTCCGCAGGAGCCCTCGCCGCCTACCTGGACGGAGAACTGTTCGGCACGGAGGCGGCCGCCGAGTCGCTGCCCGCACTGCCGACGGCGGCCGTCGACGACGACCCGGTCGTCATCGTCGGCATGAGCTGCCGCTTCCCCGGCGGTGTCGTCTCGCCGGAGGATCTGTGGCAGCTGGTCGCCGACGGCGGCGACGCCATCACGCCGTTCCCCGCCGACCGCGGCTGGGACGTCGAGAACCTCTACGATCCCGACCCCGACAGCATCGGTCACTCGTACGCCCGGCACGGCGGCTTCCTGCACGACGCCGACCGCTTCGACCCCGCGTTCTTCGGGATCGCGCCCCGCGAAGCCGTGGCCATCGACCCGCAGCACCGGCTGCTGCTGGAGACGTCCTGGGAGGCGTTCGAACGCGCCGGGATCGATCCCGACCGCATCCGCGGCGCCCGCGCGGGCGTCTTCGTCGGCTCCAACTACAACGACTACGCCCGCCGTGCCCACAAGGCCCCCGAGGAGCTGGAGGGCTACCTGGCCACCGGCAGCGCCGGCAGCGTCGCCTCGGGACGCATCGCCTACACCTTCGGCCTGGAAGGGCCGGCCGTCACCGTCGACACCGCCTGCTCGTCCTCCCTGGTCGCCCTGCATCTGGCGGTGCAGGCCCTGCGGTCCGGGGAATGCGAACTCGCCCTCGCCGGCGGCGTCACCGTGATCTCCACCCCGGACACCTTCGTCGAGTTCAGCAGGCAGCGCGCCCTCTCGCCGGACGGCCGCTGCAAGCCGTTCGCCGCCCAGGCAGACGGCGCGGGCTGGGCCGAGGGCGTCGGCCTCCTCCTGCTGGAGCGTCTGTCGGACGCCCGCCGGGGCGGCCACCCCGTGCTCGCCACCGTCGCCGGCACCGCCGTCAACCAGGACGGCGCCTCCAACGGCCTCACCGCGCCCAGCGGACCCGCCCAGCAGCGGGTCATCCGCCAGGCACTGGCCTCCGCCGGGCTCTCCCCGCAGGACGTCGACGCCGTCGAGGCGCACGGCACCGGAACCACCCTCGGCGACCCCATCGAGGCGCAGGCGCTGCTGGCCGTCTACGGTCAGGACCGGCCTGCGGAACGGCCGCTGTGGCTCGGGGCGCTGAAGTCCAACATCGGCCACACGCAGGCCGCTTCGGGCGTCGCGGGCATCATCAAGATGGTGATGGCGATGCGTCACCGCGTCCTGCCGCGCACCCTGCACGCCGAACAGCCGTCCCCGTACATCGACTGGTCGTCCGGCGCCGTGCGCCTGCTGCAGGAAGAGCGCGACTGGGTCCCCGGCGACACCCCGCGCCGCGCGGGTGTCTCGTCGTTCGGGGTCTCCGGCACCAACGCACACGTGATCATCCAGGAACCCGAGGCCTTCGCCCCGGTGCAGTCCCGCCCGGCCGACAGCGCCCCCCGCACCCTGCCGTGGCTGCTGTCGGCCCGTGGCGACGCCGCCCTGCGCGCCCAGGCCCGCCGTCTCCTCGCCCACATCGCCGCCCGCCCGGACAGCGCTCCGGCCGACCTGGCGCTGTCCCTGGCCACCACACGCGCCCACCACGACGACCGCGCGGCCGTCGCCACCGGCGACACCGCCGCACTCGTCGACGCGCTCACCTGCCTCGCCGAGGGCCGCGAGCACCCGCTGCTGGCCACCGGCCGGGCCCGCGGGGGCAAGGTGGCCTTCCTCTTCTCCGGACAGGGCAGTCAGCAGGCGGCCACCGGACGAGTCCTGTACGAGCGGCACGAGATCTTCGCCGACGCCCTCGACGAGGCCTGCGCCCACCTCGACGCCGAACTCGAACTCCCCCTGCGTGACGTCCTGTTCGCCGAAGCGGGCAGTCCCGAGGCGGCGCTCCTGGACCGCACCGACTACACCCAGGCAGGACTCTTCGCCGTCCAGGTCGCCCTGTACCGCCTGCTGGAGAGCCTGGACGTACGGCCCGACGCGGTGCTCGGCCACTCGGTCGGCGAGATCGCCGCGGCCCACGTGACGGGAGTTCTCACCCTGGAGGACGCGTGCCGGCTCGTCGCCGTGCGCGGAAGACTCATGGGGAACCTGCCGACGGGCGGCGTCATGATCTCCGTCCAGGCCGGCGAGGAGGAGGTGGCACCGCTGCTCGCCGCCCACGAGGGCAGGGTCTGCGTCGCGGCGGTCAACAGCCCGCTCGCCACCGTCCTGTCCGGCGACGAGGAAGCCGTCGCCGCGGTGGCGGCCGAACTGGCCGGCCGTGGCCGCAAGACACACCGTCTGCAGGTCGGCCACGCCTTCCACTCCCACCACATGAACGACATGCTCGACGAGTTCGCCGCACACACGGCACTCGTCGGTCACGCCGCCCCCGTCCTGCCGGTGGTCTCCACGGTCACCGGCCGCCCCGTCACCGCCGACGAGCCGATGGACGGCGCCTACTGGGTCCGCCAGGTGCGTGACGCAGTCCGCTTCCACGACGGCGTTCGCACCCTGGAGGAACAGGGCGTCACCACCTACGTCGAGATCGGCCCGGGCGGTGTGCTGACCGCGCTCGCCGGAGACTGCGTCGACGGCGTCGCCGCACTGGTGCCGACACTGCGGCGCGACGAGGAGGAAGACGCCTCGCTGACCAGCGCGCTCGCCCGGCTGCACACCCACGGCCACCGCGTCGACTGGGACGTCTGGTTCACCCCCTCGGGGGCCGTCCGCACCGACCTGCCCACCTACCCCTTCCAGCGGCGCCGCTACTGGCTCGAGGCGACCGGCCCCGACAGCACCCGCACGGACCTGGACCCCGTACGCCATCCGCTGCTCACCGGCGCTGTCGCCCTCGCCGACGGCTCGGGCGTCGTGCTGACGGGAACCGTCTCCGTGAACGACAGGCCCTGGCTCGCCGACCACGCCCTGGACGGCCGCATCCTCTTCCCCGGCACCGCGTTCCTCGACCTCGCCATGGAGGCGTGCGGACACGTCGGCGCCGCCCGGATCGGCGACCTCACCCTCCAGACGCCGCTCGTGCTCCCCGAGAGCGGCAGCGTCCAGCTCCAGGTGTCCGTCGCGGCGCCCGACGGCAACGGCGACCGCGCCCTCTCGGTGCACTCCCGACCCGCCACCGGCACCGCCTGGACGCGGCACGCCGACGGCACCCTCACCGACACGCCGTCGGCCGCCGCTCCCGCACCTCTGCCGGCCGCCTGGCCGCCGGCGTCCGCCACTCCGGTGGACGTCAGCGGCCTGTACGAACGCATCGCCGCCGGCGGCTTCGCCTACGGCCCCGCGTTCCGCGGACTGCGCGCGGCCTGGCGCGACGGCGACGACGTGTACGCCGAGATCGCCCCCGAGGAAGGCGAACACCTGCAGGGCGCCGAACGGTTCCGCGTCCACCCCGCCCTGCTGGACGCCGCCCTGCACACGGTGGCCCTGGCTCCCGCCGCAGGCACCGGCACCGTCCTGCCGTTCGCCTTCTCCGACGTCGTCCCGCACTCCGCCGGCGCCACCGCGCTGCGCGTGCGTCTCACTCCCGTCGGCGAGCACACCTACCGGGTGGGCATCCTCGACGGCGGGGGACACCGGGTCGCCGACATCGACGGGCTCACCCTGCGCCCCGTGGACACCAGCGCCCTGCCGTCCGCTCCGGGGCGCGGCGCACTGCACCGGATCCGCTGGACGCCCGCCGGCACCGGCACGGCGCCCGTCGGCACGCCGCACCTCGTCGGCAGCGTGCTGCCGCCCGACGCACCGGCGTTCGGCGCCGCCGTCCGGCACCCGGACCCCGCCGCGCTGTACGCGGCCACGGGCACAGCCGTGCCCGCGACGGTCCTGGCGGCGATGCCCGACACCCGGTCCGACGCGGACGCCGACCTCGCCGCCGCCACGCGACGTGCCACCTCCCACGCGCTGAGCCTGCTCACCGACTGGCTGGCACAGGACGGCCTGGCGGCCTCCCGGCTGGTGGTGCTGACCCGCAACGCCGTCACCACCGGATCCGAGGACGCGCCCCGCACCGATCCGGCCCAGGCGGCCGTCTGGGGGCTGGTCCGCGCGGCGCGCGCCGAGAACCCGGGCCGCTTCGCCCTGATCGACCACGACGGCACCACGGCCTCGCTGGCACAGCTGCCCGCCGCGCTCGCCTCGGACGAGAGCGAGATCGCCCTGCGCGAGGGCTCCGCGCTCACACCCCGCCTCACCCAGGCGGCGCCGCCCGCCGAGACGGCGGACGCGGCCTTCGCGCACGGCACCGTCCTGGTCACCGGAGCCGGCGGCGTCCTGGGACGGGAGATCGCCCGCCACCTGGTCACCGCCCACGGCGTGCGCTCCCTGGTGCTGGCCGGACGGCGCGGCCCGGCTGCCGAGGGCATGGCCGAACTCCACGAGGAGCTCAGCGGCCACGGCGCCCGCGTCACCGTCGCGGCCTGCGACGTCGCCGATCGCGACGCCCTCACCGCCCTGCTCGGCGACATCCCCGCGGACCGGCCGCTCAGCGCCGTCGTCCACACAGCGGGCGTCCTCGACGACGGCATCGTGCAGTCGCTCACTCCCGAACGCGTCGACACGGTGCTGCGGGCCAAGGCCGACGCGAGCGTCCTGCTGGAGGAACTCACCCGCGACACCGGTGCCACGCTCGTGCTGTTCTCCTCGATCGCCGGAACCCTCGGCGGCGTCGGTCAGGGCAACTACTCGGCGGCCAACGCCTTCCTCGACGCCTTCGCCGCCCGCCGCGCCGCCGCCGGCCGCCGTGTGCAGTCCCTCGCCTGGGGTCTGTGGGCCGAACGCAGCGGCATGACCGGCAAGCTCGGCGAAGCGGACATGCGCCGCATCGCCCGCAGCGGTCTGCGGCCCATGGAGACCGGTCACGCACTCGCCCTGCTCGACGCGGCGCTGCGCTCCCGGGATCCGTACCACGCGCCCGTCGACCTCGACCCGGCCGCGCTGCGGGCCTCCGACGGATCGGTGCCGGACCTGGTGCGCGACCTCGTCCCCGCCCACACCCGGCACCGCGCCGCACCAGCCGCAGCCGCGTCGGCTGCGCCCGCGCAGGGCGAGCTGCGCACCCGCCTCGCCGGGCTCGCCCCGGACGCCCGGCACGCCGTCGTGCTGGACGCCGTACTCGCCCAGGCGGCCCTGGTCATCGGGTATGACAGCGCCGACTCCATCGACCCGGAAGGAGGCTTCCTGGACAGCGGGTTCAACTCGCTGACCGCCGTCGAACTGCGCAACCGCATCGGCGCCCTCGCGGGAGCACGACTGCCCGCGACCCTCATGTTCGACTACCCGACGCCGCAACGGCTCGCCGCGTACCTCCTGGAACGCGTCACCCAGGAGGCGCAGCCCGCCGCCTCCCCCGTCCTCGACCGTCTCGACGCCCTGGAAGCCCAGTTCACCGCGTCCGTCCTGGACACCGCCGTCCAGGAGCGGCTGCGCAGCAGGCTCAGCGGTCTGCTGGCCCGACTCGACGACGCGGCCGCCGGAACCGCCGTCGGCCCCGTGCCGTCGGCGCCGGGGCAGGCCGCGGACGAGGTCTCCGACGACGAACTGCGCGCCTTCCTCGAGGGCGACCTCGACGAGGTCTGAGCCGACCGGCCTCGTTGCGGCCCGGACACGGCGTCCGGGCCGCAACGGCCACCGTCTCTCACCCACCGTCTCCCACCCACCACCTCTCACCCGTCACCTGGATGGAACAGTGAAGGCTCTCGTGCTCGCGGGGGGATCAGGTTCACGACTGCGACCGATCACCCACACGTCCAGCAAGCAATTGGTCCCGGTCGCCAACAAACCGATCCTCTTCTACGGTCTCGAATCCATCGCCGCCGCGGGCATCACCGACGTCGGCGTCATCGTCGGCAGCACCGCCCCGGAAATCGAGGCGGCCGTCGGTGACGGCTCCGCCTTCGGCCTGACCGTCACCTACATCCCGCAGAGCGAACCCCTCGGACTCGCCCACGCGGTGCTCGTCGCCGAATCCTTCCTCGGCGACGACGACTTCGTCATGTACCTCGGCGACAACTTCGTGCTCGACGGCATCACCGACGTCGTCGAGGAGTTCCGCAAGGACCCACGCGACGCCCAGGTGCTGCTCACCCGGGTGAGCGATCCCACGGCCTTCGGCGTGGCGGTCACGGACGACAACGGCAACGTCCTCGTGCTCGAGGAGAAACCGCGCAAGCCGCGCAGCGACCTGGCCGTCGCCGGCGTGTACCTCTTCACGGCGGCCGTCCACGAAGCGGTGCGGGCCGTGGAGCCGTCCCCCCGCGGCGAGCTGGAGATCACCGACGCACTCCAGTGGATGATCGACCAGGGCATGGAGGTCCGCTCCACGGTCATCACCGGCTACTGGAAGGACACCGGCAACGTCACCGACATGCTGGAGGTGAACCGCACCCTCCTCGAACGCCTCCAGCCCTGTGTCAACGGCTACGTCGACGACGAGAGCGAGATCATCGGACGCGTCCGGATCGAGGCGGGCGCCGAGGTCCGGCGCTCCCGCATCGTCGGGCCCGTCATCATCGGCGCCGGCAGCGTCGTCAGCGACTCCTACGTCGGCCCCTCCACGTCGGTCGCGGAGAACTGCCGCATCTCCCACAGCGAGATCGAGTACTCGATCGTGCTGCGGGAGTCGTCCTTCGACCGGATCCGGCGTGTGGCAGCCTCCCTCATCGGCCGCAACGTCAAGGTCGCCGTCGCCCCCGGACTGCCTGCCACCCACCGCCTCGTCATAGGCGATCACGGGCACGTCCAGCTCTCGTCATGACCGCCGTACGTCTCCTCGTCGTCACCGCGGTACGAGCCGAACGCGACGCCGTCGCGAGAGGTCTGGGCCCTGCCCCGGCGGTCGGGTGCGGCGCCCTGCCGGGCCGCGAGATGCTCCGGATCCACTGCACCGGGGACGCCTCGTCCGTGCCGGCCGACCGCACGGCGGCGGGGCAGGGTTCCGTCCGGCACCGGCAGCTGGTCGTCGACCTGACGGCAGGGGGCGTGGGTCCCGCCGCCGCGGCAGGGGCGACCGACGCGGCACTCACCGCGGCGGCCGTCCGGGGCGACCGGTACGACCTGGTCGTCTCGACGGGCATCGCGGGGGGCTTCGCGCCGGTCGCCGACGTCGGCGCCGTCGTCGTCGCCGACCGCGTCATCGCCGCCGACCTCGGCTGCGAGACCCCCGACGGATTCCTCTCCGTGGACCGCCTCGGCTTCGGAACCTCCGAGCACACCTGCGCACCCCATCTCTCCGCGGCCGTCGCCAGAGCCCTCGGCGCCGTCCACGCCCCCGTCCTGACCGTCTCCACCGTCACCGGTACCGCGGAACGCGCCCGTTGCCTACGGCAACGCCACGGAGCCGCGGCCGAGGCGATGGAGGGCTTCGGCGTCGCCGAGGCCGCCGCCGTCCACGGCGTCCCGCTGCTGGAACTGCGCACCGTCTCCAACCCCGTCGGCCCGCGCGACCGCGCCGCCTGGCGTATCCCCGACGCCCTGACGGCTCTTCAGGACGCCTTCGCGGTCCTGCACACCGTGCTCGCCCGGGGAGCCCCGCCGCCGTACCTCTGAGCAGCCCGTGCCCCGAACTTCCGTACAGACAGCGGACGTTCGGGGCACCGCCACATCCGGTCCGTCCGACCGGCCGTTGCTCCGGCCTGCGTGAATGGCGGCGGGCTCATGATTTCCAAGGGTTTCCCCAGAGAACCCGGCCGGGTGCCGAGAAAGGCTCCCGGACCGGGTCATGCTGTCCCCACCGCTCGAGGAGCACACCAACAGTCGGACGCCCACAGGGCCCACCGACCACGCGCGGGGACACGTTCCGTCACAGAACCGATCAGCATGGGGGCAGTCCATGACGAATGAAGCGCAGCTTCGGGACTACCTCAAGCGGGTCACCGTCGACCTCCACAACACCCGCCGCAAGCTGCGGCAGTTGGAGGCTCGGGAGCAGGAGCCCGTCGCCATCGTCGGCATGAGCTGCCGCCTGCCCGGCGGCGTCCGCACACCCGACGACTTCTGGGACCTGCTGGCCGGCGGGACCGACGCGGTGACCGACTGGCCCGCCGACCGGGGCTGGTCCACCGCGCCCGGACCGGACAGCGGCGCCGCCGGGCGCCGCCGCGGCGGTTTCCTCGCAGACGCGGACCGGTTCGACCCCGCCTTCTTCGGCATCTCGCCGCGCGAGGCGCTCGCGATGGACCCGCAGCAGCGTCTGCTGCTCGAAGTGGTCTGGGAGGCTTTCGAGCGCGCCGGCATCGATCCCGCCACGCTGCGGGGCAGCCGCTCGGGAGTGTTCGTCGGGTGCAGCGACCAGGGCTACACCTCCGGGCTGCGCGAGGTCCCCGACGACGTCCGCGGCCATCTGCTCACCGGCAACTCCATGTCGGTCCTCTCCGGCCGTGTCGCCTACACGCTGGGACTGGAGGGCCCGGCCGTCACCGTCGACACCGCCTGCTCCTCCTCCCTCGTCGCCCTGCACCTGGCCGCCCAGTCGCTGCGCTCCGGCGAGTGCTCTCTCGCCGTCGTCGGCGGTGTCACCGTCATGTCCAGCCCCGGCGCCTTCATCGAGTTCGAGCAGCAGGGCGGCCTGGCCGGCGACGGCCGCTGCAAGGCGTTCGCCGACGACGCGGACGGGACGGGCTGGGCCGAGGGCGCCGGAACGATCGTCGTCGAAAGGCTCTCCGACGCCCGCCGCAACGGCCATCAGGTGCTGGCGGTGCTGCGCGGCAGCGCGGTCAACCAGGACGGCGCCTCCAACGGCCTCACCGCCCCCAACGGCCTGGCCCAGCAGCGCGTCATCCTCGCCGCCCTCGCCAACGCCGGCCTGCCCGCGTCCGAGATCGACGCCGTCGAGGCGCACGGCACGGGCACCTCGCTCGGCGACCCCATCGAGGCCCAGGCGCTCCTCGCCACCTACGGCCAGGGCCGTACCGCCGACCGGCCCCTGTGGCTCGGCTCGGCGAAGTCCAACATCGGCCACACCCAGGCCGCCGCAGGCGTCGTCGGCGTCATCAAGTCTGTCCTCGCCCTACGGCACGGCGTCCTGCCGCCCACCCTGCACGCCGACAGCCCCTCCCGGCACGTCGACTGGAGCGCAGGTCACGTCCGATTGCTCACCCGGTCCGTCGACTGGCCGCACGTCGACCACCCGCACCGCGTCGGAGTCTCGGCGTTCGGCGTCTCCGGCACCAACGCCCACGTCGTCATCGAGCAGGCCCCCGAAGCCTCCGCGGACGAGACCGCCCCGGAACCAGAACCCCGTGCCGCCCTCCCGGTCCTGCCGTGGCTTCTCTCCGCCCGTGACGAGACCGCGCTGCGCGGCCAGGCCGGTCGCCTCGCCGCCCACCTGACCGAGCGCCCGGACACCGATCTCTACGACCTGGCTGCCTCCCTGGCCACCACCCGCACCGCCTTCGAGACCCGCGCCGTGATCCAGGGCCACGACCGCGCCGAACTCCTCGCCGGCCTCTCCGCGCTGGCCATGGGCGAGCCCGACGCGCGCACCGCGATCGGGACGACCCGGGGTGGTCGGACGGCGTTCTTGTTCGCTGGTCAGGGTGCGCAGCGGGTGGGGATGGGGCGTGGGTTGTATGCGGCGTTTCCGGTGTTCGCGGAGGCGTTCGATGAGGTGTGTGCGCGGGTGGGGGGTGGGTTGCGGGAGGTGGTCTTCGGTGGGGACGTGGAGCTGTTGGAGCGTACGGAGTGGGCGCAGCCTGCGTTGTTCGCGGTTGAGGTGGCGTTGTTCCGTCTGGTGGAGTCGTTCGGGGTGCGCCCGGATTTCCTGATGGGGCATTCGGTCGGTGAGATCGCGGCTGCGCATGTGGCGGGTGTGTTCTCGCTGGAGGATGCGTGCGCGCTGGTGGTGGCGCGGGGTCGGTTGATGCAGGGGTTGGCGTCGGGTGGGGTGATGGTCGCGGTGGAGGCGGCCGAGGACGAGGTGTTGCCGCTGCTGGAGGGCCGTGGGGCCGAGGTGTCGGTCGCTGCGGTGAACGGCCCCCGGGCTGTCGTGATCGCGGGTGCCGAGGCAGCCGTCATCGAGATCGCCGAGCGGCTCAGGGCGTTGGGTCGGCGGGCGTCTCGTCTGCGGGTGTCGCATGCGTTCCATTCGCCGTTGATGGAGCCGATGCTGGACGCTTTCCGTGAGGTCGCGGAGGGCATCTCCTACGGTTCGGCGTCGGTTCCGTTGGTGTCGAATGTGTCGGGGCGGCTTGCTGTGGGGGGCGAGTTGGCGTCGGCGGAGTACTGGGTGCGGCATGTGCGCGAGGCGGTGCGTTTCGCCGACGGGGTCGGTGCACTGGCCGCGGAGGGTGTGACCCGTTTCCTGGAGATCGGTCCCGACTCCACCCTCACCGCACTCGCGCAGAACAGCGTGGCGGACGACGTGCTGTACGCACCGGTCCTCCGCAAGGACGGACAGGAGCTCCGGCATTTCGTGGCGGCTCTCGCGCGACTGCATCTCAGCGGCGCGTCGGTGGCATGGTCCACGCTCCTCCCGGGGGCACGGACGGTCGAGCTGCCCACCTACGCCTTCCGCCGTGACCGGTTCTGGCTGGAGCGTTCCTACGCCGAGGACGGCTCGGCCGTCACCGTCGCCGGCCCGCACCACCGTGTCGTCTGGCGCACGGTCGCCGGTCTGCCCGAAGGTGCGCGGCTGTCCGGCCGCTGGCTGTTCCTGAGGCCCGTGTCCTCGGCGGGCGCGGACGGCTGGGACGGCGCCCTGACCGGCGCACTGCACGACGCCGGTGCGGAACTGGTCGCCGTCGAGCACCACCACAGTGACAGCCGGGCCGAGTTGGCGCGCCGTATCTCCGTGGCCGTCGGCGACGACCCGGTCGCCGGCGTCGTCTCCACCCTCGCCCTGGAGCATGGGGCGAACGGAGACGTGCCGGACGGCGTTCTCGCGACCACGGTGCTCGTCCAGGCCCTCGGCGACGCCGCTGTCCCGGCGCCGCTCTGGACCCTGACCCGGGAAGCCGTCACCGCCACGGCCGGCGATCCGGCCCCGGAACCCGACCAGGCCGCCGTCTGGGGCCTGGGACGCGTCGTCGCTCTGGAACACCCCGACCGCTGGGGCGGCCTCGTGGACCTTCCCGCGACCCTGGACCGGCGTTCGGCCGCCCGGCTGGTCACCCTGCTCGCCGACCGCGCGACGGCCATGGGTCCACGCGAGGACCAGGTCGCGGTCCGATCCGGCGGACTCGTGGGCCGCCGCCTGGTTCCGGCCTCTCCCGCACCGGAATCCGCCTGGCAGCCGTCCGGCACGGTCCTGGTAACCGGCGGCACGGGTGCGCTGGGGGCCCGGGTGGCCCGGTGGGCCGCCCGGGCGGGCGCTGCGCGCCTGGTCCTGGTCAGCCGCAACGGGGACCGGGCGCCGGGCGCCGAGGAGCTGCGCGGCGAACTGCTCGAGGCCGGCGTCGAAGTAACTTTTGCAGCACTGGACCTGACGAACCGTAAGGCACTGCGGGGGCTGCTCGACGCCCACCCCGTGGACGCGGTCGTCCACACGGCAGGGGCGTTGGAGGACGGCGTCCTCGACGGCCTCACGCTGGCCGCCTTCAAGAAGGTCTTCGCCGCCAAGGTCACCGGCGCGCGCAACCTCGACGAGCTGACCCGGGACCGCGAGCTCTCCGCCTTCATCCTCTTCTCGTCCTTCGCCGGCACGGTCGGCTCCGCCGGACAGGCCAACTACGCCGCCGCCAACGCTTTGTTGGACGCCCTCGCGGAGCGGCGCAGGAGCGAGGGGCTGCCCGCCACCTCGATCGCCTGGGGGCCGTGGGCAGGCGGAGGCATGGCCGCCGACGCCGACGCGGAGGTCCGGCAGCTGAGAGGCGGTGTGGGCCTCCTCGACCCTGACCGGGCCCTGGACGCCCTCGCCGCCGCCGCTGGGGACGCGACGACGGCCGCCGCCTTCGTGGCCGACGTCGACTGGAGCCGTTTCGGCACCGCCTTCACGGCGGTCCGCCACAGCCCGTTCCTCGCGGAGGTGTACCGCGCCCCGGCCGGAACCCAGTTCACCGCCGAGACCGTCACGACCGGACTCCAGGCGCGTCTGCGCGGCCTCGCCCCCGAGGCGCGCCTGCGGGAATTGGTCACCGAGGTCCGTGCCCGGGCCGCTGCGGCACTCGGGTACGAGGGCGCCGAGCAGGTGGGTGCGGAGCGGGCCTTCCGTGACCTGGGCGTGGACTCGTTGATCGCGGTGGAGTTGCGCAACGTTCTGGCCTCCGTGTCGGGCGTCACCCTGCCCACGACGGCGGTCTTCGACCATCCGACGCCGCAGGCGCTGGCCGTGTTCATCCACGCCGAGCTGTTCGGGGACGGGACCGCGGCTGCCGCCGCGCCGCAGGGGACCGCTGCGGTCGCGGTGGACGAGCCGGTGGCGATCGTGGGCATGGCCTGTCGTTTCCCTGGTGGCGTCGAGACCCCGGAGCAGTTCTGGGAGATGCTCGTGGACGGCCGCGAGGGCATCGGGGACTTCCCCACCGACCGCGGCTGGGACCTCGACCTGCTCTTCACCCCCGACCCGGACAACCCGTACGCCAGCCACACCGCGCGCGGTGGGTTCCTGTCCGAGGTCGGTCGGTTCGATGCGGAGTTCTTCGGGGTGTCGCCGCGTGAGGCGTTGGCGATGGATCCGCAGCAGCGGTTGTTGTTGGAGACGTCGTGGGAGGCGGTGGAGCGGGCGGGGGTGGACCCCCGGTCGTTGCGGGGGAGTCGTACGGGTGTGTTCGTGGGGACGAACGGTCAGGACTATCCGGCGTTGTTGAGTGTGTCGGAGGGTGACTTCGGCGGCTATGTCGGCACGGGCAACGCCGCGAGTGTGGCGTCGGGCCGGGTGTCGTATGTGCTGGGTCTTGAGGGTCCGGCGGTGACGGTCGACACGGCGTGCTCGTCGTCCCTGGTCGCCCTGCACCTGGCGGGGCAGGCGCTGCGGTCGGGGGAGTGCGACCTGGCGCTGGCCGGCGGTGTGACGGTGATGTCGACGCCGGGCGCTTTCGTGGAGTTCGGTCGTCAGGGTGGGTTGGCGGCGGATGGTCGGTGCAGGGCGTTCGGTGAGGGTGCGGATGGTACGGGGTGGGGTGAGGGTGTGGGTGTGTTGTTGGTGGAGCGGTTGTCGGATGCGCGTCGGTTGGGTCATCGGGTGTTGGCGGTGGTGCGGGGTTCGGCGGTGAATCAGGATGGTGCGTCGAATGGGTTGACGGCGCCGAACGGTCCGTCGCAGCAGCGGGTGATTCGGGCGGCGTTGGGGTCGGCGGGTGTGTCTGCGGTGGATGTGGATGTGGTGGAGGCGCACGGTACGGGGACGCGGTTGGGTGATCCGATCGAGGCGCAGGCGTTGCTGGCGACTTATGGTCAGGGTCGTGACGGCGACCGCCCGTTGTGGCTCGGGTCGGTGAAGTCCAACATCGGTCATACGCAGGCGGCTGCGGGTGTGGCCGGTGTGATCAAGATGGTGCAGGCGTTGCGTCATGGGGTGTTGCCGGCGACGTTGCATGTGGGTGAGCCGTCGTCGCATGTGGACTGGTCGGCGGGTGCGGTGGAGTTGTTGACGGAGTCGCAGCCGTGGCCTGAGGAGGATGGGCGGGTGCGGCGTGCGGGGGTGTCGTCGTTCGGTCTGTCCGGGACGAACGCGCACGTCATCCTCGAACAGGCCCCGGCCGAGCCGGTGGACGAGGTCGAGGGCGCGGGTGCAGGTGAGGGTGCGGGTCTGCCGGTGGTGCCGTGGGTGCTGTCCGGGCGCAGCCCCGACGCCCTGCGTTCACAGGCCATCCGGCTGCTGGACGCCGTAGGGTCCACCCCCGAGATCGACTGCGCCGAGGTCGCCGCAGCCCTCGTCGCGACGCGTACCGCGTTCGAGGAGCGGGCGGTCGTCTGGGGTCGGGACCGTGCCGAACTCCTCGCCGCTCTTGGAGCGTTGGCGGCAGGCGAGGCAGGCTCCCACGTCGTCACCGGAACGGTGGGCGAAGGCCGGACGGCGTTCTTGTTCGCTGGTCAGGGTGCGCAGCGGGTGGGGATGGGGCGTGGGCTGTACGGGGCGTTTCCGGTGTTCGCGGAGGCGTTCGATGAGGTGTGTGCGCGGGTGGGGGGTGGGCTGCGGGAGGTGGTCTTCGGCGGGGACGTGGCGCTGTTGGAGCGTACGGAGTGGGCGCAGCCTGCGTTGTTCGCCATCGAGGTGGCGTTGTTCCGTCTGGTGGAGTCGTTCGGGGTGCGCCCGGATTTCCTGATGGGTCATTCGGTCGGTGAGATCGCGGCTGCGCATGTGGCGGGTGTGTTGTCGCTGGAGGATGCGTGTGCGCTGGTGGTGGCGCGGGGTCGGCTCATGCAGGGGTTGGCGTCGGGTGGGGTGATGGTCGCGGTGGAGGCGGCCGAGGACGAGGTGCTGCCGCTGCTGGCAGGTCGTGAGTCCGAGGTGTCGGTCGCTGCGGTGAACGGCCCCCGCGCTGTCGTGATCGCGGGTGCCGAGTCGGCGGTTGATGAGATCGCGGGGCAGCTCAGGGCGTTGGGTCGTCGGGCGTCTCGTCTGCGGGTGTCGCATGCGTTCCATTCGCCGTTGATGGAGCCGATGCTGGAGGCTTTCCGTGAGGTCGCGGAGGGCATCTCCTACGGCTCTCCGGCGCTTCCGTTGGTGTCGAACGTGTCGGGGCGGCTTGCTGTGGAGGGCGAGTTGGCGTCGGCGGAGTACTGGGTGCGGCATGTGCGCGAGGCGGTGCGGTTCGCGGACGGGGTCGGAGTGCTGGCCGGCGAGGGTGTGACCCGCTTCCTGGAGATCGGTCCCGACTCCACCCTCACCGCACTCGCCCGGACCGCTCTCGGGGACGGTGTCGTCTGCGTTCCCGTGCAGCGCAAGGGCCGCCCCGAAGTCGACGGGCTTTTCGCGGCGATGGCCGCTCAGCACGCCTGCGGACTTCCCGTCCGCTGGGACGGGCTCTTCGCCGGCGTGCGTCCCGCGCCGCTGCCCACGTACGCCTTCCAGCGCACCCGGTACTGGCCCGAGGTGAAGAAGAGCGGCCCTGCGGCGACGGCCGCGGTGACGGCCGGGGAGGACGCGTTCTGGGCTGCCGTCGACCAGGGTGACGCCGACGAACTCGCCTGTGTCCTCGGCCTCGACGGTACGGAGCTGAACGGCGTCGTGCCGGCGCTGGCGGAATGGCGGCGTGCTCAGCTCGCGCGGACCGCCGCGGATGCGCTGCGCTACCGCGTCCGTTGGGATCGTCTGGCGACGGACGGCGGGCGCACGGTCAGCGGTCGATGGCTGCTGCTGCAGGCCGGTGACGACGAGGTGCTGCCCGGCATCGAGGAGTTCGTGCCGGGAGTCGAGCGCGTGGTCTGCGCCGCCGGTACGGAACGTCCGGTGCTGCGCGATCTGTTCGGCGCGGCCATGGCCGACGGTGTTCCCCTCGCCGGTGTGCTCTCGTGCCTGCCGGGTGCGGACAGCGCCCTTGCCCTGGTGCAGGGCCACGGCGACGCGGGTCTCAGCGCGCCGCTGTGGATCGTCACCAGCGGGGCCGTGGCCGTGGGAGCCGGGACCGAGGCCGCCCTCGAGCCCGCCGCGGCCTCCGTGTGGGGCCTCGGTCGGGTCGCGGCGCTCGAACACCCGGACGTCTGGGGTGGATTGCTCGATCTGCCCGCACGGCCGGACCGGCGTGCTCTCGCTAGGGCCGCCGCGGTTCTGGAGGCCGCCGACGAGGACCAGGTCGCGGTGCGCGGCGCCCAGGCCTACGCCCGCAGGCTCGTGCCCGCTCCCGTCCCCGCCGGCACGAAGGAGTGGACGTCCCCGGAGCGCGTCCTGATCACCGGCGGCACCGGCGCCCTCGGTGCGCGCGTCGCGCACTGGGCCGTCGCGCGCGGGGCGCGCGAGCTGGTGCTGACCGGCCGTCGTGGGCCCCAGGCGCCCGGCGCGGACGAGCTGCGCGCGCAACTCGCCGAGCTCGGCGCGCGGGTGGCCGTGGTGGCCTGCGACATGGGCGATCGGGACGCGGTCGAGCGGCTCCTCGCGGAGCACCCCGTGGACGCGGTGCTGCACTGCGCGGGCGTCCTCGACGACGACGTCATCGCCGCCTACTCGCCCGACCGGCTCGCGGCCGTGCTGCGGGCCAAGGCCGTGGCCGCCGACCACCTCGACGAACTGACCCGTGACAGCGGCCTGTCGGCCTTCGTGACGTTCTCCTCGATCGCGGGAGTCTGGGGGAGCGGTGGGCAGGCCGCGTACGCCGCAGCCAACGCCCACCTGGACGCGCTGGTCGAACGCCGTCGCGCGCGCGGCCTGGCCGGCACCTCCGTGGCCTGGGGGCCGTGGGGCGACTCCGGCATGGCCGCCGGCGAGGAGGCGGCGAAGCTGCTGATCCGCCGGGGGCTGCGGCCGCTCGATCCCGCTGCCGCGCTGACCGCGCTCGAACGCGCCCTGGCCGGCCGGGACACGACCGTGGTCGTGGCCGACGTGGACTGGGAGCGGTTCCTGGCCGCCTTCACCACCGGCCGCCCCAGCCCCCTGCTCGCCGTGCCGGCCGACACGGCCGCGGGACCGGCCGCGGACGGCGCCGTCACGGAGGCGGGCAACGTGCTGCGCGATCGTCTCGCGCCGCTCACCGCGGAAGAGCGCGAGGCCGGCCTGCTCGACCTGGTGTGCCGTCGTGCCGCCGCCGCGCTCGGCCACGCCGACCCCGGCGCGGTCACCGTGGGACGGGCCTTCCGAGACATGGGCTTCGACTCGCTCACCGCGGTCGAACTGCGCAACGACCTCACCGCCGAGACCGGCGTTCCGCTGCCGACCACCCTGGTCTTCGACCATCCCACGCCGCTCGCCGTCGCCGAGTTCATGCGGGGCGTGCTGTTCGGAACCGCGGAGGTCCGGCACGAGGTCACGCCGCGGATCGACGACACCGATCCCGTGGTCATCGTCGGCATGGGCTGCCGTCTGCCCGGCGGCATCGACGGCCCCCACCAGCTGTGGGAGCTGCTCGCCGCGGGCGGCGACACCGTCGGCGGGTTCCCCGAGGACCGCGGCTGGGACCTGACGTCCCTGCTCGACGTCAGCGACACCCGCTCCGGCGGCTTCCTGACCCGGGCCTCCGCCTTCGACGCCGCGTTCTTCGGCATCAGCCCCCGCGAGGCCCAGGCGCTCGACCCGCAGCAGCGGCTGGTGCTGGAAACCTCCTGGGAGGCACTGGAGTTCGCGGGCATCGACCCCACCGCCCTGAAGGGCTCGCGCACCGGCGTCTTCGTCGGCGCCGGCAGCTCCGGCTACGCCACCGGTCTGACGGAGATCCCCGAAGGCCTCGGCGGACATCTGCTGACCGGACAGGCGGGCAGTGTGGTCTCCGGGCGTATCGCCTACTGCCTCGGACTGGAGGGCCCGGCCGTCACCGTCGACACCGCCTGCTCCTCCTCCCTGGTCGCCCTGCACCTGGCCGCGCAGTCGCTGCGGTCCGGCGAGAGCGACCTGGCCCTCGCCGGGGGAGTGACGGTCATGGCCGACCCGGGCGCCTTCGTCGAGTTCAGCCTGCAGGGCGGACTGGCCCCGGACGGCCGGTGCAAGGCGTTCTCCGAGGAGGCCGACGGCACCGGCTGGGCCGAGGGTGTCGGCGTCCTCGTCGTGGAGCGGCTGTCCGACGCCCGGCGCAACGGTCACCGTGTGCTGGCCGTCGTCGAGGGGACCGCCGTCAACCAGGACGGCGCGTCCAACGGCCTGACCGCTCCCAACGGGCCGTCGCAGCAGCGGGTCATCCGGCAGGCGCTGGCCTCGGCGGGGCTGTCGCCGCAGGACGTCGACGCCGTGGAGGCGCACGGCACCGGCACCGTCCTCGGCGACCCCATCGAGGCCCAGGCGCTGATCGCGGCCTACGGCCAGGACCGCGACGAGGACCGGCCGCTGTGGCTCGGCTCCGTCAAGTCCAACCTGGGCCACACCCAGGCCGCGGCCGGAGCCGTCGGCGTCATCAAGATGGTCCTCGCCCTGCGCAACGGGATGCTGCCGTCCACCCTGCACGCCGGCCGCCCCTCCTCCCGCGTCGACTGGAACACCGGCCGGGTCCGCCTCCTGGACGAGGCCGTGGCCTGGCACGCCGGCGACCGCACCCGCCGCGCCGGTGTCTCCGCGTTCGGCGTCTCCGGCACCAACGCACACGTCATCCTCGCCGAACCGGCCGCCGCCGGGCAGGAGCCGAGCGCTTCCCCCGTCGGCGGCACGGACCGCGGACGGACCGCGCTGCCGTGGCTGTTGGCGGCGCGCAGCGCACCCGCCCTGCGCGACCAGGCGAGCCGGCTCCTCGCCCACCTGGAACAGCGCCCGCTTCTGGACGCCGCCGACGTCGCGCACTCGCTCGCCTTCACACGCGCGCCGCTCGAACACCGCGCCGTCGTCACCGGCTCCGACCGCGCCGCACTGCTGGCCGGACTCCGTGCGCTCGCCTCGGGAGAGACGAACCCCGCCCTTGTCACCGGGGACACCCTGAGCGGGGGCGGCACCGCGTTCCTGTTCGCCGGACAGGGAACCCAGCGACCCGGGATGGGCCGCGGGCTGCACGAGGCGTTCCCCGTGTACGCCGACGCCTTCGACGCCGTCTGCGGGCACTTCGACGGACTCCTCCCGCGGCCACTCGCCGAGGTGGTGCACGAGGGCGACGCGGACACCCTGAACCGCACCGAGTACGCCCAGCCCGCCCTGTTCGCCGTGGAGGTCGCCCTCTACCGCCTCCTGGAGTCGCTCGGGGCGCGGCCCACGCATCTGATCGGCCACTCGGTGGGCGAGATCGCCGCCGCCCACGTGGCCGGGGTGTTCAGCCTGCCCGACGCCTGCCGCCTGGTCGCCGCCCGCGGCCGGCTGATGCAGGCGCTGCCCGAGGGCGGCGCGATGATCGCCCTCCAGGCGTCCGAGGACGAGGTGCTGCCGCTGCTCGCCGGGTGCGAGGAGGCCATCGGGGTGGCGGCCGTCAACGGACCGCGGTCCGTGGTCGTCTCCGGCGACGAGGACGCCGCTCTCGCCGTCGCCGCCCACTTCGCGGAGCAGGGCCGCAAGACCACCCGGCTGCGGGTCGGTCACGCCTTCCACTCGCCGCGCATGCAGCCGATGCTCGACGACTTCCGGGCCGTGGCGGACAGCGTCGCGTACAGCGAGCCCGGCGTCCCCGTCGTCTCCGATCTCACCGGTCGCGTCGCCGGGCCCGGCCTGCTGACGGACGCCGCGTACTGGGTGCGGCACGTGCGGCACGCCGTACGGTTCGCGGACGCGGTCGCCGCCCTGGAGGAGCAGGGCGTCACCCGCCTCGTCGAACTCGGCCCCGACACCACCCTGACCGCCCTGGCACAGGGGTGCTGGCAGGGCGGCGCGCCGGTCGCCGTGCCCACGCTGCGCGACGACCGCGACGAGGCGGAGACGTTCCTCACCGCGGTCGGCGCCCTGCACGCCCACGGCGCACCCGTCGACCGGCGCGCCGTGCTCGACGCCACCGCGCCGGGCGCCCGTCCGGTGGAGCTGCCCACCTACGCCTTCCAGCACCGGCCGTACTGGATCGAGGCGGGGACGGCAGGCGGCGACCCGGCCGCCGTCGGGCTCATGCCCGCCGGCCACCCCCTGCTCGGCGCGGTCGTCCCGTCCGCCGTCGACGACTCCCTGCTGTTCACCGGCCGCCTCGGCGCCCGGGCCGCGAGCTGGCTCGCCGCACACCGCATCGGCGGCACGGCCGTCGTCCCGAGCACCGCCTTCCTCGAGCTCGCTCTCGCCGTCGGCGGCCACGCGGGCTGCCCGCAGGTTCGGGAACTGGTCCTGGAACGCCCGCTGTCACTGCCCGAGCACGACGCCGTCGCGCTGCAGATCCGCGTGGAGGCGCCCGACGCGCGCGGTGATCGTGCCTTCGCCGTCCACGCACGCCCGTCCGCCGACACCGGCGCCGCGTGGAACCGGCACGCCGCCGGCGTCCTCACGGCGCAGACCGAACCGACCCCGGACCACGACCTGACGGCATGGCCGCCGCCCGGCGCCGAGGAACTGGACACCGAGGGGCTGTACACGCGGCTGCGGGAGGCCGGTCTCGACTACGGGCCCGTCTTCCAGGGCCTGTCGGCCGCCTGGCGGGACCGGACCGCCGTGTACGCCGAGGTCGCGCTCCCCGAGTCCGCCACGGCCGACGCCGGCCGCCACGACCTGCACCCGGCCCTGCTCGACGCCGCCCTGCACCCGTTGGGCCTCGGGACGTTCGACGGCCTGGGCGAAGGACGCATGCTGTTCTCCGCGGGAGCGGTCCACCTCTTCGCCACCGGCGCCACGACGCTGCGCGTCCGCCTGGAGCGCAGCGGGGCGGACACGCTGTCCCTCACCGCCGCCGACGCGGTCGGCGACCCCGTCGTCACCATCGGGTCGCTGCTGCTGCGGCCGGTGCCCGGGGCGCCCGCCGCCCCCGCGCCCGCGGACCGCCCGGAGACCGTGCGCGTCACGGAACCGGGCCGCCGCCGGGCCGCCGCCCGCACCCAGCCCCCCGGCAGCCTCCTCGAACGGCTGGCCGGCCGCCCGGCCGCCGAACGCGAGCGCGCACTCCTCGCCACCGTGCGGGACAGGGTCGCCGCCGTGCTCGGCCACAGCGGTCCCGAAGAGGTGGAACCCGCCAGGCCCTTCACCGACCTCGGTCTCACCTCGCTGACCGCGGTCGAACTGCGCAACGGGCTCAGCGCGGCCCTCGGCGTCACCCTGCCCGCCACCCTCGTCTTCGACCACCCGACGCCGGCCGTCCTCGCCCGCCACCTCGCCGACGACCTGTTCGGCGCCGTCGTCACCGGCGGGCCCGCCGCCCGCGTCCGCCGTGCCGTCGACGACGATCCGATCGCGGTCGTCGGCATGGCCTGCCGCTACCCCGGCGGCATCGCCGGACCCGAGGACCTGTGGGACCTGGTGCGCGCCGGAGTGGACGGCATCTCGCCCCTGCCCACCGACCGCAACTGGAGTCCCGAGCGGCTCTACCACCCCGACCCCGACCACCCGGGCACGGTCTACACCAGGGAAGGCGGGTTCCTCCACGACGCGAGCAGCTTCGACCCGGCGTTCTTCGCGATCAGTCCGCGCGAGGCCCTCGCCATGGACCCCCAGCAGCGTCTGCTCCTCGAGGTGTCCTGGGAGGCACTGGAGCGCGCCGGCGTCGACCCCGTCGCCGCGCGCGGCTCCGACACCGGCGTCTTCGCCGGCGTCACCTACCAGGACTACGTGACGATCCTCGCCGCCTCCGACGACAACTTCGAGGGCTACGTGGGCACCGGCAACTCGCCCAGCGTGCTGTCCGGCCGCATCTCCTACGCCCTCGGTCTCGAAGGCCCGGCCGTCTCCGTCGACACCGCCTGCTCCTCCTCCCTGGTCGCCCTGCACCTGGCCGTCCAGTCGCTGCGCCAGGGAGAGTGCGAACTCGCCCTGGCCGGCGGTGTCACCGTGATGTCGACACCGGGCTCGCTCATCGAGTTCAGCCGTCAGCGCGCCCTCGCGGAGGACGGCCGCTGCAAGCCCTTCTCCGCGGACGCCGACGGCGCGAGCTGGGCCGAGGGCGTCGGCATGATCGTCCTGGAACGCCTCTCCGACGCCCGCCGCAACGGTCACCGGGTGCTCGCCGTCGTCCGCGGCTCCGCCCTCAACCAGGACGGCGCGTCCAACGGCCTGACCGCCCCCAACGGGCCGTCGCAGCAGCGGGTCATCCGGCAGGCGCTGGCCTCGGCGGGGCTGTCGCCGCAGGACGTCGACGCCGTGGAGGCGCACGGCACCGGCACCGTCCTCGGCGACCCCATCGAGGCCCAGGCGCTGATCGCGGCCTACGGCCAGGACCGCGACGAGGACCGGCCGCTGTGGCTCGGCTCGTTGAAGTCCAACATCGGGCACAGCCAGGCCGCCGCAGGCGTCGGCGGCGTCATCAAGATGGTCATGGCCCTGCGCGAAGGGATCCTGCCGCGCACCCTGTACGCGGACGAACCGACCCCGCACGTCGACTGGAACGCCGGCCGGGTCCGGCTGCTGAACGAGGAACAGCCCTGGCCCGTCACCGGCCGCGCCCGCCGCGCCGGGGTGTCCTCCTTCGGCATGAGCGGCACCAACGCGCACGTCATCGTCGAGCAGGCCCCCGATGCGCCGGAGTCGCCCGCCGAGCGGACCGCGCTGCCCGCCGTCCCGCTGCTGCTGTCCGCCCGCACGCCCGCCGCGCTGCGCGCCCAGGCCGTCCGGCTGCGCGCCCACCTGCGCGCCCGGCCCGGCACCTCGCTCACCGACCTCGGCTACACCCTCGCCGTCGGACGCGCCTCCTTCGCCCACCGCGCCGCCGTCCTGGCCGACGACGCGGAGCGGCTCGACGAGACGCTCGCCGCGCTCGCCGCCGACGGACCGCTCAGCGCGCCCGCGGTGGTCGGCGCGGCCCTCCCCGGAGGCGACGAACCCGTGCTCGTGTTCCCGGGACAGGGAGCCCAGTGGGCCGGCATGGCCCGCGAACTCCTTCACGAGTCAGCGGTGTTCGCCGAACTGATCGACCGTTGCGAGCAGGCGCTCGCCCCGCACGTCGACTGGTCTTTGACCGCGGTGCTGCGGGGCGACGACGACGCCGCCGACCTCGGCCGCGTCGATGTCGTCCAGCCCGCCCTGTGGGCCGTCATGGTGGCGACCGCCGCTCTGTGGCAAGCCCACGGCGTCCGTCCGGCCGCCGTCGTCGGACACTCCCAGGGCGAGATCGCGGCCGCGTGCGTCGCCGGCGCCCTGAGCCTGGAGGACGGCGCCCGCGTCGTCGCCCTGCGCAGCCGGGCCATCACCGGCATCGCCGGAACCGGCGGCATGATGTCCGTGCCGCTGCCGGCCGACGACACCCGCGCCCGCATGGCGCCGTGGGCGGACCGGCTCGCCGTCGCGGCCGTCAACGGACCCGCGTCCGTCGTCGTCTCCGGCGAGGCCGGCGCGCTGGACGAACTGCACGTCGCCCTCACCGGCGACGGCATCCGGGCCCGCAAGGTCAACGTGGACTACGGGTCGCACTCCCCACAGGTCGAGGCGATCCGGGACACCGTCCTCGCCGCACTGGACGGCATCACGCCGCGGGAGGCGGACATCCCCTTCCGTTCCTCCCTCACCGGCGACTGGTTCGACACCACCGGGCTGACCGCCGACTACTGGTACGCCAACCTGCGCGAGACCGTCCGCTTCGAGGAGGCCGTGCGCGGCCTGATCGCCGCCGGACACCGCACCTTCGTCGAGGTCGGACCGCATCCCGTGCTCGCGGTCGGACTGCGGGAGACCCTCGACGCGGCCGGAACGGACGGCGCCGTCCTCGGTTCCCTGCGACGCGACCGGGGCGACCTCAGGCAGTTCCTCAGCGCGCTCGCCGAGGCCCACGTCCACGGCGTCGGCATCGACTTCGAAGCGGTCTTCGCCGGCACCGGCGCCACTCGCGCCGACCTGCCCACCTACCCGTTCGAACACCGGCGTTACTGGCCGAACCTGCGGGAAGCGGTCGCCGCCGACCTCGCCGCCGACGGCGGGCTCACGGCCGACTCCGTCGAGGCCCGCTTCTGGCAGACCGTGGAGCAGGAGGACCTGGAGAGCCTGACCGACGCCCTCGACCTGCCCGCCGACGCCCCGCTCAGCAGCGTGCTGCCCGCGCTGGGCAGCTGGCGGCGCGCCCGCCGGGCACTGGCCACCACCGACGCCCTGCGCTACCGCGTCGCCTTCACGCCGCTCGACCTCGGCCCGGCCGCCCTCACCGGAACCTGGCTGCTGCTCACCCCCGCCGACGCCGCCGACGCCGCCGGCCACACCGCGCTCGCCGACGCGGTCGCCGACGCGCTGGCCGCGGGCGGCGCCCGCACGGTCCGGCGGATCGTCCTGCCGGACGGCGGCGCCGACCGGGCCACGCTCACGGGCCTCCTCACGGCCGACGAGGACACGGGACGCATCGACGGCCTGCTCTCCCTGCTCGCACTCGACACCCGCGACCACCCCGCCCACCCGGCCGTCCCGGTCGGCCTCGCCTCCACGCTCGCCCTGGTACAGGCACTGGGCGACCTCGGCGTCGACGCACCCCTGTGGTGCGCGACCCGCGGCGCCGTCGCCGTGGGCGCGGCCGATCCCGCGCCGGACGCCGCCCAAGCCCTCGTCTGGGGCCTCGGCCGGGTCGCCGCCATGGAGCACGCCGAGCGCTGGGGCGGTCTGATCGATCTGCCCGCCGCCCTCGACGCCCGCTCCGCCACCCGGCTGGCCGCCGTCCTCGCCGACCCCGGCCAGGAGGACCAGATCGCGCTGCGCGCCACGGGCGCCCACGGCCGGCGGCTGGTCCACGCCCCGGCCGCGGACGTCGTCGCCGAGAGCTGGAAGCCCCGCGGAACCGTCCTGGTCACCGGGGGCACGGGAGCCCTGGGCGGGCACGTCGCCCGTTGGCTCGCCGACCGCGGCGCGACCGGTCTGGTGCTGGCCGGCCGCCGCGGCGCCGACGCACCGGGCGCCGTCGAACTGCGGGACGAACTCACCGCCCGTGGAGTGGACGTCACCCTCGCGGCCTGCGACGTGGCCGACCGCACCGCCCTCGCCGGCCTGCTCGCCGCGGTCCCCGCGGACCGGCCGCTGGACGCGGTGTTCCACGTCGCCGGCGCCCTCGACGACGGCGTGATCGAATCGCTCGGCGCCGACCGCATGGAACCCGTCCTGCGCGGCAAGGCCGCCGCCGCACGGGCCCTGCACGAACTCACCCGCGACCTCGACCTCTCCGCCTTCGTCATGTTCTCCTCCACCGCGGGCGTCCTCGGCGGCGCGGGACTCGGCAACTACGCTCCCGGCAACGCGTATCTCGACGCCCTCGCCGCCGAACGCCGTGCCGCCGGACTTCCCGCCACGGCCGTCTCCTGGGGTCTGTGGGCCGAGGGCGGCATGGTGGGAGACGCCGCCGGCGACCGCATGCGCCGTTACGGAGTGCACCCCATGGACACCGCCGAGGCCTGCGAGGCCCTCGGCCGCGCCCTCGACCTCGGCGACACCCACGTCGTCGTCACCGACCTGCGCTGGGACACCTACGCGCTGTCCTTCGCCGCCCCGCGGCCGACCCGCCTCCTTGACGAACTGCCCGCCGCACGCCGGGCGTTGCAGACCGTGCGGCAGGACACGACCGCTGCGGCCGAGGTTTCGTCGCTGCACGCCCACCTGACGGCCCTGCCCGACTACGAACGGGCCGGTGCCGCCCTGGAGATCGTGCGCGGACACGTCGCGAGCGTCCTCGGATACCCCTCGGCCGACGCCGTCGAACCCGAACGCCCCTTCACCGACCTGGGCATCGACTCGCTCAGCGCCATCGAACTGCGCAACGGCATGAACCGCGTCACCGGCCTGCGCCTGCCGAGCACCCTCGTCTTCGACCATCCCGACTGCCGGACCCTGGCCGACTTCCTGCTCGCCCAGATCGCCGACGACACCGCACCCGCGGCGCCCGACGAAGCCCGGCGCCGCACCGCGGTCGAAGACGACCCGATCGCCGTCGTCGCCATGGGCTGCCGGTTCCCCGGGGGCATCGACACCCCCGAACAGCTGTGGCGGATGCTCCTGGACGGCGAAGAGGGCCTCGTCCCCTTCCCCGAGGACCGCGGCTGGGATCTCGACGCCCTCCACCACCCCGAGCCCGGGAAGGGCGGCGCCGTCCACACCCGGACCGGCGGGTTCCTCAGCGACGCGGGCGGATTCGACCCGGCGTTCTTCAACATCTCGCCGCGCGAGGCCGTCGCGATGGACCCGCAGCAGCGTCTCCTGCTGGAGATGGCGTGGGAGACGTTCGAGCGGGCCGGGATCGATCCGCGGTCGCTGCGCGGCAGCCGGACCGGGGTGTTCGCCGGGACCAACGGCCAGGACTACACCGGAATGCTCGCCGCGTCGGGCGAGGACTTCGAGGGCTACATGCTCACCGGCAACGCCGCCAGCGTCGTCTCCGGCCGGCTGTCCTACACCTTCGGGCTGGAAGGCCCGGCGGTCACCGTCGACACCGCCTGCTCCGCCTCCCTCGTGGCCCTGCACCTCGCCGCGCAGTCCCTGCGCAACGGCGAATGCGACCTCGCCCTCGCCGGCGGCGTCACGGTCATGGCCTCACCCGGTCTGTTCGTGGACTTCAGTCGTCAGCAGGGGCTGGCGGTGGACGGTCGGTGCAAGGCGTTCGCGGAGGCGGCGGACGGGACGGGGTTCTCGGAGGGGGGTGGTCTGCTGTTGGTGGAGCGGTTGTCGGACGCGCGTCGGCTGGGGCATCGGGTGCTGGCGGTGGTGCGGGGTTCGGCGGTGAACCAGGACGGTGCGTCGAACGGGTTGAGTGCGCCGAACGGGCCTTCGCAGCAGCGGGTGATCCGGGCGGCGTTGGCGGACGCGGGTGTGTCTGCGGTGGATGTGGACGTGGTGGAGGCGCACGGTACGGGGACGCGGTTGGGTGATCCGATCGAGGCGCAGGCGTTGCTGGCGACTTATGGTCAGGGGCGTGAGGGTGGTCGGCCGTTGTGGTTGGGGTCGGTGAAGTCGAACATCGGTCATACGCAGGCGGGTGCCGGTGTGGCGGGTGTGATGAAGATGGTGCTGGCGATGCGGTCGGGTGTGGTGCCGGCGACGTTGCACGTGGATGAGCCGTCGTCGCATGTGGAGTGGTCGGCGGGTGCGGTGGAGCTGGTGACGCGGGCGCGGGTGTGGGAGGAGGAGGCCGGGCGTCCGCGGCGTGCGGGTGTGTCGTCGTTCGGTATCAGCGGCACCAACGCGCACGTCATCCTGGAGGGCGTCGCCGACGAACCCCCCACCGCAGGACCGAACACCGAAGGACCGGACACCGACGAACCACACACCGAAGGACCGCACGCCGACGACGCGGGCGCACCGCCCGTCCCCTGGGTCCTCACCGCACGCAGCCGTGACGCCCTGTGCGCCCAGGCCGCCCGACTCGTCGAGCACCTGCGGGAGTCGCCCGACACGACCGTCGCCGACATCGGCCTGTCACTCGCCGCGACCCGCACCGTCTTCGAGCACCGCGCCGTCGTCCTCGGGGCCGACCGGGCGGCGCTGACCGACGGACTGCGGCTGATCGCCTCCGGCGAGAGCGGACCGCACACGGTCACCGGCGTCCGCCGCGGTGAGGGGAAGACCGCCTTCCTCTTCTCCGGACAGGGCGCCCAGCGACCGGGCATGGGACGCGGACTGTACGAAGCGTTCCCGGTCTACGCGGACGCCTTCGACGCCGTCTGCGCCCACCTCGGCGACGAACTGCGCGACCTCGTCCTCGGCGGCGAGGCCGAGGAGCTCGACCGCACCGAGTGGACCCAGCCCGCGCTGTTCGCCGTCGAAGTGGCCCTGTACCGCCTGCTGGAGTCGTGGGGCGTCCGCCCGGACCACGTCGCCGGCCACTCCGTCGGCGAGATCGCGGCCGCCCACGTCGCCGGAGTGTTCTCCCTCCAGGACGCCTGCGCCCTGGTCGCCGCCCGCGGCCGGCTCATGCAGGAACTCCCCTCCGGCGGCGCGATGTTCGCGCTCGAAGCCACCGAGGACGAGGTACGGCCCCTGCTGGAGGGGCTCCGCGACGCGGGCATCGCCGCGGTGAACGGCCCGCGCTCGGTGGTCGTCTCCGGCGCCGAGGACTCGGTCGCCGGGATCGCCGCGCACCTCGCCGCGGCCGGGCGACGCACCACCAGGCTGCGGGTCAGCCACGCCTTCCACTCCCCGCTCATGGAGCCGATGCTCGACGCGTTCCGCCAGGTCGCCGCGAGCATCGCCTACGAGGCGCCCCGGATGTCGGTGGTCTCCAACGTCACCGGCGGCGCCGCCGGCGCCGAACTCCAGGACCCGGAGTACTGGGTGCGCCACGTGCGGGAGGCCGTCCGCTTCGCCGACGGCGTCCGCTGGCTCGCCGAGCACGGCGTCGACCGGTTCCTGGAGGTCGGTCCCGACGGCACCCTCACCGCGATGGCGCAGAGCTGCCTGCCGGACGCCGAAGGCGCCCTCCTCGTGCCGTCGCTGCGCAAGGACCGTGCCGAGCGCGAGACGCTGCTCGACGCCGTCGCCCGGGCCTTCGCGCACGGCCTGCCCGTGGACTGGCCGCGACTCTTCGACGGCGCCGCCGCCCGCACCGTGCAGCTGCCCACGTACGCCTTCCAGCGCCGCCGTTTCTGGCCGGGGCCGCCCCTGCTCCTCGGCGACGTCACCTCCGCGGGGCTGGGCGCGAGCAGCCACCCCCTGCTGGGCGCGGCCGTGGAACTCGCCGACGGCGACACCCAGGTCCTCACCGGCAGGCTCGCGCTCGGCAGCAGCCCGTGGCTCAAGGACCACGCGCTCACCAGCACCGCCCTGTTCCCGGCGACCGGATTCCTCGACCTGGCCCTGCACGCGGGCGCCCGGACCGGTTGCGAACACGTCGCGGAGCTGACGATCCTGGCCCCGCTCACCCTGCCCGCCCAGGGCGGTGTCCAGGTCCAGGTACGGGTCGAGGCCCCGGACGCCACCGGCGCCCGCCCCCTGACCGTGCACGGCCGTCCCGACACCGCCGAGGCCGGCACGCCGTGGACCCTGCACGCCGGCGGCCTGCTGACCGTCGCCGCCGAACCGGCGGCCGCACCGTACGACTTCACCGTCTGGCCGCCCGAGCACGGCACGGAGGTCCCGCTCGACGGCTTCTACGAGGCCTTCGCCGACCGCGGCCACCTCTACGGCCCGCTGTTCCAGGGCCTGACCCGGGTCTGGACGCGCGGCGAGGAGGTGTTCGCCGAGGTCGGGCTGCCCGCTGACGCCACCCCGGCCGCCGACGCCTTCGACCTGCACCCGGCCCTGCTCGACGCCGCGCTGCACGCCGTGATGTTCGTGCCCATGAAGGACGCCGGACGGCTGCCGTTCTCGTGGAGCGATGTGCGCGTGGACGCCGTCGGCGCCTCGGCGCTGCGGCTGCGGATGGTCCAGGAAGGCCCCGAGGCCGTCGGCCTCGCCCTCGCCGACCCGACGGGACGCCCGGTCGGCTCCGTCGGCTCGCTCACCCTGCGCGAGCTGACCGGCGATCTGGCGGGCTCCACCGTCGGCGCCCCGGACCGCCAGGGCCTTTACGAACTGCACTGGCAGCCGACGGCCTCGGCGGACGCCGTCGCGCCGGCCGCATGGACGATCGTCGGCGCGGACGGGACGCAGGCGATGGCCGACGCTCTGCGGGCCGCCGGTCACACCGTGCGCCGTGTCGCCGGCCTCGACGCCCTGGCACAGGCCGGGGAGGTGCCCGACACCGTCCTGTACGCCGTGCCCGTGATGGCGGACGTCCCGGGCGACGCCGCCGGACTCGTCGACGCGACCCGCGCGACCCTCGCCGAGACGCTCGCCGTCGTCCGGCAGTGGGCGGACGACCCGGTGTTCGCGCACGCCCGGCTCGCCGTCGTCACCCGTGACGCCGTCCCCGCAGACCCCCGGCCGGCCGACCCGGCGCAGGCGGCCGTCTGGGGCCTCGTGCGGGCCGCCCGCACCGAGAACCCGGGCCGTTTCGTCCTCGCCGACACCGACGCCGGCGACGCCTCGGTGAGGGCGCTGCCCGCCGCGCTCGGCGACGACGCGTTCGAACTCGTCGTCCGGGACGGAGCGGTGGCCGCACCGCACATCGTCCCGCTGGCCGCCGACCGTGCCCTCCTCCCGCCCGCCGGCCCCGGCGCCTGGCGGCTCGGTGTGGAACACAAGGGCAGCCTGGACGGACTGCGCCTCGAAGCCTGCCCCGAGGCCGACGCGGCGCTCGCCCCCAACGAGGTGCGCATCTCGATGCGCGCCGCCGGCGTCAACTTCCGCGACGTCCTCACCGCGCTCGGCATGTACCCCGGCGACGCCACCGCGATCGGCCTGGAGGGCGCCGGCGTGGTCACCGCGGTCGGCGCCGACGTGACCGCCCTCGCCCCGGGGGACCGGGTGATGGGCATGTTCGCCGGCGCCTTCGGGCCCGTCGCGGTCGCCGACGCCCGGATGGTCGTGCGGATCCCGAAGGGCTGGAGCTTCGCCGAGGCCGCGACCGTCCCCATCGCCTACCTCACCGCCTACTACGCGCTGGTCGACCTGGGCGGACTCGAGCCCGGCGAGAGCGTCCTCGTCCACGCGGCGGCCGGAGGAGTCGGCTCGGCCGCAGTCCAGCTGGCCCGGCACCTCGGCGCCGACGTCTACGGAACCGCGTCGCCCGCCAAGTGGGACGCGCTGCGCGCAGCCGGCCTCGACGACGCCCGTACCGCCTCCTCCCGCGACCTCGGCTTCGAGGAGCGGCTGCGCACCGCCACCCACGGCCGCGGTTTCGACCTCGTCCTCGACTCGCTGGCCCGGGAGTTCGTCGACGCCTCCCTGCGGCTGCTGCCGCGCGGCGGCCGCTTCCTGGAGATGGGCAAGACCGACGTACGCGACCCCGGACAGGTCGCCGCCGACCATCCCGGCGTCGTCTACCGGGCGTTCGACCTGATCGAGGCCGGCCCCGACCGGATCGGCGAGATCCTGGCCGACCTGGCCGACCTGTTCGGGCGCGGCGTGCTCAGGCCGCTGCCGATGACCGTATGGGACGTACGCCGGGCGCCCGACGCGTTCCGGTTCGTCAGCCAGGCACGGCACATCGGCAAGGTCGTGCTGACCCTGCCGACCGAGCCCGACCCGGCCGGCACGGTCCTGCTGACCGGCGGACTCGGCGGACTCGGCCGCATCACGGCCCGTCACCTCGTCGCCGAGCACGGTGTACGGCACCTGCTGATCGCCGGCCGGCGCGGCCCTGACGCGCCCGGCGCCACCGAACTGCGCGCCGAACTCGCCGAGTTGGGAGCCGACGTCACGGTAGCCGCCTGCGACGTGGCCGACCGCACCGCGCTCGCCGCGCTCCTCGCGGGCGTCCCCGCCGACCGGCCGCTCACGGCCGTGATCCACACCGCGGGTGTCCTCGCGGACGGCGTGCTGTCCTCGATGACACCGGACCGACTGGACCAAGCGCTGCGGCCCAAGGCCGACGCCGTGGTCGCACTGCACGAACTGACCCGCGATCTCGACCTCGCCCGGTTCGTGGTCTTCTCCTCCGTCGCCGGAACGTTCGGCGGAGCGGGACAGGCCAACTACTCGGCCGCCAACGCCTTCCTGGACGCCTTCGCCCACCACCGGCGCGCCCAGGGCCTGCCCGCCGTGTCGCTCGCCTGGGGCACCTGGCTGCCCGAGGCGGGCATGACCGGAGAACTCGCCGACACCGACCGCGAACGGCACGCCCGTACCGGCATGGTGCCGCTCGGCGCCGCCACCGGCATGCGGCTCCTCGACGCCGCCGTCGCGACCGACCGGGCCGCACTGCTGCCGATGGACCTGGACCCGGCCGCGCTGCGCGCACACCACGACGCCCTGCCGGTGCTCCTGCGCGGCCTGGTCCGCACCCCCGCCCGGCGCCGCGCCACGGCAGCCGGGGCGACGCCCGCCGCGGGGACCCCGCTGTCGCTCGCCGACCGGCTGGCTCCGCTGCCCTCCGCGGACCGCGACCAGCTCCTCCTCGAGGTGGTCGCCGAGCAGGCCGCCGCCGTCCTCGGACACGGCTCGGCGGCCGACATCGATCCCGAACAGACCTTCCAGGAACTGGGCTTCGACTCGCTGACGGCGGTCGAGCTGCGCAACCGGCTCGGCGCCGCCACCGGCCTGCGGCTGCCCGCCACCCTCGTCTTCGACTACCCGACCGCCCTGGCCCAGGCCCGGTACCTGCTGAACGAACTGCCCCTGCCCGAGCCGCCCGGCACCGCGCAGGCCCTCCTCGCGGAGATGGACCGCCTGGAGGGCTCCCTGGCGGACGCCGACATGGCCGGTGAGGACCACGAGAAGGTCACCGCCCGGCTGCGCGAGCTGCTCTCCCGCTGGCAGGGCGAACCCCGCGTGGCCGCCGCCGTCCCCGCCGCACGGGACGAGGAGCTCGCCGACGTCGAGACGGCGGGCGACCTCTTCGACCTGATCGACCGCGAGCTGGGGGACGCATGAGCACCCCGCAGATCCCCCGCACGCACCCGACGCCCCGGCCCCGCCCGGTTCAAGGAAGTGACTTTCGTGGCTGACGACGACAAGTACGTTGAATACCTCAAGCGGGTCACGGGTGAACTCCGGCAGACCCGCCGCAGGCTGCGCGAGGTCGAGGACCGCAGCCGGGAGCCGATCGCCGTCGTCGCGATGAGCTGCCGCTTCCCCGGCGACGTCCGTTCGCCGGAGGACCTGTGGCGGCTCGTCGACGAGGGCCGGGACGCCATCGGCCCACTGCCGGAGGACCGGGGCTGGGACATCGCGGACCGTTACGACCCGGACCCCGACCGGCCCGGCACGTTCTCCACCCGTGAGGGCGGCTTCCTGCGCGACGCCGCCTCCTTCGACGCCGCCTTCTTCGGCATGAGCCCGCGCGAGGCCCTCGCCACCGACCCACAGCAGCGGATCCTGCTGGAGGCGTCCTGGGAGCTGCTGGAGCGTGCCGGAATCCGTCCCCGGACCCTGCGCGGCAGCTCCACCGGCGTGTTCGTGGGCGCCGCGACCTCCGGTTACGGTCAGGGCCCGGTCGAGGTGCCCGAGGACGTGCACGGACTGATGCTCGCCGGGAACGCCACCTCGGTCGCCTCCGGCCGTATCTCCTACGTCCTGGGCCTGGAAGGGCCGGCCGTCACCGTCGACACCGCCTGCTCCTCCTCCCTGGTCGCCCTGCACTGGGCGGTGCAGGCCCTGCGGGCCGGCGAGTGCGACCTCGCCATGGCCGGCGGCGTCGCCGTGATGGCCACCCCCGGCCTGCTGTTCGAGTTCAGCAGGCAGCGCGGCCTCGCCCCCGACGGCCGCTGCAAGGCCTTCGCCGACGCCGCCGACGGCACCGGCTGGTCCGAGGGCGTGGGCCTGCTGCTGGTGGAACGTCTCTCAGACGCCCGCCGCAACGGACACCCGGTGCTGGCCGTGGTCCGCGGCTCCGCCGTGAACTCCGACGGCGCCTCCAACGGTCTGACCGCGCCCAACGGGCCCGCCCAGCAGCGCGTCATCGAGCAGGCCCTCGCCAACGCCGGGATCACCGCCGCGGACGTCGACGCCGTCGAGGCGCACGGCACGGGCACCACCCTCGGCGACCCCATCGAGGCCCAGGCCCTGCTGGCCACCTACGGCCGCGCCAAGGACGCCGCACATCCGCTGCACCTGGGTTCGCTGAAGTCGAACCTCGGCCACACCCAGGCGGCGGCCGGCGTCGCAGGCGTCATCAAGACGGTCATGGCCCTGCGGCACGGACGGCTGCCGCGCACGCTGCACGTGGACCAGCCGTCCACGCACGTCGACTGGGACGCCGGTCACGTCCGGCTGCTCACCGAGGCCACCGACTGGCCGCTCACCGAGGGACGTCCCCGCCGCGCCGCCGTCTCGTCCTTCGGGATCAGCGGCACCAACGCCCATGTCGTCCTGGAGGCCGCGCCCGGCGAGACCGAGAAGGCCGAGGGAACAACCGAGGGAACAGCCGAGGGAACATCAGGGGGCGAGGCGAGCGAGGACACGGGTCCGGCCCCCACGACCGCCGTGCGGCTGCCGCTCGTGCCCTGGCTGCTGTCCGCGCGCGGCGCCGAAGCGCTGCGCGCCCAGGCCGCCCGCCTCCTCGAGCACACCGACGCCCACCCCGCCGACGACCCGCACGCCACCGCCCGCGCACTCGCCGGGACGCGGCAGGCCTTCGAGCACCGGGCCGTCGTCCTCGCCGAGGACACGGCCGGCGCCCGCGAAGCCCTGCGCGCCCTCGCCGCCGGGGAGGCGCATCCGGACGTCGTGACGGGCCGCACGCTGCGCGGCGCGACCGCGTTCCTCTTCTCCGGCCAGGGCGCCCAGCGGCCCGGCATGGGCCGCGAACTGTACGGCGCGTTCCCCGCCTTCGCCGCCGCCTTCGACGAGATCTGCGCCCATCTCGACCCCGAACTGGGCCTGAGCCTCGGGAAAGCCGTCCTCGAGAGCGCCCCGGACGACGAGGCGCTGCGCGAGACCGGCCTCGCCCAGCCCGCCCTGTTCGCCGTCGAGGTCGCCCTCTACCGCCTGCTGGAATCATGGGGCGTCACGCCCAAGTACGTCCTCGGGCACTCCCTGGGCGAACTCTCCGCCGCACACGTCGCCGGCGTGTGGTCGCTGCCCGACGCCTGCCGGCTCGTCGCCGCCCGCGGGCGGCTGATGCAGGCCCTGCCGCGCGGGGGCGCCATGGTCTCCGTGGAGGCCGCCGAGGACGAGGTGACCGCACTGCTCGCCGCACACGGCGACGCCGTCTCGGTCGCCGCCGTCAACGGACCGCGCGCCACCGTGATCTCCGGCGACGAGAGCGCCGTCGAAGCCGTCGCGTCCGCACTCGCGGCACGCGGTCGCACCACCCGCGGGCTGCGGGTCTCGCACGCCTTCCACTCGGCACGCATGGACGCCGTCCTGGACGACTTCCGGGCCGTCGCCGAAAGCGTCACCGCGCACACCCCGCGCCTGACCGTCGTCTCCAACCTCACCGGACGTCCCGCCACGGCCGGGGAACTCGCGTCGGCCGACTACTGGGTGCGCCACCTGCGCCACACCGTCCGCTTCACCGACGGCGTCGGCTGGCTCGCCGCCCACGGCGTCACCCGTTACGTGGAGCTCGGCCCCGACGCCACCCTCAGCGCCCTCGCCCGGACCGGTCTGCCCGACGACGCCGCCGACCGCGTGTGCGTGCCCGTGCTGCGCAAGGACCGCCCCGAGCCCCGCACCCTGCTCGCCGCCGTCGCCGCCGTCCACGTCCACGGCGCCTCCGTCGAGACGGGGGCCCTGCTCGGCAGCGACCCGGCCGGCCCGCGGGTCGACCTGCCCACCTACGCGTTCACGGGGGACCGCTACTGGCTGCGCCCCTCCCTCGGCACCGGCGACGTCACCGGCGCCGGGCTCGTCGGCGCCGGCCACCCGCTGCTCGGGGCCGTCGTCCGCGTCGCCGACGACGACCGGGTCCTGCTCACCGGACGGCTGTCCACCCGCGCCCAGCCCTGGCTCGCCGAACACACCGTGTCCGGCACGGTCCTGCTGCCGGGCGCCGCGTTCGTCGAACTCGTGCTGCGCGCCGGCGACGAGGTCGGCTGCGGTCTCCTCGACGACCTCACGCTCGAAGCGCCGCTCGCGCTCCCGGACACCTCCGGCGTCCAGCTGCAGATCGCCGTCGGCGCCCCCGACGCGGACGGCCGCAGGCCGGTCGCCGTGCACTCCCGGGCCGACGCCGACGACGACGGCCCCTGGACCCGGCACGCCACCGCCGTCCTCGCACCGGCGCCCGCCGTGCCCGAGGCAGAGCCCGTCGCCTGGCCTCCCGCGGACGCCCGCAGCGTCCCCCTGGACGGCTTCTACGACGCCCTCGCCGTCCGGGGCTACCAGTACGGCCCCGCCTTCCAGGGCCTGCGGGCCGCGTGGCGGTCCGGCGACGTCTGGTACGCCGAGGTGACCCTCCCGGAGGACCAGCACCGCGACGCCGCTCGCTTCGGCCTCCACCCGGCGCTCCTCGACGCCGCCCTGCACGCCCAGCTCGCCGGCTCCGGCGACGAGGGCGAGGGCGACGGCGGAGGCCGGGGCGTGGGCCTGCCGTTCGCGTTCAGCGGCGTCACGCTGCACGCCGTCGGCGCAACCGGGCTCCGGGTCCGCCTGGAGCGCGGTCCTTCCGGCGCCGTGAGCCTGCACCTCGCCGACGGCACGGGACGCCCCGTGGCCACCGTCGGCTCCCTCGTCAGCCGCCCGATCTCCCCGGCCGCCCCGCACGCCTCCCGGCCCGCCGACGGCGCCCTGTACGCGGTGCGCTGGAGCGACAGCGCTCGGCCCGACGCCGCGATCGCGGGCACCGCGAACGCCGACGCCGCGAACGCCGACGCCGCGGTCGCCGACGGCCTGCGGCTCGCCGGCGACGACCCGGCCGGCCTGGTCCCCGCCTGGCCCGTGCTCGGCGCCGACGACGCCCCCTCGTGCGTGTTCCTGCCGTGCGTCTCCGCTCCCGACGAGACCCCGGCCGGCATCGCCGGCCGCGTCCTGACCCGCCTGCAGACGCTGCTGGCCGATCCGCGCACCGACAGCGCCCCCATCGTGATCGTCACGCGCGGCGCCGTCGGCGCGGTCGACGGCGAGGACGTCACCGACCTGTCCGCGGCCGCCGTCTGGGGTCTGGTCCGCTCGGCCCAGACCGAGAACCCGGGACGCGTCGTCGTCGCCGACGTCGACGACACCGCCGCCTCCCGAGCGGCCCTCGCGGCCGCCGTCGGCACCGGGGCGACCCAGTTCGCCCTGCGCGACGGCACGCTGCTCACCCCCGCGCTCACCCGAATCCCGGCAGCCGAACGGGCACCCGTCTGGGACGCCGAGGGCACGGTCCTCGTCACCGGCGGCACCGGCGCGCTCGGCGCGCTGGTCGCCCGCCACCTGGTCGTCGCTCACGGCGTCCGCTCCCTGGTGCTGACCTCCCGAAGGGGCGCCGAAGCCCCGGGCGCCCGCGAGCTGAAGGACGAACTCACCGCCCACGGCGCGGTCGTACGCGTCGAGGCCTGCGACGCAGCCGACCCGGGAGCCCTGGCCGACCTCCTCGGCACGCTGCCCGCACAGCGGCCGCTGCGCGCCGTGGTGCACACCGCGGGCGTCCTCGACGACGGCGTGTTCGGCTCGCTCACCCCCGACCGGCTCGCCACCGTGCTGCGGGCGAAGGCGGACACCGCGCTCACCCTGCACGAGGCGACCCGGGACGCCGATCTCACCGCCTTCGTCCTGTTCTCCTCGGCCTCCGGCCTGCTGGGCGGCGCCGGACAGGCCAACTACGCCGCCGCCAACACCGTCCTGGACGCCCTGGCCCACCACCGCCGCGCCGCCGGTCTGCCCGCCACCTCGCTGGCATGGACGCTGTGGGACCACGACAGCGGCATGACCGGCGGGCTCGGCGAGGACGGCCAGCGCCGCATCGCGGCCTCCGGACTGCCCGCCCTGGACCCGGACCGGGCCCTGCGCATGCTCGACGAGGCTCTCGCCGCCGGCGAGCCGCTGCTCGCACCGCTGCGCACCGACCCCGCCGCGCTGCGCGCCGCCGCCTCGGCCGGACGGCTGCCCGCCCTCCTGCACGGCCTTGTCCCGGCCGCCCCGGCCCGGCGGACCGCCCGCGCCGCGGACACGGACTCCTCCGCGCTGAGCCGCCTCCTGTCCGGCCTGTCCGTACCCGAACAGGAGCGCCACCTGCTCGAGTTGGTCCGCCGCCACGCCGCCGTCGCCCTCGGCCACGGCTCGGCCGGCGCCGTCGACGGCGAACAGTCCTTCAAGGACCTCGGCTTCGACTCCCTCAGCTCCGTCGACCTGCGCAACCGCCTCAACGCCGAGACCGGACTGCGGCTGCCGGCCACGCTCGTCTTCGACCACCCCCGCCCCACCGCGCTCGCCCGCCACCTCCTGCGCGAACTCGCGGGCGTCACCGAGGAGTTCGCCACCACCAGGCGTGCAGCCGAGGAGGACGACCCGGTCGTCGTCGTCGCCATGGCCTGCCAGTACCCCGGCGGGGTCACCTCCCCCGAGGACCTGTGGCGTTTCGTCTCCGAGGGCGGCGACGCCATCGGCGCGTTCCCCACCGACCGCGGCTGGGACCTGGACCGCCTGCCCGGCCTGGAGGCCGGATTCCTCTACGGCGCCACGCACTTCGACGCCTCCCTCTTCGGCATCGCACCCCGCGAGGCGCTCGCCATGGACCCCCAGCAGCGGCTGCTGCTGGAGACGTCCTGGGAGGTCTTCGAACGCGCCGGGATCGATCCCCTGTCCCTGCGCGGCAGCGGCACCGGCGTCTACGTCGGCGCGATGGGCTCCGGCTACGCCTCCGGCCTGGCCGACATCCCCGAAGGCATGGAGGGCTACATCGGACTCGGCGTGTCCGGCAGCGTCATCTCCGGCCGGGTCGCCTACACCTTCGGCCTGGAGGGGCCGACCATGACGGTCGACACCGCCTGCTCGTCCGCACTGGTCGCCCTGCACCTCGCCGCCCACGCCCTGCGCCAGGGCGAGTGCTCGATGGCCCTGGCCGGCGGGGTCACGGTCATGGCCACCCCCGGCACCTACACCGAGTTCACGGCCCAGAACGGGCTGGCGGCCGACGGCCGCTGCAAGGCCTTCGCCGCCGGCGCCGACGGCACCAGCTTCTCCGAGGGCGTCGGCATGCTCCTGCTGGAACGCCTCTCCGACGCCCGCCGCGAAGGCCACCCCGTCCTGGCCGTGATCCGCGGCTCCGCCACCAACCAGGACGGCGCGTCCAACGGCCTGACCGCCCCCAACGGCCCCTCTCAGGAGCGCGTCATCCGACAGGCGCTGGCCTCGGCAGGGCTCGCCCCGTCCGACGTCGACGCCGTCGAGGCGCACGGCACCGGAACCACCCTCGGCGACCCCATCGAGGCCCAGGCGCTGTTCGCGACCTACGGCCGCGACCGCGACGCGCAACCCCTGCTGCTGGGATCCGCGAAGTCCAACTTCGGTCACACCCAGGCCGCCGCCGGCGCCGCCGGCGTCATCAAGATGGTCATGGCCATGCGCCACGGCGAACTGCCGCGCACCCTGCACGTCGACGAGCCCTCCCCGCACATCGACTGGTCCAGCGGCGCCATCGAGCTGCTCACCGAGGCCCGCCCCTGGCCGGCCCGCCCCGACCGGCCGCGCCGCGCGGGCGTGTCCTCGTTCGGGATCAGCGGCAGCAACGCCCACGTCGTCCTGGAGGAGCCGCCCGCCGCCCCGCCCGTCGCCGAACGGGCGGCGCCCGCCACCGCGCCCCGGGTGCACGCCCTCTCCGGGCACACCCCGGACGCGCTGCGCGCCCAGGCCTCCCGGCTGCACACCCACCTGCTGCACCACGACGTCGACCCCCGTGACCTCGCCCGTACCCTCGCCGTCGCCCGCCATCCGCACGCCCACCGCGCGGCTGTCGTCGCCGCGGACCGTGCGGAACTCCTGGCCGGGCTCGCCGCCGTCGCCGCCGGCGAGCCGGACGCCCGTACCGCGACGGGCGCCGCCGGCGGCGCACGGCTCGCCGTCCTGTTCAGCGGACAGGGCGCCCAGCGCCCCGGCATGGGCCGCGACCTGTACAACGCACACCCCGTCTACGCGCGCACCTTCGACGAGGTGTGCGCCGGACTCGACCTCCATCTCGACGGACCGCCGCTGCGCGACGTCGTCTTCGCCGACCCGGACAGCGCCGAGGCCGCCCTGCTGGACCGCACCGCCTACACGCAGGCCGCCCTCTTCGCGTACGGCACCGCGGCCCACGCCCTCGTCCGGTCCTGGGGTGTGCTGCCCGACGTGCTCGCGGGGCACTCCATCGGCGAACTCACCGCGGCCCACGTCAGCGGAGTCATCGACCTGGCCGACGCCTGCGCCCTGGTCGCGGCCCGGGGCAGGCTCATGCAGAGCCTCGCCGAGGGCGGCGCCATGGCCGCCCTGGAGGCGACCGAGGACGAGGTGCTGCCCCTGCTGGAGGACCGGGCCGACCGCGTCGCCGTCGCCGCGGTCAACGGACCGGTCTCCGTCGTCGTCTCCGGTCACGCCCAGGACGTGGAGGCGATCACCGCCGAGTTCGCGGCCCGCGGCCGCAAGACCCGGCGCCTGCGGGTCAGCCACGCCTTCCACTCGCCGCTGATGGACCCCATGCTCGACGAGTTCCGCGCCGTCGCCGCCCGCGTCCGCTTCCACCCGCCCACCGTCCCCGTCGTGTCCAACGTGACCGGCGACCTCGCGGCCGGCGACGACCTGACCACCCCCGACTACTGGGTGCGCCACGTCCGCCGGGCCGTCCGCTTCGGCGACACCGTCCGCACCCTGGAGGCGAACGGCGTCACGCTCACGCTCGAACTCGGCCCCGACGCCACCCTCACCACCCTGGTCCGAGGCGGCCTCAGCGCCTCCGCTGCGGTGACCGCCGTACCCCTGGTGCGCCGCGACACGAGCGAGGGCCGCTGCGCCCTGCTCGCCGCCGCCACCCTGCACGTACACGGGCTCGGCGACGTCCCGGCGCCGCCGGCCGACGCCGCGGCCCGGCCCGTGCCCCTGCCGACGTACGCCTTCCAGCGCGAGCGCTTCTGGCTGGAGGCGTCCGCGCCGGCTCCCGCCGCGGCCGGCCAGGAGGCCGCGTTCTGGAGACTCGTCGAGGCGACGGACGCCCCGGCCCTCGCCGAGCGCCTCGCGGTCGACCCCGACGCCCCGCTCAGCGCCGTCCTGCCCGCCCTCGCCGCCTGGCGCGGCGAGGACCGCCGCCAGGCGGAGATCCAGGGCTGGGAGCACCGTGTCGTGTGGCGGCCCACCACGGAGAACGCGGCCACGCCCGCCGGCACCTGGGTCGTCGCCGTCCCCGACCGGCTCGACGGCGGAGCCTGGGCGACCTCCGTCGCGGACGCGCTCACCGCGCACGGCGCCCACGTCCGCCTCCTGCCCGTCGACTGCGCCACCGCAGACCGCACGGCCCTGGCCACCGCCCTCGGGTCCCTGCGCCAGGACGGCGACGGGCCCTGGACGGGCGTGCTGTCGCTGCTCGCCGCCGACACCGCCGCCCTGCCCGGACTCGAAGCCGTCCCGGCCGGTCTCGCCGCGACCACCGCCCTCGTCCAGGCCCTCGCGGACGGGGCCGCGGGCACCGACGCGGTGCGCCTGTGGGCGCTCACCGCGGGCGCCGCCGGCGTCCTCGGGACGGAGGCGTCCGTCGTCCCCGAACAGGCCGCCGTGTGGGGGCTGGGCCGCACCGCCGCCCTCGAACACCCGCAGCTCTGGGGCGGTCTGGTGGACCTGCCCGCGGGCACCGACGCCGCCGTCGCGAGCGACGTGGCCCGCCGGCTGGCCGCGGCGCTGGCCGACCGGGCAGGCGAGGACCAGATCGCCGTGCGGCCCGCCGGCACGTTCGTGCGCCGCCTCGAACACGTTCCGGCCGGCCCGCCCACGGCGTCCGCGCCCGACTGGTCCGGCACCGTCCTGCTCACCGGGGCCACCGGGGCGCTCGGTCTGCGCACAGCCGTCTGGCTCGCCGCGCAGGGCGCCGGCCGCATCGTGGCCGTCAGCCGGTCCGGCCCGGGTTCCGACGGGGCCTCCCACCTCAAGCACGCGCTCGCCGACACCGGCACCGAACTGGTCCTGGCCGCCTGCGACACCGCCGACCGCGACGCGCTCGCCGCGCTCCTCGCCGAACACCCCGTCGACGCCGTCGTGCACACCGCGGGCGTGCTCGACGACCGGCTCCTCGACGGCATGGACCCCGCAGCCCTGGACCGCGTCCTGCGGCCCAAGCTGGCCGCCGCGCGCCATCTCGACGAACTGACGCGCGGGCGCGAACTCACCGCGTTCGTCCTGTACTCGTCGATCTCCGGCACCCTCGGCACCATCGGCCAGGCCAACTACGCGGCGGCCAACGCCAGTCTGGACGCTCTGGCGGAGCGGCGCAGAGCCGCCGGGCTGCCCGCCACGTCACTGGCGTGGGGGCCGTGGGCCGGCGGCGGCATGGCCACCGCCGACGCCGACGGCGAGAACCGCATGCGGCGCGGCGGCATCGACCCGCTCGACCCCGAGCGGGCGTGCGACGCCCTCGGCCGGGCCGTCGCACGCACCGACGCCGTCCTCGCCGTCGCCGACATCGACTGGGCACGCTTCGCGCCCGGCTTCACCACCTCCCGGCCGAGCCCCCTGCTCGCCGGCCTCCCCGAGGTCCGCGACCTGCAGGCCCGCCGCCCGCAGAGCGCCACCGGCGCCCCGCAGGCCCTGCGCGAACGGCTCACCGGACAGTCCGCGGCCGAACGCGAACGCACCCTGACCACGCTGGTGCGGACCGAGGCCGCCGCCGTCCTCGGCCACACCGGCACCGACCGGGTGGGCGCCGCCGTGGCGTTCAACGCCCTGGGCTTCGACTCGCTGATGGCGGTCGAGCTGCGCAACCGGATCGGCGCCGCCACCGGCCTCGCCCTGCCCGCCACCCTGCTGTTCGACCAGCCGAGCGCCACCGCGCTCGCCGGGTATCTGCGCGGCCGGCTCTCGGACGACGCCGAAGGCGCCGAAACCGTCCTCGCCGGGCTCGACTCCCTGGAAGCGGCCCTGGCCGCGCTGGCGAAGGACGACGTCCGGCGCGACCGCATCGGCGCCCGGCTGCAGTCGCTCCTCACTGGTTTCACCGGCTCCTCCGCCGCTGTCGCCCCCGCCGCCGGCGGGGACGACGTCAGCGACCGGATCCAGTCCGCCGGCGCGGACGAGATCTTCGACTTCATCGAGAACGACCTCGGCATTTCCTGACGGCGCGGCCACGGGACCTGAGAACTGGTGACGACACATGAGTGATGAGGAAAAACTCCTCGGCTATCTGAAGAAGGTCACGGCCGACCTCCACCAGACGCGACAGCGCCTGGCCGCGGCCGAGGCACACCGGAACGACCCCGTGGCGATCGTCGCGATGGGCTGTCGTTTCCCGGGCGGGGTCGGCGACCCCGACGATCTGTGGCGGCTCCTCGACGACGGCGGCGACGCCATGTCCGAGTGGCCCCGCGACCGGGGCTGGGACGTCGACGCCCTGTACGACCCGACGCCCGGCACACCCGGCCGCAGCTACACCCGCACCGGCGGATTCATCGACCGCGTCGGCGACTTCGACGCCGGGTTCTTCGGCATCTCCCCGCGTGAGGCCGTCGGCACCGACCCGCAGCAGCGGATCCTGCTGGAGATCTGCTGGGAGGCGCTGGAACGCGCCGGGATCGACCCGCTCGCCCTGCGCGGGAGCCGCACCGGCGTGTTCTCCGGCACCAACCTGCAGGACTACACCACCCTGCTGAGCCTGTCCGACAACGCCGGCGACGACGGGGTGGGCAACGCGCCCAGCGTCCTGTCCGGCCGGATCTCCTACACCCTCGGCCTGGAGGGCCCCGCGGTCTCCGTCGACACCGCCTGCTCCTCCTCGCTGGTCACCCTCCACCTGGCAGCGCAAGCCCTGCGCGCGGGCGAGTGCGACCTCGCCCTCGCCGGCGGCGTCACCGTCATGTCGACGCCCACGATCTTCCTCGAGTTCAGCCGCCAGCGCGGCCTGTCGCCGGACGGCCGCTGCCGTGCCTTCGCCGACACCGCCGACGGCACCGCGTGGGGCGAGGGCGCGGGAGTCCTCGTCGTCGAACGGCTCTCCGACGCCCGCCGCCACGGACATCCCGTCCTCGCCGTCCTGCGCGGCTCCGCCGTCAACCAGGACGGCGCGTCCAACGGTCTGACCGCTCCCAACGGCCCCTCCCAGGAACGCGTCATCTGGCAGGCGCTCAACAACGCGAGGCTCGCACCCGCCGACGTGGACGCCGTCGAGGCGCACGGCACCGGAACCACCCTCGGCGACCCCATCGAGGCGCAGGCCCTGCTCGCCACCTACGGACAGGACCGGCCCGCGGACCGGCCGCTGCTGCTCGGCTCGGTGAAGTCGAACATCGGCCACACCCAGGCCGCGGCGGGCGTCGCCGGCGTCATCAAGACGGTCCTCGCGCTGCGCGCGGGCCGGCTGCCGGCGACCCTCCACGTCGACCGGCCCAGCCGGCACGTCGACTGGACCGCCGGAAACGTCGAACTGCTCACCGAGGCCCGCGGCTGGCCCGCCGTCGGCGACCGCCCGCGCCGCGCGGGCGTGTCCTCCTTCGGCGTCAGCGGCACCAACGCCCACGTCATCCTGGAACAGGCCCCGCCGACCGAGCCGGACGACACCACCGGGCCCGCCGGCGACACGCCCCGCCCGCGCGCCTTCACCGTGTCCGGCCGCACCGCGCCCGCCCTGCGCGACCAGGCCCGCCGGCTCGCCGCCGGCCTGCGCGCCGACCCGGACGGCGCACCGCGCCTCGCCGACCTCGCCTGGTCCCTCGCGACCACCCGGTCCGCACTCGAACACCGAGCCGTCGTCGTCGCCCCCGGCCCCGACGTGCTCCTGCGCGGCCTGACCGCCCTGGCCGACGGCACGCCCGACCCCGCCGTGGTGCGCGGCGTCGCCGACACCGAGGGCGACCCGGTCTTCCTCTTCCCCGGCCAGGGCCCGCAGTGGGAGGGCATGGCCACCGAACTCCACGACGCCGACGCCCGGTTCCGCGCCTTCTTCGACGAAGCCGCCGCCGCCGTCGAGGAGTTCGTCGACTTCCGTGTGCTGGACGTGCTGCGGGCCGCCCCGGGTGCCCCGCCCCTGGAGCGCCTCGACGTCGTCCAGCCCACCCTCTTCGTCGTCTGCGTCGCCCTCGCCCGACTGTGGATGGCGTGCGGGGTCCGCCCCGCCGCGGTCGCCGGACAGAGCCAGGGCGAGATCGCCGCCGCACACATCGCGGGCGTCCTCACCCTCCAGGACGCGGCCCGGATCGTCGTGGCCCGCTCCCGGGAACTCACCGCGATCACCGGCCGCGGCGGCATGGTCGCCGTGCCGCTGGCGCTCGCCGAGGTCGAACGTCTCATCGCGCCCTATCACGGCCGCATCTCCGTCGGCTCCGTCACCGGCCCGCGGTCCGTCACGGTGTCCGGGGACGCCGAACCGCTGGCCGAACTGCTGGCCCGCCTCACCGAAGACGGAATCCGCGCACGCCGCGTGCCGGTGGACTACGCCTCGCACTGCGCCCAGGTGGAGGAGGTCCGCGACGCCCTGCTCGCCGGATTCGCACCGGTGCGCCCGCGCCCCGCCCACATCCCGTTCCACTCCACCGTCACCGGGGAACGGGTCGAGGACACCACCACGCTCGACGCCGCCTACTGGTACGACAACATCCGCAGCACCGTCCGCTTCGAGAGCACCGTGCGCGCTCTCGCCGGAGCCGGACAGCGCGTCTTCGTCGAGATGAGCCCGCACCCCGTGGTCACCACCGCGGTCGGCGACATCCTCGACGACCTCGGCATCACCGGCGGCGCCGTCCTCGGCACCCTGCGCCGCGACGACGGCGGGACCGAACGCTTCCTCACGTCCGTGGCCGGGCTCGCTGTCCGCGGCGGATCCGTGGACTTCGACGCCGTCCACGACGAACCCGCACGCCGCGTCGACCTGCCCGTCTACGCCTTCCAACGCCGCCGGTACTGGCCGGGGTTCACCGCCGCCGCGACCACCGCGGCCGCTGCCGCCGCTGCCGCCGCCACCGCGGACGCCCCGCTCTGGCAGGCCGTCGAGTCGGGCGACCTCACCGCCCTCGCCGAAGCGCTCGGCCTCGACGAACAGGCCACGGCCGCACTGCTCCCCGCCCTGGCCGGCTACCGGCGGCGCGGCGACGACCGCGCCACCGCCGACCGCTGGCGCTACCGCATCACCTGGCGCCCCCTGCGGGACACGCCCACGCCGGCCCTCACCGGCCGCTGGACCCTCGTCGCGCCCCGCAGCCACGAGAGCGGGCCCGAGGTCACCGCGGTGCAGGACGCCCTGGCCCGCGCCGGAGCCGACTGCGCCCTCGTCCTGGTCGACGAGCACGCCGACCGCACGGCGCTCGCCGCCGTGCTGGCCGACGCGACGGCCGACGCCCGCGGTGTCCTGTCCCTGCTCGCCCTCGACGACGGCGCGCACCCCCGGCACCCGCTGCTGCACGGCGGCTTCGCCGCCACCGTCGCCCTGGTGCAGGCCATGGACGACCTCAACGTCCGGCTGCCGGTGTGGTTCCTCACCCGCGGCGCCGTGGCCACCCGTGCCGGCGAGGCCCCCGCCGCACCGGAGCAGGCCCTCGTCTGGGGCTTCGGACGGGTCGTCGCCCTGGAACAGGCCGACTGCTGGGGCGGCCTCGTCGACCTGCCCGATCAGCTCGACGCGCGCACCGCCGACCGGGTCGTCGCGGTCCTCGCCGGAACCGACCACGAGGACCAGGTCGCCGTACGCGCCACCGGCGCGCTGGGCCGCCGGCTGGAGCGCGCCGCCGTCGGCGGACTCGCCGGCCGACGCCGCTGGCGACCGGAGGGCACCGTCCTCGTGACCGGCGGCACCGGCGCCCTCGGCCGTCACGTGGCCCGCTGGCTCGCCCGCGAGGGAGCGGCGCACCTGCTCCTCGTCAGCCGCTCCGGCCCCGACGCCGAATGCGCCGCCGGGCTGCTCGCCGAGCTGACCGCCCTCGGCGCCAGGGCCGACCTTGTCGCCTGCGACATCGCCGACCCCGCGGCCCTCGCCGACCTGCTGGCCTCCGTCCCCGAGGAACGCCCCCTCACAGCCGTCTTCCACACCGCCGCCGTTCTCGACGACGGGGTCATCGGCTCGCTCACGCCCGAGCGCCTCGCCGAGGTCCTGCGGGTCAAGGCCGGAGGCGCTCGGAACCTCGACGCCGCGACCGCCGGCCTGGACCTTTCCGCCTTCGTGCTGTTCTCCTCGTCATCGGGTGTCTTCGGCAGCCCCGGGCACGGCAATTACGCCCCCGGCAACGCCTTCCTGGACGCCCTCGCCGAGGACCGCCGCTCGCGCGGTCTGCCCGCCACGGCGATCGCGTGGAGCGGCTGGGCCGAGGGAGGCATGGCCTCCGGCACGGTCGGGGAACGACTCCAGCGCCACGGCGTCCGCCTCATGGACCCCGCCGTCGCCGTCACGGCCCTGCAGCACGCCCTGGACCAGGACGACACCGCACTCGTCGTCACAGACATCGACTGGGAGGTCTTCGGGGCCGAGCTCGGCAAGGGCCGCCCCCGCCGTCTCTACGCCGAACTTCCGGATCTGGGACAGCTGCACGCGCAGCGGGCCGCCGCCCCGGCAGCCTCCGGCGGCGACGACCACGACGTGATGGCCACGATCGCCGCCCTCGGGGAGGCGGACCGCCGTCATGCCCTGCTCGAGCTGGTGCGCGCACACATCGCCTATGTCCTCAACCATCCGAGCCCCGACGACGTCGAGCCGGCCCGGGCCTTCCGGGAACTCGGCTTCGACTCCCTCAGCGCCGTGGAGCTGCGCAACACCCTGGGCGAGGCGACCGGCATGCGGCTGCCCGCCACCCTCGTGTACGACTACCCCACGCCCGCGGCCCTGGCCGAGCACCTCGGCGAGCAGCTGGCCCCGGCGGCAGCCGCCGCCTCCGCGGTCGCCGTCACCCGCCCGGACACGGCAGAGGACCCGGTCGTGATCGTCGGCATGGCCTGTCGCTTCCCCGGCGGGGCGGACACTCCGGAGCGGTTCTGGCAGCTGCTGGCCGACGGCGCCGACGTGATGGGCCCGTTCCCGCAGGACCGGGACTGGGACGTGGCCGGGCTCTACCATCCCGAACCCGGCACGGCGGGCCGTACCGCCACGCTCACCGGTGGATTCCTGGACGGCTTCGCCGACTTCGATCCCGGCGTCTTCGCCATCTCGCCCCGCGAGGCCCTGGCCATGGACCCGCAGCAGCGGCTGCTGCTCGAGACCGCCTGGGAGACGTTCGAGCGGGCCGGGATCGATCCGCGGTCGCTGCGCGGCAGCCGGACCGGTGTGTTCGCCGGCACGAACTACCAGGACTACACCTCCCGTCCGCTCGCGCCCGGCGACGACGTGGGCGCCCACCTGGGCACGGGCAACTCCGCGAGCGTCCTGTCGGGCCGGCTGTCCTACACCTTCGGGCTGGAGGGCCCGGCGGTCACCGTCGACACCGCCTGCTCGTCGTCGCTGGTCGCCCTGCACCTGGCGGCGCAGGCCCTGCGCGCGGGAGAGTGCGACCTCGCCCTCGCCGGCGGCGTCACCGTGATGTCGACGCCCGGTCTGTTCGTGGACTTCAGTCGTCAGCAGGGGCTGGCGGTGGACGGTCGGTGCAAGGCGTTCGCGGAGGCGGCGGACGGGACGGGGTTCTCGGAGGGGGGTGGTCTGCTGTTGGTGGAGCGGTTGTCGGACGCGCGTCGGCTGGGGCATCCGGTGCTGGCGGTGGTGCGGGGTTCGGCGGTGAACCAGGACGGTGCGTCGAACGGGTTGAGTGCGCCGAACGGGCCTTCGCAGCAGCGGGTGATCCGGGCGGCGTTGGCGGACGCGGGTGTGTCTGCGGTGGATGTGGACGTGGTGGAGGCGCACGGTACGGGGACGCGGTTGGGTGATCCGATCGAGGCGCAGGCGTTGCTGGCGACTTATGGTCAGGGTCGTGAGGGTGGTCGGCCGTTGTGGTTGGGGTCGGTGAAGTCGAACATCGGTCATACGCAGGCGGGTGCCGGTGTGGCGGGTGTGATGAAGATGGTGCTGGCGATGCGGTCGGGTGTGGTGCCGGCGACGTTGCACGTGGATGAGCCGTCGTCGCATGTGGAGTGGTCGGCGGGTGCGGTGGAGCTGGTGACGCGGGCGCGGGTGTGGGAGGAGGAGGCCGGGCGTCCGCGGCGTGCGGGTGTGTCGTCGTTCGGCATCAGCGGCACCAACGCGCACGTCATCCTGGAGGGCGTCGCCGACGAACCCCCCACCGCAGGACCGAACACCGACGAACCCCACACCGACGAACCGCACGCCGTCCCCTCGCGGGCACAGGCACAGGCGTCCGTCCCCTGGATCGTCACCGGTCGTAGCCGTGAAGCCCTGCGCGACCAGGCCGCCCGACTGCTCGACCACGTGGGCGCACGTCCCGAAGTCGCCGTCGCCGACGTCGCGTTGGCGCTGGCGACCACCCGGACGCCGTTCGCCCACCGGGCCGTCCTCGTCGGCGACGATCACGACGGCCTCGCGGCCCGGCTGCGAGCGCTGGTCGAGGGAACGCCGCTGCCCGGCACGGTCACCGGCACCGCGCGCGCAGGCGGCCGTACCGCCTTCCTGTTCACCGGCCAGGGCGCCCAGCGGCCCGGCATGGGCCGCGAACTGCACGCTGCCCATCCGGTGTTCGCCCAGGCCTTCGACGCCGTGTGCGAACGCGTTCCCGGACTGCGGGCGGTGGTCCTGGGAGACGACGCCGAACTCCTGAACCGCACCGAGCACGCACAGCCCGCCCTGTTCGCCTTCGAAGTGGCCCTGTACCGCCTGCTGGAGTCGTGGGGCGTCCGCCCGGACCATGTCGCCGGCCACTCCGTCGGCGAGATCGCGGCCGCCCACGTCGCCGGAGTGTTCTCCCTCGACGACGCCTGCGCCCTCGTCGCCGCCCGCGGCCGGCTCATGCAGGAACTCCCCTCCGGCGGCGCGATGGCGTCGATCCGGGCCACCGAGCAGGAGGTGGCGCCGCTGCTGTCCGGACGCGAACGCGAAGTCGGCATCGCCGCCCTCAACGGGCCCTCCGCGACCGTCGTCTCCGGCACGGAGGAGGCGGTCGCCCGGATCTGCGAGCATTTCGAGGCGGCCGGACGGCGCACGACGCGGCTGCGGGTCAGCCATGCCTTCCACTCCCCGCTCATGGATCCGGCACTCGACGACTTCCGGGCCGTCGCCGCCGGCATCACCTACGACGAGCCGATCCTGTCCGTCGTCTCCGCGCGCACCGGCGCGCCGGCCCCCGTCGGCCTGCTCACCGACCCCGAGCACTGGGTGCGGCACCTCCGCGAGCCGGTCCGCTTCCACGACTGCGTCACCCGGTTGCACGGCCTCGGCGTCCGCCGCTTCCTGGAGGTCGGGCCGAACGGTTCGCTCACCGCGCTCGCCGAGACGGCGCTCGCCGAGGCGGAGTCCGACACGGCCGGCACGGTGTTCGCCGCGGCCGTCCTGCGCGACGAGTCCGAGACCGGGTGTCTGCTCCGCGCCGTCGGCACCCTGTTCGCACACGGCGCCGAGCCCGACTGGACGGCGATCCTCCCCGGCGCGCACGCCGTGCCGTTGCCCACCTACGCCTTCCAGCGGCAGCGGTTCTGGCTGCCGACCGCGGCCTCGGCGGGCGACCCCGACGCCGCCGGACTGCACCCCGCCGACCACCCGTTCCTCTCGGCCGAGATAGCCCGCGCGGGCTCGGACGACCTGCTGTTCACCGGGCGGCTGTCACTGCGCAGCCACCCCTGGCTCGCCGACCACGCCGTCCTCGGGCAGGTCATCCTGCCCGCCACCGGCTACCTCGACCTCGTCGTGCACGTGGGCGACCGCACCGGCTGCGGCCACCTGAGCGAACTCACCCTGCTCAGCCCGCTCGTCGTGCCCGCCGAGGGCGCCGTCCACCTCCAGGTCACCGTGGAAGCCGCCGACGACCGGGGCCGCCGCGCCGTCGCCGTGTGGTCGCGGCCCTCGGCGGGCGACGGGGAATGGCAACGGCACGCCCAGGGCGTCCTCGCCCCGCAGACGGGATCCGTGCCGGCCGGCGACCTGGCCGCCTGGCCTCCGCCCGGAGCCCTGGTCGTCTCCGACGAGGACCCCTACGCGGCCTTCGCCGCCGCGGGCTTCGCCTACGGTCCGAGCTTCCGAGGCCTGGGCCGCGTGTGGGAGCGCGGCGAGGAGGTGTACGCCGAGGTCGCGTTGCCGGAACACTGCCGGGAGGACGCCTCCCGGCACGCCCTGCATCCCGCTCTGCTCGACGCGGCCGTCCAGGCCCTGCTGGTCAGACGCCCCGGGCTGCGGGGCGACGACGAGAACGCGGCGCCGATGCTGCCGTTCGCGTGGACCGGGCTGACCCTGCACGCCACCGGAGCGACCGCGCTGAGGGTGCGCCTGACCCCCGCAGGCCACGACCACGGCTACCGGGTCCTGGTCACCGACACCACCGGCCGGGCCGTCGCCACCGCCGACGCGATCACCCTGCGGGAGGTGTCCGCCGCCCCGGCCTCCGGGACGGCCCGACCCGAACTGCTGCGCCTGGACTGGCAGGAGACGCTTCCCGTTCCCGACCCGCCGGCTCCGCGCACGGTGCGCTGGATCGTCCTCGGCGAGGGCGACGACCGGGTGGTGGCCTCCCTCGACGCGACCGGGGTCCACGTCGAGACGTATGCCGACCTCGAGTCGCTCGCCAAGGCCCTCGACACCGGCATGACGATGCCCGAGGTGGTCGTCGTCGCACCGGAGACGTGCCATGTCGGCGATCACGCCGTACCTGAGGCGTTGCGGGGCCGTCTGTCCCGCACCCACGAGGTGATGAGCGGCTGGCTCGCCGACGAGCGGTACACCGACGCCCGGCTCGTGTTCGTCACCCGCCGCGCGGTGACGGCGGGCCGGGACGACGCATCCGAAGGCACGGCCCTGCCGGACGTGACCGGCGCCGCCCTGTGGGGACTGGTCCGCGCCGGACAGACCGAACACCCCGGCCGGTTCCAGCTGGTGGACCTGCCCGGCGGGGCCGAGGCCGGCGACGGGCCCGCACTGCTCGGCGCGATCGCGTCCGGTCGCCCGCACAGCGCGGTCCGCGACGGACGGGTCCTCCACCCCGACGCCGTGCCCGCCACCCCCGGCGCCGCACCCGACCTCGCCGCGGGCACCGTGCTCGTCACCGGCGCCACCGGCGCCCTCGGCCGGGCCGTCGCCCGCCACCTCGTCACCCGGCACGGCGTGCGTTCGCTGCTGCTCGCCGGACGCCGCGGCCCCGCCGCGGACGGCGCGGACGCTCTGGTGTCCGAGCTGACGGAGCTGGGCGCCCGCGTACGTCTGGAGGCCTGCGACGTCGCCCGGCCGTCCGAGGTCGAGCGGCTGTTGACCCACGTGCCCGCGGACGCCCCGCTGACCGGGGTGATCCATGCGGCCGGTGTCACCGACGACGCCGTCCTCACCGCACTCGACGGGGCGCGCTTCGACACGGTGCTGCGCCCGAAGGCGGACGGCGCCTGGAACCTGCACCGGGCCACGGCGGACCACCGTCCGGCCGCGTTCGTGCTGTTCTCCTCTGCGGCGGGCACCTTCGGCGCTCCCGGCCAGGCCAACTACGCGGCGGCGAACTCCTTCCTGGACGGCCTCGCCGCCCTCAGACGCTCACTCGGACGCCCCGCGGCGTCCGTCGCCTGGGGGCTGTGGAGCGACGACAGCGGCATCACCGCCCGTCTGTCGCGAACCGACCGGGGCCGGCTGAGCCGCGGCGGCCTGCGTCCCCTGGCCGCCGAGGACGCCCTGGCTCTTCTCGACGACGCCCTCACCACGGCCGATCCCGCGGTGATCGCCGTCGCCACCGGGGCGGGCCGGACCGGAGTCCGTTCGATGCTGAGGCCCGGCGCCGCGGGGGTGCGACGCAGGAGCGCGTCCGGTCCGGCCGAGCCGGCCGGCCCGTCCCTCCTGGCCGGACGCTCCCCGGAGGAGGGCCGCACCCTGCTGCTCGCTCTGGTGCGCGACCTCGCCGCCACCGTGCTGGGACACGCGAGCGCGGACGAGGTGGAGCCCGACCGGCTCTTCACCGAACAGGGCTTCGACTCCCTCACGGTGGTCGAACTCCGTAACCACCTCGCCACCGCGACCGGCCTGAAGCTGGCACCGACCCTCCTGTTCGACCACGCCACGCCCGAGGCCCTCGCCGCCCATCTGCACGGAAGGCTCGCCGAGCGGGCCACTCAGGAGACCGGCCCGCAGGAGACGGCCGGGGGCGCGCCGGACATCCGCCCCGAGGACACCCTCGGGGGCCTGTTCAAGCAGGCCTGTCTCGACGACCGTGTCGACGACGGCTTCACCCTGCTCCAGGCGGCGGCGGAACTGCGTCCCACCTTCACGTCGCCCGACGAACTCCCCGGCCTGCCCGGGGCGATCCGGCTCTCGGCGGGCGGCGCCGCGGCGCCACTGGTGTGCTTCAGCTCCTACGTGGCCCTCGCCGGCGTCCACCAGTACGCCCGGTTCGCCTCGCCGTTCCGCGGCCGGCGCGACGTCTGGGCGCTGCCCACCCAGGGCTTCGGCACGGGTGAGGCGCTGCCGGCGACCTTCGACGCGGTGGCCGACCTGCACGCCGACGCCGTACGGCGGACCGTCGGGGACGTCCGGCCGGTCCTGCTCGGCTCGTCGTCCGGCGGGGTCCTCGCGCTCTCCGCCGCCCGTCGGATGCAGGAGCGCGGCGCCCCGCCGGCCGCCGTCGTCCTGCTGGACACCTATATGCCACGGGCCGACTCCCCGTTCCTGCGCTTCTCCCAGCAGATGCTCAGCGGCATGTTCGAACGGGAGTCGATGTTCGCGCACATGGACTCGGCCCGGCTCACGGCGATGAGCTGGTACGTCGCGATGATCGGGGAATGGGAGCCGGGCCCCCTGGACTGCCCCGTGCTGCTGGTGCGCTCCAGCGAGCCCCCGGTGCCCGCGGCCCCCGGTGAGGAGATGCGGCCCGAGGAGTGGCAGACGTCCTGGGACCGGGCCCAGACCGTCCTCGACGTCCCCGGCAACCACTTCACGATGATGGAGGACCACGCCCGCTCCACCGCCGGGGCCACCGACGACTGGCTCACCGCCCGGGGCGCCTGACCGGCCGCCCCGCCGCCCCGACACCGACGGCCCTGCCTCCTCGACGGGGGCAGGGCCCATGGCCTTGCCTGCTTGTTGCCTGCCGCCTGCCGCCTGCCGCCTGCCGCCTGCCGCCTGCCGCCTGCCGCCTGCCGCCTGCCGCCTGCCGCGTGTGTTGCGCGGCTGCGTGTGCTGCGTGTGCTGCGTGTGCCGCGTGTCCTGCGCGTGCTGCGGTGGGCCCGCGCGGCCGGTCGGCCCGGCCCGGCCCGCGACGGGCCCTGACAGCCGCGGCAGGCGGCGTCCGGGGCATCGCCGGGCCGGGTTTAGAGAAAGACCTAGTGCCGCCCTCGACATACTGCTTGGCAAAGATCGGGACCGATCTCTGCCGCTCCTCGTGCCCGACGGCGCCTGGGGGATGGCGGCCCCGGATTGTCAGAGTCCGTCCATCGTCCCCTGTGATTGGAAGCCGAGCTGTGACTGAAGAACCCTCCGTCGCACTTGTCCGCCCGCTGCACGAGATCCTGACGCACCACGCTCTGCAGCGAGCGGACGAGCGGGTTTTCCAGGACTCCCGGCGGTCCGTCACCTACGGTGCTCTGGAGCGGCGCACCCGGTACCTGGCCGGGCACCTCGCCGCACTCGGGGTCGGACGCGGTGACCGCGTGCTGCTGCGCATGGGCAACCGGGTCGAGATGGTCGAGAGTTATCTCGCCGTCACGCGCGCGGGAGCCGTCGGCGTGCCGGTCGACCCACGCTCCTCCGACTCCGAGCTCGCGCACCATCTCCTCGACAGCGGCGCCCGCACGGTGATCAGCGGCGCGGCCCAGATACCCCAGCTGCTGAGGACCAGCCGGAGCAGTGGGCTGGACTGCTGTCTGATCGTCGTCGGCGCCACCGAGCCGGTCGCGGGCGCCGCCGACTTCGAGCACCTCGCCGTCACCCCGCCGCCCGCCGACCCGCGGGACGACCTGGAGCTGGACGAGACGGCCTGGATCCTGTACACCTCCGGCACGACCGGACGCCCCAAGGGCGTGGTGACGACCCAGCGCAAGTCCCTCTGGGCCACGGCCGCTTGCACCCGGCCGATTCTCGGCCTGTCCGCGAACGACCGCCTGGTGTGGCCGATGCCGCTGTACCACGCCGCCTCGCACAACATCGGCGTGCTCGCCACGCTGGCCGTCGGGGCCTTCGCCCACATCCTGGAGGGCTCGGCCCCGGACGAGATCATGGAGACCGTCCGCAGCGAGCAGGCCACCTTCCTGGTCGGCTCTCCCACCACGTACCACCGCATGGTGGACATCGCGCGCGAGCAGGCGCTCGAACTGCCGCAGCTGCGCGTGTGCATGGCGGCCGGCTCGGCCTGCCCGACCGAGCTGCACGAAGCCTTCGAGGACACCTTCGGCATCCGCCTCCTGGACAGCTACGGCAGCAGCGAGACCGGCGGCGCCATCACCACGCAGGCACTCACCGGGCCACGCGTCCTCGGCGCGGCCGGCGCCCCGCTGCCTGGCCTGACGCTGCGTCTGACGGACGCGCTGACCGGCGAGGAGGTGACGGCCGGTCAGGAGGGCGAGATCTGGGTGCACAGCCCGGCCACCATGACCGGATATCACAACGCCCCGGAAGCGACCCGGGCCGTGCTCGTGGACGGCTGGTACCGCACCGGCGACCTCGGCCGGCAGGACTCCGCCGGGAACCTCACCATCACCGGCCGGGTCAAGGAACTCATCATCCGCGGCGGCGAGAACATCCACCCCGCGGAGGTGGAGCACGTCCTGGCCGGGGTGCCCGGTGTGGCCGAGGCCGCGGTGGCGGGCAAGCCGCACGCCGTACTGGGCGAGGTACCCGTCGCCTACCTGGTGCCGGGTCCGGAAGGCCCCGAGGGCATCGACACCCGGGAACTCCTGGAAACCTGCCGCCGGGAGCTCTCCTACTTCAAGGTGCCCGACGAGTTCCACGTCATCGACGCCGTCCCGCGTACGGCGACGGGGAAGACCGCCCGCCGGCAGCTGGCCGAGCTGCCCGCAACGCTGCTCGTCGTCAATCCGTCGGTGAGCGTCCGCCCTGACCTGGCCGCCGAAGGGCCGACCGGAACAGCCGGCGCCGTGCCCCCGGAGTCCGCCGGCGCCGCCCTCCCGACGTCGCAGCACGGGCTCCTCGGCCTGGTGCGCTCCGTGGTGGCGGACGTCCTCGGCCTGCCCGCCGAAGAGGTGGCCGCCGACCGGCCTCTGCACGAACTCGGCTTCACCTCCCTGTCCGCCGTGACCCTCCGCGACCGGCTGTCGGCCGCCTCCGGTCACCGTCTGTCAGCCGCTGTGGCCTACGACTACCCGACCCCGCAGGCCCTCGCGCGGTACCTCGACGGCCTGGGGGAAGGCGGCTCCGGGGCGGAGAGCGCGGAGGACGCCGAGGGAACGGCCGTGACGGAGCAGTCGGACGAGCCCATCGCCATCGTGGCGATGGGCTGCCGTCTGCCCGGCGGCGCCCGGACGCCCAGTGAGCTGTGGGACCTGCTCGTGGCGGAGACCGACGCGGTCGGACCGCTTCCCGACGACCGGGGCTGGAACCTCGACCGGCTCCTGGGCGACGAGGACAGCGGCGGCGGGAGGTCGTCCACCCGGCAGGGCGCGTTCCTGGACGAGGCGGGGCGGTTCGACGAGGCGTTCTTCGGGATATCGCCGCGTGAGGCGCTGGCGATGGATCCGCAGCAGCGGCTGCTGCTGGAGACGGCGTGGGAGACCTTCGAACGCGCGGGCATCGACCCGGCGTCGCTCAAGGGCAGCCGGACCGGTGTCTTCGCCGGTGTGATGTACGGGGGCTACGGGCCCGGCCTCCACCAGCGCGCCCCCGAGAACCTGGAGGGCTACCTCGGCAACGGATCGGCCGTCAGCGTCGCCTCCGGCCGCATCTCCTACACGCTGGGTCTGCTGGGGCCGGCGATCACGGTGGACACGGCGTGTTCGTCGTCGCTGGTGGCGATCCATCTGGCGGCGCAGTCGCTGCGGCAGGGCGAGTGCACCCTCGCCCTCGCGGGCGGCGCCACCGTCATGTCGACCCCCGGCGCCCTCGTGGAGTTCAGCCGTCAGGGGGCGCTCTCGGCCGACGGGCGGTGCCGGGCGTTCGCGGCCGGGGCGAACGGCACGGGCTTCGCGGAGGGCGTCGGGCTGATCCTGCTGGAACGGCTGTCGGATGCACGCAGGCTGGGGCATCCGGTGCTGGCGGTGGTGCGGGGTTCGGCGGTGAACCAGGACGGCGCCTCCAACGGGCTCACCGCCCCGAACGGTCCCGCGCAGCAGCGGGTGATCCGGACCGCTCTGGCGCAGGCGGGCCTCGCCCCCGCCGAGATCGGCGCCGTCGAGGCGCACGGCACCGGCACCACTCTCGGCGATCCCATCGAGGCTCAGGCGCTCCTGGCGACCTACGGTCAGGACCGTCCGGCCGGTGAGCCTCTCCTGCTGGGATCGGTGAAGTCGAACATCGGCCACACCCAGGCCGCGGCCGGCGTCGCCGGCGTCATCAAGATGGTCATGGCGATGAGGCACGACACACTGCCGCGCACTCTTCACATCGACGCACCCTCACCCCACGTCGACTGGAGCACAGGGGGACTCCGGCTCCTGACCGAATCCCAGCCCTGGCCGCGCACGGACACCCCCCGCCGGGCGGGTGTCTCCTCCTTCGGCGCCAGTGGCACGAACGCGCATCTGATCCTCGAGGAGGCGCCCGCCGAGGTCGTCGCCGAGCCGTCGGGCGGGGTGGGGGCGCCGATGCTGCTGTCGGGGCGTGGTGAGGGCGCGCTGCGGGATCAGTCAGGACGGCTCGCGGACTTCCTGGAGCGCAACCCGGACGTGCCCACCGAAACGGTGGCGCGCATGCTGGCCGGGTCGCGCACGGTGTTCGAACACCGTGCGGCGGTCACCGGGGACGACCGCACCCAACTGCTGACACGCCTGCGCGCACTGGCGGACGTGAATGCGGACACCGACCAGGACACCGGTAGCGGTGTGGTGCGCGGAACCGGCCGCCGACTGGGCGATCCCGTGTTCGTCTTCCCCGGTCAGGGTGCGCAGTGGCCCGGCATGGCCGTCAAGCTCCTCGACGACGGCGGTGCTTTCGCGCGGCGCATGCAGGAGTGCCGTGAGGCGCTGGAGCCCTTCATCGACTGGGACCTGTTCGCACTCCTGCGCGGCGAGCCGGGTCAGCCCGAGTTCCATCGCGTGGACGTCGTCCAGCCCGCTCTGTGGGCCGTCAAGGTCTCCCTGGCCGCGCAGTGGCGGGCCGCCGGCGTCCGTCCGGCCGCGGTGGTCGGTCACTCGCAGGGCGAGATCGCCGCCGCGACCGTGTCCGGCGCCCTCACCCTCGCCGACGGCGCGCGCATCGTGGCCCTGCGCTCGCAGCTCATCTCCCAGATCTCCGGCCGCGGCGGAATGATCTCCCTGGCCATGCCGCGAGACCGGGCCGAGACCGTCGCCGCCGACCTCGGACTGGACATCGGGGCGCTCAACAGCCCCGCCAACACCGTCCTCTCCGGCTCCCTCGACGCACTGGACGCACTCGGCGCCTGGTGCGAGGAGAACGACGTACGCCACCGGCGCGTCCTCATCGACTACGCCTCCCACTCCGTCCACGCCGAAGCCATCAGGGACCAGATCCTCGACGCGCTCGCGCCCATCGCGCCGCGCAGCGGGGACCTGCCCTTCTACTCCTCCCTGACCGGCGGTCCCGTCGACGGGACCCAGCTCGACGCCGAGTACTGGTATCGCAACCTGCGCCACACCGTCGACTACCAGGCCGCCACCCGCGCACTGGCCCACACCGGCGTCACCGCCTTCATCGAGGTCAGCCCCCACCCCGTCCTCATCCTCCCGACGCAGGAAACCCTCGCCGACCTCACCGAACAGCCCGCCGTCCTCGCCACACTCCACCGCGACCACGGCGACGCCCACGACTGGACCCACGCCCTCAGCACCGCATGGACACAGGGCGTCACCCTCCATCCGACCCCCGCGTCCACCGCCACACCGATCCACCCCGACCTGCCCACCTACCCCTTCCAGGGCACCCGCCACTGGCTCAACACACCGACAGGCGGCGACCCGCAGTCGTTCGGCCTGCGCCCCGTCGTGCACCCGCTGCTGGGCGCCGCGATCCACCGCGCGGACGAGGAAGGCGTGGTGTTCACCGGGCGGGTCTCCACGGCCACGCATCCATGGCTGGCCGACCACGTGGTGCGCGGGTCCGTCCTGTTCCCCGGAACGGCATTCGTCGAGGCCGCGATCCGGGCGGGTGACGAGGTGGGCGCCCCCTGTCTGGAAGAACTGGTCCTCGAGGCCCCGCTCGTGGTCACGGCGCAGCAGACCGTCAGCCTGCAGGTGACCGTCGGGGCGCCGGACGCGTCGGGACGCCGTGCGGTGAGCGTCCACTCCGCGCCGCAGAGCGGCGCCGAATCGACGGCGGACCCATTGTGGTCCCGGCATGCGCACGGCTTCCTCGTCCCCGACCTGCCGGACGACACCGCCGCCGAAGCGCTCGCCACCTGGCCACCGCAGGGCGCGCGATCCGTGCCCGTCGCGGACGCCTACGAGCGGATGGCCGAGGCCGGATACGGCTACGGTCCCGCGTTCCGAGGCCTGGGAGCCGTGTGGCACAGGGACGCGGAGGTCTTCGCCGAGATCGCCCTGCCCGAAGGAGAGGCGACCGACGGCTGGAGTCTGCACCCCGCGTTGCTGGACGCCGCCCTGCACCCCGACGTCCTGGGCGAGGTGGACGAGGACGCCTCCCGGCCGCTCAACCTGCCGTTCTCCTGGCACGGTGTGCGACTGCACGCGGCAGGGGCCACCAAGCTGAGAGTGCGGCTGACCCGGCCGGAGCCGGACGGCGTCGCGCTGCTCGCCGTGGACCCGGCAGGAGCCCCCGTCGTCTCCGTGGGCGCCTTGTCGACGCGGCCCATGGGGGAAGCGGCTTCCGCGGAGGACGAGACCGTCCGGCAGATGCTGCTGCATACGCAGTGGCAGCCCGGGACGACCCCGCCGGAGCTGCAGCCTGCGGGCCGATGGCTGGCGGTGGGACCCGACGCCGCGCGCACCGCAGCCGCCCTCACCGACGCGGGATTCGACGCGCACGCGGCGCCGGACCTGACGGGGGAAGCCTCGGGGCCCGCGCCCGACACCTTGCTCGTGCTCTGCGACCGTCCCGGGCCGGAAGCCGCCGGCACCCCGGCCGACACCGCGGCCGCTGTCCATGAGCGCGTGCAGATCGCCCTCGCGCAGGTGCAGCACTGGTTGCGCGACGAACGGTACGAGGCGACTCGTCTTGTTCTCGCCACCCGTGGCGCCGTGGCGACCGAGCCCGGGTCCGGCGTCGCCGACCTGGCCGGGGCCTCCGTGTGGGGTCTCGCCCGGACGGTGCAGGCCGAACACCCCGGACGTCTCGTCCTGATCGACCTGGACCCCGGGCCGGACTCCCTCGCCGCGGACGTGACGGGGCTGCGCGCCGCGGTCGCGTCCGGTGAACCGCAGACCGCCGTTCGCGCAGGTCTTGTTCTGGCGCCCCGCCTGACGCGCGCAGCCGACCTCGCGCTCGAAGAACCGCGGACGCTCGATCCGGAGGGCGTCACCCTCGTCACCGGCGGAACCACCGGCCTGGGCCGACTCGTCGCCCGCCACATGGTCGCCGCACACGGCGCCCGCCATCTGCTGCTGCTGAGCAGAAGCGGACGCACAGCCGAGGGCGCCGCCGACCTGATCGACGAACTCACCGCCCTGGGCGCGTCCGTGACGGTCGAAGCGTGCGACGTGGCCGACCGGGAGTCCCTGGCAACGGTGCTCGCCGGCCTCGACCGGCCGGTGACCGCCGTGGTGCACAGCGCCGGCGTCCTCGACGACGGGACGGTGTCCGGCCTTTCCCCGGAGCAGGTCGCCACCGTGCTGCGGCCCAAGGTGGACGCGGCACTGCACCTGCACGACCTCACGCGCGACGCCGACCTGAAGCACTTCATCCTCTTCTCGTCGGTCGCCGGCGTCCTGGGCGGCCCGGGACAGGCCAACTACGCCGCGGCCAACGCCTTCCTCGATGCCCTCGCGGAGCACCGGCGCTCGCTCGGGCTGCCCGCCACCGCGGTGGCCTGGGGCCTCTGGGAGGGTGGCGGTCTGACCGCACACCTGGGCGCCACCGACCGCGTCCGCATCGCCCGCAACGGCGTCCGGCCGCTCGAAGCCGAGCAGGGACTGGCACTGCTCGACGCCGCCGCCGCCCGGCGAGGCGCCGCCTTCGTGGCCGCACTCTTCGACCACGCCGCCCTGCGACGGCGTTCGGGCGGGGTGCCCACGCTGCTGAGCGGTCTCGTCCGCGCCGTCACGCGGCGTACCGCCGCCGTCGAATCCGGCGAGGGGCAGGACGCCGGAGCCTGGCTCGCCGGACTCTCGTCGAAGGAGGCCGAACGCGCCCTGCTCGACGTGGTGCGCAAGCACGCTGCGGCGGTCCTGGGACACGAGTCGCCGCAGGCCGTACGCGCCGACAGCGCGTTCAAGGACATCGGCTTCGACTCGCTCTCCGCCGTCGAGCTGCGCAACCGCCTCAACACCGCGACCGGCCTCCGCCTGGCCCCGACCGTGGTCTTCGACCACCCGACCCCGCAAGCCCTGGCGGGGCACCTGGCCGAGAGCCGCGGCGGAGCCACGGCAACGGCGCCCCTCCCGGCGCTCCGGTCAGGCGCCACCACGGACGCGGACCCCATCGCCATCGTCGCGATGGGGTGCCGCCTGCCCGGTGGTGTCGCGGGGCCGGAGGACCTGTGGGAACTGCTGCGCTCCGGCACCGACGCGATCGGCGACTTCCCCACCGACCGCGGCTGGGACCTGGACGCCCTGTACGACCCCGACCCGGACAGACCGGGCACCTCCTACGCCCGCAGCGGCGGCTTCCTGGAGGATGCCGGGCGGTTCGACGAGGCGTTCTTCGGGATATCGCCGCGTGAGGCGCTGGCGATGGATCCGCAGCAGCGGCTGCTGCTGGAGACGGCGTGGGAGACCTTCGAACGCGCGGGCATCGACCCGACGTCCCTCGGCAACAGCACGGCCGGCGTGTTCGTCGGCGCGATCGCCCAGGAGTACGGCTCGACCCTGCTGCACGAAGCCCCCGACGGGCTGGACGGCATGCTCCTCACGGGCAACGCCACCAGCGTGATCTCCGGTCGGCTTTCGTATCTGCTGGGTCTGCTGGGGCCGGCGATCACGGTGGACACGGCGTGTTCGTCGTCGCTGGTGGCGATCCATCTGGCGGCGCAGTCGCTGCGGCAGGGCGAGTGCACCCTCGCCCTCGCGGGCGGCGTCACAGTCCTGTCGACCCCCGGTACGTTCACCGCCTTCAGCCGGCAGCGCGCCATGTCCCCCGACGGGCGGTGCCGGGCGTTCGCGGCCGGGGCGAACGGCACCGGTTTCGCGGAGGGCGTCGGGCTGGTCCTGCTGGAACGGCTGTCGGACGCGCGCAGACTCGGGCATCCGGTGCTGGCGGTGGTGCGGGGTTCGGCGGTGAACCAGGACGGCGCCTCCAACGGGCTCACCGCCCCGAACGGTCCCGCGCAGCAGCGGGTGATCCGCACCGCCCTGGCGCAGGCGGGCCTCGCCCCCGCCGAGATCGGCGCCGTCGAGGCACACAGCACCGGCAGCACCCTCGGCGATCCCATCGAGGCTCAGGCGCTCCTGGCGACCTACGGTCAGGACCGTCCGGCCGGAGAGCCTCTCCTGCTGGGATCGGTGAAGTCGAACATCGGCCACACCCAGGCCGCGGCCGGCGTCGCCGGCGTCATCAAGATGGTCATGGCGATGAGGCACGACACGCTGCCGCGCACCCTCCACATCGACGCGCCCTCGCCCCACGTCGACTGGAGTGCAGGCCGAGCCGAACTGCTGACGGAAAATCAGCCCTGGCCGCGCGCCGGCACCCCGCGCCGCGCCGGCGTCTCGGCGTTCGGGATCAGTGGCACGAACGCGCATCTGATCCTGGAGGAGGCGCCCGCCGAGGTCGTCGCCGAGGCCGTCGTCGAGCCGTCGGGCGGGGTGGGGGCGCCGATGCTGCTGTCGGGGCGTGGTGAGGGGGCGCTGCGGGCCCAGTCCGGGCGGCTGGCGGAGTTCCTGGAACGGCGCCCGGAACTGTCGGCCGACGCGGTGGCGCGGATGCTGGCGGGCTCGCGGACCGTGTTCGAACACCGTGCGGCGGTCACCGGGAACGATCGCGTCCAACTCGTCGCGCGTCTGCGCGCGTTGGCCGACGCGGATCAGCACGGCGATAGCGGTGTGGTGCGCGGCAGCGGTCGCCGACTGGGCGATCCCGCTTTCGTCTTCCCCGGTCAGGGCGCCCAGTGGCTGACCATGGGCGTGCAGCTCCTCGACGGCGACGGCGACGGTGCTTTCGCGCAGCGTCTGCAGGAGTGCCGTGAGGCGCTGCGGCCCTTCGTCGACTGGGATCTGTTCGCGGTGCTGCGCGGTGAGCCGGACCAGCCGGACTTCCATCGCGTGGACGTCGTCCAGCCCGCTCTGTGGGCCGTCAAGGTCTCCCTCGCCGCGCAGTGGCGGGCCGCCGGCGTCCGTCCGGCCGCGGTGGTCGGTCACTCGCAGGGCGAGATCGCAGCCGCGACCGTGTCCGGCGCCCTCACCCTCGCCGACGGCGCGCGCATCGTGGCCCTGCGCTCGCAGCTCATCTCCCAGATCTCCGGCCGCGGCGGAATGATCTCCCTGGCCATGCCGCGAGACCGGGCCGAGACCGTCGCCGCCGACCTCGGACTCGACGTCGGAGCGGTCAACAGCCCCGCCAACACCGTCCTCTCCGGTACCGCAGAAGCACTCGACGAACTCACCGCCTGGTGCGAGGAGAACGACGTACGCCACCGGCGCGTCCTCATCGACCACGCCTCCCACTCCGTCCACGCCGAAGCCATCAGGGACCAGATCCTCGACGCGCTCGCGCCCATCGCGCCGCGCAGCGGGGACCTGCCCTTCTACTCCTCCCTGACCGGCGGTCCCGTCGACGGCACCGAACTCGACGCCGAGTACTGGTATCGCAACCTGCGCCACACCGTCGACTACCAGGCCGCCACCCGCGCACTGGCCCACACCGGCGTCACCGCCTTCATCGAGGTCAGCCCCCACCCCGACCTCACCGTCCCGACCCAGGAAACCCTCGACGCCCTCGACGAGCTCACCGAACAGCCCGCCGTCCTCGCCACACTCCACCGTGACCACGGCGACGCCCACGACTGGGCCAACGCCCTCAGCACCGCATGGACACAGGGCGTCACCCTCCACCCGACCTCGCCCCCGACACCCATCCACCCGGACCTGCCGACCTACCCCTTCCAGGGCACCCGCCACTGGCTCAACACACCGACGGGCGCCTCTCGCGGTGCGTCCGGTCTGGGCGCGGTTCCCACCTCGCACCCCCTGCTGGGTGCGGCCGTGGAACTGCCCGGCACCGAGACCGTGGTGTTCACCGGCCGGCTCTCGGCGGGCATGCCCGCGTGGTCGCCGGATGAGGAGGCCGGTGGCGTGGGGCGGGAACCGGACTGGCTCGCCGCGGAGTTGGCGCTCGCGGCCGGTGGGCGGTTGGGCAGGGGGCGGCTGCGCGCCCTGACCGCGCAGGCGCCGTTCGTGATACCGGGTTCCGGCGCCGTTCAGGTCCGCGTCACGGTCGGCGAGGGCGGGGAGCCCGGCGTGCGCACGGTCTCCGTGCACTCCCGGCGCGGCGACGACGTCCTGGGGTTGCCCTGGACCTGCCACGCGACGGGTGAGCTGGTCGCGGCGGCGGCCGAGCCGGACTGGGATCTCGAGGCCTGGCCGCCCGCGGACGCCCTCCCGGTGCCCGAACCCGAGCTGCGCCTGGAACACCCCGCCCTGCACTCCGCCGTGCGGCGCGTGTGGCGACGGGACAGCGAGGTGTTCGCGGAGATCTTCGTCCCGGACCAACTGCGTGAGGAGGCCCGGAGGTTCGGACTCCACCCGGCGCCGGCACAGGCCCTGCTCAGCCTGGCGGCCATGAAGGGCATCGCACCCGAGGTCGCCGCCGCGTCCTGGCGAGTACAAGCCTGGGGAGAGGTGTCGCTGCACGCGTCCGGCTCCTCCGTCCTGCGCGCCCGGGTCTCCCCGGGGCTGGACGGCTCGGTGTCGCTGGCCGCTGCCGACGCCACCGGATCCCCTGTTCTGTCGGTACCGGCCCTGCGGCTCGGGCCCGCCGTGCGCGAGGAGCTCAGGGCCTCGGACGTGGCGCAGCAGGACAGTCTGTTCGGCATCGAGTGGACCGCCGTGGACGCCCGGGCGAACACCGCCGACGCCGACGGCACATGGGCCATCGTGGGCGAGGATCCCGTGCGCATGCGGTCCTCGCTGATGACCGCGGGACGCTACGCGGAGACGTACCCGGACCTGACGGCGCTGGCGGCCGCCGTGGAGGGGGGCCGAGACGTCCCCGACGTCGTCGTGGTCCCCTTCCTGGAGCAGCACGGCGAGCCGGCCGGGCGGGAACTGGTGGACGCCGTCCACGCCACGACGACCCGCGCCCTGGAGACAGCCCGGGCGTGGGTGGGAACCCCGGCCTTCGACGGTTCCCGGCTGGTGTTCCTCACCCACGGCGCGGTCCCCGCGGTGGCCGGGCCCGACGACATGTCACCGCTCGACCTCGCGGCGGCCGGCGTCTGGGGTCTGATCCGCAGCGCGCAGACCGCATACCCGGACCGCTTCGTGCTCGTGGACACGGACCTCGCCAAGCCCACCTGGCGCTCCCTGGATCGCGTGGCGTCCTCCACGGAACCGCAGTGGGCGCTGCGCGGGCGGACGGCACGGGTCCCGCGGTTGGCCCGCCTCGCACCGGGCAGCGCTCTCCCGGGGCTGGACGTCGGCCTGGACGGCACGGTGCTGGTCACCGGTGGGACGGGCGAGCTGGGCTCGGTCGTGGCCCGCCACCTCGTCACCGAACACGGTGTCCGGGAGCTGCTGCTGACGAGCCGTCAGGGTCCGGACGCGCCCGAGGCGGCGGTCCTGGAAGCCGAACTGACGGAGCTGGGGGCCCGGGTGCAGGTGGTTGCCTGCGACGTGGCGGACCACGAAGCCCTGGCCGCCCTGCTCGCGGACCGGCGGATCGCCGCCGTGGTGCACACTGCCGGCGCGGCGGACGGCACCGGTCTCCCGTCCCTGACGGCGGAGCGCCTGAGCGAGGTGCTGCGCCCCAAGGCGGACGCGGTCGTGAACCTGTACGAAGCGGTCCGCGACGCAGGGGTGGGGCAGTTCGTGCTGTTCTCCTCGGTCGCCGGCGTCCTGGGCGCTGCGGGACAGGCCGACCAAGCCGCCGCGAGCACCTTCCTCGACGCGTTCGCCCACCACCTGCGGTCCCGCGGCGTCGCCGCCACCTCGATCGCATGGGGTCCGTGGGCCGGGGCGAGCAGTCGGCCGGGGCCGTCCGGGAAGGACCGGCGCCCGGTGGCGCTGCGCGGCACGCATCCGCTCGTCGAGCAGCAGGGTCTCGGGCTCTTCGACGCGGCATGGGCGGTCGGCCGCGGCCTCGTGATCGCGTCCCGACTGGACTTCGCCGGACTCACCGGCGACGCGGAGACCGGCGAGGTGGCCTCCGTCCTGCGGAGCCTGGTGTCCGTCGGCGCCCGCCGCACGGCCCAGTCCACCCCGGCGGAGCAGAGGGACCTGCGACACCGGCTGGCGGCGATGAGCAGGGCGGAGCGGGAGACGGCGGTGACCGACCTCGTACGGGACCGGGCCGCTGCCGTCCTCGGCCACGCCGCACCGGACAGCGTGGCCGCGGACGCCCGGCTGAGGAACCTCGGATTCGACTCGCTCACCGCTCTGCAGCTGCGCACGGCACTCGTCGAGGCGACCGGGCTGAGGCTGCCGACGCGGGTGGCGTTCGAGTTCGACACCCCGGCGGACCTCGCGGAGCACCTGATCGAGCGGATCCTCGCCTCCGCGCCCTCACACCTCAATGGAACGGAAAGGCCCTCGGATGAGAATTGACCATGTGTTCATCGACTCGCTCGGTGTCACGCTGCACGAGTTCGAGCCCGTCGGACGGGCCGTGTCCAAAGGACTGATCAGCCAGGAGCTCGTGGACGCGAACGGGCTGACCGGCACCCATCTGGCGCACGACATCCCGGCCGTGGAACTCGCGATCTCCGCCGCGCGCGTCGCCATGGACCGGTCGAAGCTGCAACGGGAGGACATCACGCACCACGTGCACAGCGGGGTGTACTACCAGGGCCCGCCCGGGTCCTACGCACCCGGATACGTCCTGCGCGAACTGGAGGTGGAGCCGGTCTCGTCGCTGTACCTGCGCCAGGGCTGCAACGGCATGCTGGGCGCGCTGGAGGTGGCGGTCGGGCAGATGACGGGCGCCGCTCAGGCTGAGACCGTACTCCTCACATCCGGCGAGAACTTCACCGCCACGGGCTCGGACCGCTATACGGGAATCGGCCAGGCGTACTTCCTCTCCGACGGCGGGGCCGCGGTCCTCATCAGCGCGGACGAGGGTTTCGCGCAGATCAGGTCGCTCAGCGCGGGCATCCTGCCCGAGCTCGAACGGTGGCATCGTGGCGACGGCTCGCTGCTGGCGGACGAAGGCCGGGAGCGCGACGGGGACATGGCTGAACGGGCCACTCGCTACAGCGAGACCGAGACCCCGCTCTCCGAGACCCTCGAGAAACTGACTCTTTTCAATCTCGGCGTCATCCGCCGGGCGCTCATCGACGCCGACCTCAATGCCGACGACATCGCCAGGGTCGTACCGATCAACATCGACGGCCGGATGATCCAGTACTCGGTCATGATGCCGCTCGGCCTGCCCATGGAACGCTCCACGTGGGACTTCGGCAAGGGCATCGGGCATGTGGGCGGCGCCGACGTCTTCATCACCCTGGAGCATCTGGTCCGTACGCGCGAGGTGGCTCCCGGCGACCACGTACTGCTGATCTCCCAGGGCCCGGGCTGGATGTGCACGGCTGCTGTCGTCACCCTCGTCGATCTTCCCTCCTGGGCTGTATGACGTGCTTCTGCCACCGCGCGCTCGTCCTCGATGCGTCGAGGGCGGCCGGTGGCAGCGGTGTGACGACACCGAACGCAGCCGGCGGACCGCCGCCACCGCGAAAACGCGGCGCCGGCCGGGCCACGCCGACCGGGGCGGAGCCAGGAACGTTTCACGGCGTCGATGTCGAGGGGACGAAGTGCCTCAGGGCCCGGTCCTGCGCGGCGCCGACGAGCACCCGGACGGCCGCCGCGTCCACGGCCGGCATTCGCCCGTCGCCGTGACGACCGCGTCCCGGGCCACGACGACGAACCGGGTCTGCGCCGGCCGCGGACTCGCGGCGCGTCAGGGCCGGGGACCGCCCACCGTCGCGGGCGCGCCGCCGACCGCGGGCAGTGCGTACGGCTCCCAGCAGTGGTCGAGCAGGGCGTCCCGCTGTGTCGCCGACGCGGCTCGTACGGCGTCGCCCCGCAGCGGCGCGCAGGTCACCGAGCGCGCGGTCAGCACCGGGTCCCCGGCGCCGTCGGCCGCCTCCAGCTCGAAGGAGCCGTCCGTCGCCGGCCGCATCCGCACGCGCAGCACGGACGCGCCACAGGCGTACAGGGAGACGTCACGCCAGCGCACCGCAACCGGCTTCGCGCCGTGCGGCGCCGCCTCCCGGGCCAGGTGCACGGCGCCGGTCAGCGCCGCGTCCAACAGCACGGGATGGAGCGCGTGACCGTCCTGGCCCGTCACCCAGTCGGGCAGCGCCACCTCGACGAAGACCTCGTCGCCGCGCCGCCATACGGCGCGGGGCGTCCGCGCGGAGTCCGGCCGGTCGGCTCCGCGGTCCCCGAAGACCGGGTGGGCGCCCTGCGGAGGCCACACGGACCGTCTCACGTCGGCTCCCGCGGGGGAGGCCGGGGCCACCGTCGCCGTCGCGTACCGGGTCCACGGTCTGCGTGAGGCGCCTGTGTCCAGCCGCCCGTGAACCGTCACCCGCCTGATGCCGTCGGCCTCCGGCGCACCGACCGTCACCCGAAGTTGGACGCCGCCCTCGCGCGGCAGCACCAGCGGCTCGTCCGCCGCCACGTCCAGCGCCCGGGCGCAGCCGGCACGGCCCGCCGCGTGCAGCACCAGGTCCAGCAGGGCCGCTCCGGCGAACACCGCTGCGCCGTCCACGCGTTGCGACAGCGTCGGGTCGCCACCGGTCGCGGTCATCCGGCCCGTGCACACCAGTTCGTCGCGCCCGGGCAGTTCGACCACGGCCGGGAGCAGGGGATGACCCGCGTCGTCCAGCCCCAGCTCGACGGCGCCGGAAGAGCAGAGCGATTCCGGGGACCGCTTCCGGGACCGCCGCCACAGCGGCCGCGTCGGCAACTCCGCCAGCAGTCCGCGGGCGATCTTCCCGGCCGGGTCGCGGGGAACCTCGGCGACCTCGTGGATCTCCTCCGGGAGCTCGAACACGGACAGCCTCCGCCGGCAGGCGGACAGCACCGCCGCCACGTCGAGCCCCCCGGCGGTCGGTACCACGTAGGCGACCGGCACCTCGCCGAGCGTCCCGTGGGCGACGCCCGCGACGGCGGCGTCCGCGACCCCCGGCGCCTGCACGAGCGCCTCTTCCACCTCGCGCGGACGGACGTTCTCCCCGCCCCGGACGATCAGCTCCTCGAGCCGGCCGGTGAGCGTCAGATATCCGTCCGCGTCCTGGCGGGCCAGGTCACCGGTGCGGTACCAGTCCCCGGACAGCACCCTCGCGGTTTCCTCCGGCTGCCGGTGGTAGCCGGGCATCAGCGCCGGGCCGGACACCCACACCTCGCCTTCGGCGCCCCGCTCCACCTCGCCGCCGGTGCGCGGGTCCGTGAGCCGCAGCGTCAGTCCCGGCAGCGGGACACCGCACGAACCCGGCACGTACGGGCCCCGCGGCAGGTTCGTGGTGATCGCGCCGCCCGTCTCCGTCGCGCCGTAGCCGTCCAGCAGCGCGACGCCGAACGCGGAGCGGAACGCCTCGTGCAGGGGCGGCGGACACGGCGGGCCCGCCACCACGCACACCCTCGGCCGCGGAACGCCGGCCTCACCGGACCGGGCGAGCTCCACCATCCGGCGGTACATCGTCGGCACACCCACCAGGAAGGTGGCGTCCTCGTCGAGGGCCCGGCGCAGCACCTCGTCGGCGGCCGGACCGTCCGTGACGCAGACCGTGGCGCCGACCGCCACGACACCGAGCACGCGCACGGTGTGCGCCGCCGAGTGGAAGAGCGGCAGCGGCCACACGACCCGGTCCTGAGGGGACAGACCCAGCAGCGGTGCGCCGCAGGCGGCCGTCGTCCACAGCGCCGTCCTCTGCGTGGACACGACCCCGAGGGGACGGCCGGTCGTCCCGGACGGGTAGAGCACCCAGGCCGGCTCGTCCAGGCCCAGGTCGTCGCGGGGCGGATCGCGCAGCGACCACGTCGACGCCAGTTCCTCCCAGCGCGGCAGTTCGTCGTCGGCCGCCTCCGCGAAACCCGGCTCGGAGTCCCGTCCCACGAGGACCACGACGACGTCGGTCCGGTCCGCGAGCACGCGGCGCAGCTGGGGCAGCTGCGCCGAGCCGGTGATGACCAGCCGCGCCGCGCAGTCGTCCAGCAGATACGCCAGTTCCGCGTCGGTGGCCTTCGGGTCGAGCGGCACGCCGACGGCGCTCGCCCGGGTGACGGCGAGGCAACTCTCCACCGCCTCCACCCGGTTGGGCAGGCAGATCACCGCAGACGCGCCTCGCGCCAGGCCCAGGCCCACCAGATGACCGGCCGCCCGGGCGGTGCGGCGGTCCAGTTCGGCCCAGGTCACCGCGCTGTCGGTGTCCTTGAGCGCGATCCGGTCGGGCTGCCGGGCCGCGTGCCCGGCGAGCAGTTCGTGCACCGGGCGGACGAGGTCCGCCCGGAACGTGGCGTCCGCGGTCACGACTTCCCCCTCACGTGCCGGCCGCACGGTAGCGGCGCACCGCCAGCGTCCGGCCCACCACCGCGATCAGCACCGACCAGGACAACGACACCAGCACGGGGTGCTGAGCGGGCCAGGCGCCCGTGGCCGCGAGCCCCGGGTTGCCGAACAGCTGCCGGGTCGCCTGCACCGTGGCGCTCAGCGGATTCCACTCGGCGGCCCAGCGCAGCACCGTCGGGAGCGTGGACGGCGCCACGAACGCGTTGGAGAGGAACGTCAGGGGGAACAGCCACAGGAAGTTGCTGGTTGCCGCCGCCTCCGGGGCGCGCACCGACATGCCGATGACGACGCCCACCCACGACAGCGCGTACCCCATGAGCAGCAGCAGAGCGAAGGCCGCGGCGGCTCGCAGCGCCCCGTGATGGATGCGCCAGCCGACCAGCAGCGCGCACAGCACCATCACCGTCATGACCATGACGTTCTGGGCGAGATCCGCGAGCGTGCGGCCGGTGAGCAGCGCCCCCCGCGCCATCGGCAGGGAGCGGAACCGGTCGACCATGCCGCTCTGCATGTCGTTGGCCATGCTGACGCTGCTGTTGCCGGCGGTCGCGAAGGCGATGGTCTGCGCGAAGAACCCGGGCATCATGTACTCGCGGTATGCGGCGGGATTCGCCGCGCCGGGCAGACTGAACGACCCGGCGAAGATGTAGGCGAAGAGCAGCACGAAGACGATCGGCTGCACCAGACTGAGGATGACCACCTCGGGGATGCGGATCGTCCGGATCACGTTGCGCCGCGTCACGACGAGTACGTCGCGCAGCGATTTGGCGGCCGATCCGGGCCGCAGCTCGGGTACGGACGATGCCGTGGCCGACACGTTCATCACTCCTTCTCGTTCGCCGCGCCGACACCGACCGCCGTGCGCGACGTGTCCCGCGGGGTGACCTCGGTGAGGGCCAGGAAGACCTCGTCGAGCGTGGGGCGGCGCAGTCCGATGTCGCTGACCTCGATGCCTTCGGCGTCCAGGGCGGAGATCACCTGGGTCACCAGCCGCACCCCGCCGTCGACGGGAACCGAGACCATGCCGCGGGGACCGTCGACGTCCGGTGCACGGGTGCCGTACCGGGTCAGCAGGGCGGCCGCGGAGTCGAGTTGCTCGCGACGGGAGACGACCGCCTCCACTCGCTGGCCGCCCGCCTGCGCCTTCAGTTCGCGCGGTGTGCCGCGGGCGATGATCCGTCCGTGGTCGACGACCGCGATGTCCCGCGCCAGGCGGTCGGCCTCCTCGAGGTACTGCGTGGTGAGCAGGAGTGTGGTGCCCTGCGCCACGAGGCCCTCGATGGAGTCCCACAGCATCAGCCGGCTGGTCGGATCGAGGCCCGTGGACGGCTCGTCGAGGAACATCACCGAAGGGCGCACGACGAGCGCGCAGGCCAGGTCCAGACGCCGCTGCATGCCGCCCGAATACGTGCTGGACATCCGGTCGGCGGCCCCGGTCAGGTCGAACTGGTCCAGCAGCTCGTCCGCGCGCAGGCGGGCGGCCCGGGTGCGAAGCCCGTACAGCTCACCGATCATCCGCAGGTTCTCCCGGCCTGTGAGCCGGTCGTCGACGGCGGCGAACTGGCCCGAGAGGCCGATGCAGAGCCGAACCCGGTCGGGGTGGCGGACCACGTCGTGACCCGCCACCACGGCGGTGCCCGCGTCGGGCCGCAGCAGGGTGGCGAGCACGCGCACCGTCGTGGTCTTGCCCGCTCCGTTGGGGCCGAGCAGTCCCAGGACGCTGCCTTCCGGCACGTCAAGGTCCACTCCGTCCAGGGCCCGGGTCTCGCCGAAGGTCTTGACCAGACCCGTGGCGTGAATGGCACCCGCCATGGGGTTCTCCGTCCTCGTGTGCAGGGGTGGGGCGGGGGCGAGTCACGAGGGCGGGCGCCCCGGGCCGGATGCCCGTGCCCCGAACGCCCTGCCCGGCGGCTCAGGTGGCGGCGATGAGCTTCAGCTCGGGGTGTGCCGTGCCGCCCTCGATCGCCGTGGACGAGATGTGGGAGACGATGCGCTCGTCGACCGGGTCGTTCGCCGGGTCGTCGTGCACGACGAGGTGCTCGTACGTCGTGGCGCGCTGGGCCGGGACACGGCCGGACGACCGGATGAGATGGATCAGTTCGAGCAGGTTGGAGCGGTGCTTGGCGCCGGCCGAGGAGACGACGTTCTCCTCCAGCATGATCGAGCCGAGGTCGTCCGCGCCGTAGTGCAGGGAGAGCTGGCCGATCTCCTTGCCCGTCGTCAGCCAGGAGCCCTGGATGTGCCGGACGTTGTCGAGGAACAGACGGGCGACCGCGATGATCCGCAGGTACTCGAACTGCGTGGTCTGCGTCTGGCCCTTGAGGTGGTTGTTCTCGGGCTGGTAGGTGTACGGGATGAAGGCGCGGAAGCCGCCCGTGCGGTCCTGCACGTCACGGATCATCCGCAGG
>NZ_JBIRUL010000035.1:0-75761 GCF_044335095.1 Streptomyces sp. NPDC020597 | reverse complement strand
GGGGGGGGGGGGGGGGGGGGGGGGGGGGGGGGGGGGGGGGGGGGGGGGGGGGGGTTGGGGGGGGGGGGGGGGGGGGGGGCCCCCCCCCCCCACTCCGCACTCGTGGCGGCCCGTCCCGGGCGATCCGCCGGCGTCAGGCCCCTCGCTGTGCGCCGACGAGCCGGCGGCGGTAGCCCACTCCGGCGGCCTCGGCCGCGACCTCCGTCACGTATCTGCCGTACGGCGACTTCATCCCCTCGCCCAGCCGTCGGCACGTGTCGGCGTCGATGAAGCCCATCTGCAGCGCGACCTCCTCCAGGCAGGCGATGCGCACCCCCATGCGCTCCTCCATGGCCTGCACGTAGATGCCGGCCTTCAGCAGCGACTCGGCGGTGCCCGTGTCGAGCCAGGCGAAGCCCCGGCCGAGTTCGATGAGCTTGGCCTTGCCGCGTTCCAGGTACCACCGGTTGACGTCGGTGATCTCCAGTTCGCCGCGCGGCGACGGGGTCAGGTTCTTGGCCACGTCCACGACGTCGTTGTCGTAGAAGTACAGGCCGGTGATCGCCCGGTCGGACTTGGGTTCGGCCGGCTTCTCCTCGAGCGAGACGAGCCGCCCCTCGGCGTCGGTCACCCCGACGCCGTACCGCTCGGGGTCCGGCACCGGATAGCCGAAGAGGACGCAGCCGTCCACGTCACGGGCGTTGCGGCGCAGCAGCTCCCGGAATCCCGAGCCGTGGAAGATGTTGTCGCCCAGCACGAGGGCCACCGGGTCGGCGCCGATGAAGTCGGCCCCGATGGTGAACGCCTGCGCCAGGCCGCCGGGGCTCTCCTGCGCGGCGTAGCTGAGCGAGATGCCCAGCCGCGAGCCGTCGCCGAGGAGCCGCTGGAAGTACGGCATGTCGGTGGGTGTGGTGATCACGAGGATCTCCCGGATGTCGGCCAGCATGAGCACCGACAGCGGGTAGTAGATCATCGGTTTGTCACTGACGGGGAGGAGCTGTTTCGACACGGCCAGAGTGATCGGATGCAGCCGGGTCCCCGTGCCTCCGGCGAGGACTATCCCCTTCATCGTGGTCGCCCGCCTCAGGCGGCCGGACGGTCCTGGTCGATGACGCGCTCCCGGGTCCGGATCTCGCCGGTCTCGGTGCGCACCAGTTCGTCCACCACGGTGAAGGTCGGCTCGAAGTCCACCTTGCCGGCGGCGTCGGTCCGGGTGACCAGGCAGACGTAGTCCACCCGCCAGCCGTCCGCGGTCTTCTCCACGAGGTAGTGGTCGAACCAGTGCCGGGGCACGACCGACCGGTACCGCGGGAGGGCGGCCTGCATCGCCGCGACCATCGCCGCACGTCCGGCGAGGCGTTCGCCGCGGTGCGCGTGGTCGATGACGCCGTCCTCGGTGAAGGTGTCGGCGAACTCCTCGATCTTCAGGGCGTCCATCAGGCGGCACTGTCGGGCGTAGAAGCCGAGGATCTCCACGTGCTCCTCGGCCGTCACCTTCTGCCGCTCAGCGGTCTGCGTAGCCACGGTGTGCTCCTCCTCGGGCATGGGTTTCCTTCTCCGGAAGCGTTCTCCGGGCAGCTCGAAACCGACTGGACTACCGCTGCACCGGAATTCCCCGAAGCCGGACTCACCGGGTGTTCCAGTGGGGCTCATGCCGTTCGGGCCATCCTTCCGACAAATTGTCGCGGCACTTTCTTCGCACCGGGAACGGAGTTCGGAATGACGTTGCAACAGGTCCGGTCGGAAATGCGCGAGGTCGCCTCGTCGGTCTACGCCTGGATTCAGCCCGACGGCGGGTGGTGCCTGAACAACGCGGGGCTGATCCTCGACGGGGAGTGCGCGGTGCTGGTCGACACGGCCGCCACCGAGCGCCGTACCCGCGTGCTGGCCGAGGCGGTGGGCGCGCTGGCGCCGGCCGGCCCGGACTTCCTCGTCAACACGCACTTCCACGGCGACCACACGTTCGGCAACTCCTACTTCAAGCCGCGGGCGACGATCATCGCCCACGAGAACTGCGCCCGGGACCAGATAGCCGCGGGCCCCGGGCTGCGCGGCCTGTGGCCGGACGTGGAGTGGGGGGAGACGCCGGTCCTCGGGCCCGACGTGACCTATCGCGGCGACGAGGCCGCCGTCCACTCGGGCGGCCGGCGCATCGCGCTGCTGCACCCCGGGACGGCCCACACCACCGGCGACACGGTCGTGTGGCTGCCCGACGAGGGGGTCCTGTTCACCGGGGACGTCGTGTGGTCGGGGAGCACCCCGTTCTGCCTGATGGGCTCGGTCACGGGGTCGCTGGAGGCGATCGGGCGGCTGCGTGCGCTCGGCGCGCAGACGGTGGTGCCCGGTCACGGGCCGGTCGGCGGCGCGGAGTTGCTGGACGAGACCGCCGCGTACCTGAGCTGGCTGCTGGACGTGGCGCGAGAGGGGCTGCGCGCCGGACGGTCGGCGCTGGAGACGGCCCGGGCCACCGAACTGGGCGCCTGGGCCGCCTTCCTCGACGCCGAGCGCATCGTCGGAAACCTGCACCGCGCCTACGCCGAGCTCGCCGGAGCGGTGCCGGGCGCGCCGATCGACGTGGCGACGGCCTTCGGGGAGATGACGCAGTTCCACGGCGGTCTCCCGGTGTGCCACGCCTGAACGACGCCCGCGGCGGACGACCCCAGCCCACGACCGCGACGGACGACCCAGGCAGACGACCGAGGCGGACGACCGAGGCAGCGTGGTCGGCCGCATCCCGCCTGGGCGGTCGGTGAACGAAGGAACCCAGGACCGACTCACGCACGCTCGCTTCTCGACACTCCCGGAGAGCAGGCGGGTGAGGTTGAGCGGTTGAGACACGTCAATGCCCCGGTATGACGTCATCAGCCGACCATGATGTCCAAAAGTTTCACTATGCCACGTACGTGGCTATACGGGAGAGGAGGTGCCGTGTCGGCGACCAGGCGAAGATACCGTCGGATTCTGCCCCTCGCGGCCGCGCTGCTCGTGCTGGGATTCACGGTGCCGGAGACAGCGACCGGCGCTCAGGCAGGCCACGGCGACGTCATCGTGGCGACGGAGCACATCCAGGCCTCTGCAGCGAGGGTGGTGACGCCTCGAGGGAACGCCCAGAGCGAGGACTCCAGGGAGGCCAAGGGAGCTCTCCGGACGGAGACCGCCCGGCAACTCGGCGCACCGCGGGACGTGCAGCCGCAGAAGCGCCCGGACATCGGCGGTCAGGAGACCTCGCCTGCCCGTCCGCCGGCCGTCCGGCGAAGCTTCGAAGGCCTCAACCAGGGAACGCTGCCCGACCTTCCGCCGGACACTCACGGCGCGGTCGGGTTGCGGCATTTCGTTGAGGTCACCAACGGCACCGGCCTCGGGATCTTCAGGAAGTCGGACGGCGTGAACGTGGCGACCGTGTCGTTCGCCAGCTTCTTCGGGTACACGACGACGAGGATCTTCGACCCGCGCGTCGTCTACGACAAGCAGCGGGACCGGTGGATCGTCGTCGCGGAGGCGTTCCCGGAGCCGAACACGACGGTCCAGAACGTCTTCCTCGCGGTGTCCACGACGTCGGACCCCACGGGCTCCTTCTTCGTCTACCGGATGGACGTGCCGGAGGGAACGGACTTCTTCGACTATCCGCAGCTCGGACTGAACGAAGACGCCGTGATCATCACGGGCAGCATCTTCGACCCGACCGACGCCTACCTCCGCACACGGGCGTTCGGAATCCCCAAGTCCGCCGTCTACCGCGGGGTCGGATTCTCGGTTCCGTACTTCAATCTGGGCAACCCGGGGACCGTCGCCCCGCCGATCGTCGAGGACCGCAACCCGGACGCCTTCCTCCTGTCAGCCAGTGTCACCGCACCCGGCGCACTTCGCCTCTTCCGTGCCAGGGGCCTGGGAACGGCCGACGCGACCATCGCTCCGGCGGTCGATGTGCCGGTGCCGACGTTCGCCGCACCGCCCGCCGCCCGCCAGCCCGGGGCGACCGACCGGCTCGACGCACTCGACGGTCGGTTCCAGAACGCCAGCACCCAGATCGGCGATCAGCTGCTCAACGTGCACACGATCGCCACGGGTGGGGGTGGATTCCCGACCCCGAGGTGGTACCAGATCGACACCACCACGGCCACCGTGCCCGCCGGCCGTTCCGGGCTGGTTCTCGAGTCCGGTGACTCTGACGACTTCAACCCGGCGGTGGTCGGCTCGTCCGTCGGGCGAACCGGAGACAACCCCATCGGGCGGATGTTCTTCACCTGGTCGGCAACCGATGTTCTCGGCGCCGACGTCCACCAGGCCAGGGTGAAGGGCGCGAGCCGCTTCGCGACCGATCCGGTGAACGTCACCGGAGGGACAACCTTCGCGGAGGCGACCGCCCCCTACAACCCCACCCCCGCTTCCATCGAACGCTGGGGAGACTACTCGGCCGTCACCATCGACCCCGTCCGCGACCAGTGTCGCAGCGGACACGGCCAGAGCGCCTGGCTGGTCAACGAGCGGCACACGACCCCCACTCAGTGGGGATCACGTATCGGGCGTCTCGGTCACTGCTGAGTCACCGCCGGACCTGATCCCCGCTCCGGGGCTGGAGGGGTGCCCGCGCACCCCTCCAGGTGGTGCGCGAGGTCGCGCGGCTTTCTACAGTTGATGACGGAAAACCCGCTATCAGCCGGCGAGACGTCCTCCGGCGGGGAGGAGCGCGCACGTGCAGGCGCTTCGACCGATCCACTGCCCACCACCCCATCTCCCAGGCGCCCTGGTAGCGCGCCGGCGGCCCGGGCGGCAATGTCTTCTCGGCGTCGCGCTGGCAGCGCTCGTCCTCGGATGTCAGAGCCCGGGCAGCCAGCATCCCGGCCGGTCCGCGACTCCCGGTGCGGCATCCGGAGTGAGGGGCGTGGTCGTCTCGTGGCCCCACTGCCCGGTCGAGGGGATCTCCGGGAAAGAGAGGGCGGACGGCTGCCAGGGCACGCCGACGGCGGCCACCGTCCAGGTCCGGGACCAGTCGACGCACGGTGTCGTCTCCACCCTGCACAGCGGGCAGAAGGGGCGGTTCAGACATTCGCTCCGGCCGGGTGCGTATGTCGTGACGGCCCGTGCCTCAGGCACGTATTTCTGTCACTCGGTGAACGTGGCCGTCCGTCCCGGTGAGTACACAGACGTGACGGTCGTGTGCGACACGGGCCTCCGCTGAAGGGGCGTCGCACGCTCTGACGGGCGACGGGCGACGGGCTGCCCGTCCAGTTCGGGCCGCGCCGGGCGCCGGTGACCGGTGAAGCGGCCGGCGGTGTGACCGGATTCCCGATCACACCATCGGCCCTTCGCCGCCGCCGGGGCGGAAACCCGACGTCACCCCCACCGCGATCCACAACCGGTGACCTTCGAAGACGGGCCCTGGTGCCGACCCGACGTACCGGGCTGCTCCGGGGTGGGCGGGGTCTGCGGGTCCGGCAGGCTTCCCCAGCCGGTTTCTGGGGGTGTGTCCGCGGCGGACGGGTTTCCCCAGCCGCCGCGGGCCGGGCCGGCGTCCGGGCGGCGCCCCCACACGGTCGCCGCGGGCCGGTCCGGGCCGGGCCAGTCCGCCAGGCCGGCCACGGCCGGCACGTCGGGGGTGAGGCGCTGTGCCCAGTCGGCCACCGCGGACGGATCCGCGGCGGACCGGTGCAGGCGGGTCAGCAGCGCGACGGTGAGGGCGGCGATCTCCTGATCGGTCGGCCGCCCGGAGCGAATCGTGAACAACGGGTCCGCGGTCACGGCTACATCGGGGGGTTGCCGTGTTTGCGCGGCGCCAGGGAGGCACGCTTGCCCTCCAGCATCTCCAGCGCCCGCACGAGGGTCTCCCGGGTGTGCGCGGGGTCGATGACGTCGTCGACCAGACCGTGCTCGGCCGCGTAGTAGGGGTGCATCAACTCCTCCTGGTACGACCGGATGCACTGCTCCCGGGTCCCCTCGGGATCGCCCGAGGCCGCGATCTCCCGGCGGAAGATGACGTTCGCCGCGCCCTCGGCCCCCATCACGGCGATCTCGTTGGTGGGCCAGGCCAGGGACAGGTCGGTTCCGATGGAACGCGAGTCCATGACGATCCAGGCGCCGCCGTACGCCTTGCGCAGGATCAGCTGGATGCGGGGGACGGTGGCGACGCAGTAGGCGTAGAGCAGCTTCGCCCCGTGCCTGATGATCCCCTGGTGTTCCTGCTCACGGCCCGGCAGGAAGCCGGGCACGTCGACCAGGGTGACCAGGGGGATGTTGAACGAGTCGCACATCTGGACGAAGCGTGCGCCCTTGTCGGAGGCGTCGATGTCCAGGGTCCCCGCCGAGACCATGGGCTGGTTGGCGACCACGCCGACGAGCCGGCCGCCCATCCGGGCCAGCGCGCAGACGATGTTGCCCGCCCAGTTCGGCTGGATCTCGAAGTACTCGCCGTCGTCGACGATCTCCTCGATGACCTTCAGGATGTCGTAGGCCTGGTTGGCCGACGACGGGACGAGGTCGAGGAGGGCGTCGTTCCTGCGGTCCACCGGGTCCGTGCAGGGGACGACCGGGGGCAGCGCCCGGTTGTTGGCGGGGAGCAGCGACAGCAGGTAACGGACGTCGGCGATGCAGGCGTACTCGTCGTCGTAGACGAACGAGGAGACGCCCGAGACGCCGGCGTGGACGTCGGCGCCGCCGAGGCCGTTCATGCTGATGTGCTCGCCGGTGACGGCCTGGACGACGTCCGGGCCGGTGATGAACATCTGGGCCACGTCCCGGACCATGAACACGAAGTCGGTCAGCGCGGGCGAGTAGGCGGCCCCGCCCGCGCACGGTCCGAGGATCACGCTGATCTGCGGGATGACGCCGGACGCCTGGGCGTTGCGGCGGAAGATCCCGCCGTACCCGGCGAGCGCCGTGACGCCCTCCTGGATCCGGGCCCCCGCCCCGTCGCACAGGCTGACCAGCGGGGCGCCGGCGGCGAGGGCCATGTCCATCAGCTTGTGGATCTTCGCGGCGTGGGCCTCGCCCAGGGCGCCGCCGAACATACGGAAGTCGTGCGCGTAGGCGAAGACCTTCTGTCCGTGGACCAGCCCCCAGCCGACGACGACCCCGTCGGTGTGGGGGCGTTTGTTCGCCAGTCCGAAGGCGGTCGCCCGGTGTTTGCGGAACGCCTCGATCTCGACGAACGTCCCCTCGTCGAAGAGCAGCTCGATGCGCTCCCTGACGGTGAGTTTGCCCTTGGCGCGCTGGGCTGCGGTCGCCTCGACGCTCGGTCCCTCGCGGATGACCGCCTTGAGCCGGGCGAGCTCCTCGGTGCGGGTCCGCAGGTCGTTGCGTTGGACGGCCTCCTCGAGGTCGTCCGGGAGTATCGCGCTCCCGGCCGACTCGGCGACTGACGTCAGCATGAATGCCCTTTCGTTGCGACATGTCGATGACGATGACGGACGGCTGCTGCCGCTCAGCGGAGCTGGCGCACCACCATCGCCGAGTTGAAGCCGCCGTGCCCGCGGGCGACGATCAGCGCCGACCGGATCGGGCCCTGCCGCGGCTCGCCGACCACGAGGTCCATCTCGTACTCGGGCACGGCCTCCCGGACGCCGACGGCGGGCGGGATGGCGCTCCAGAACATCGACAGCAGCGCCGTGGCGACGTCGAGGGAGGCACCGCCGGCGAACAGCCGTCCGGTCATGGTCTTGGGCGCGGCGACGGGAACGCCGTGCGGCCCGAAGACCTCCTTGAGGGCCTCCGCCTCCACCTGGTCCAGCTCGGCCTCGCCCACCGCGTCGGCGAAGACGACGTCGATGTCCGCGGCGTCCATGCCGGCGTCGCCCAGCGCCATCTCGATGGCCCGCTGCAGGCCGGGCGGGCGGCCGGGGGTGCCCGGGTCGAAGGTGGAGGCGTAACCGGCGATCTCGCCGAAGACGGTCGTGCCGATCCGTTTCTTCGCGCTCTCCGGCGTCTCCAGCACCATGATCGCGCCGCCCTCGCCGGGCACGTATCCGCCCGCGCGCTCGTCGAAGGGCAGATAGGCCCGCGTCGGGTCCGAGCTGCGGCTGATCCGGCCGGTGGCCTGGTGGGCGACCCACGCCCACGGGCACAGGGTGCTGTCGATGCCGCCGGTGAGCATCAGGTTGGCGCCGTCCCGCAGCTGCCGCCGGGCGTGGCCGATCGCGTCGATCCCGCCGGCCTGCTCGCTGATCACCACGGCGCCCGGCCCGTGCATCTTGTGCCGGATGGATATCTGGCCCGTGTTGACCGCGTAGAACCACGCGAACGACTGGTAGGCGCTGACGTACTCCGGGCCCTGGTGGTGCAGCTTGGCCAGCTCACGCTGGCCGAACTCGTAGCCGCCGCCGGAGGCCGCCGTGACCACGCCCATCTCGTCGGTGGGGACGTCGCCGTTGCGCACCCCGGCCTGGCGCAGTGCCCAGTCGGTGGCCACCAGCGACAGCCGGGTGATGTGGTCGGACTGCGGCAGGATCCGGTCCTGCAGATGCCGGTCGGGCACGAAGTCGGGTATCTCGCCGCCGAGTTTGCAGCGGTACTTCGAGATGTCGAACTTGGTGACCCGCCGGATGCCGGACTGGCCGGCCATCAGCGCCCGCCAGTACGACGTCGGACCCAGCCCGTTGGGCGCCGCGATGCCGATTCCGGTCACCACTGCTCGCCTGGTCATCGCTTCGCTCCTCGTACGTTTCGCAGGATCATCGCGCTCTGGAAGCCGCCGAAGCCGCTGCCGACGGTCAGCACGGTGTTGAGCCGCTTCTCGCGGGCCACGTTGGGCACGTAGTCCAGGTCGCACAGCGGGTCGGGTTCGTTGAGGTTGGCCGTCGGCGGGATCAGTCCCTCGCGCATGGCGAGCAGGCAGCCGGCGATCTCCAGTGAGCCGATCGCGCCGAGCGAGTGACCGATCATCGACTTGAAGCCGCTGATCGGCGTGGTGAAGGCGTCCTCGCCGAGGCTGCGCTTGAAGGCGCCCGTCTCGTGCAGGTCGTTCTGCTTGGTGCCCGAGCCGTGCGCGTTGATGTAGTCGATGTACGGGGGCAGGATCCGCGCCTCGTCCATCGCGACCTCGATGGCCGAGGCCATGTCCTTGCCCTCGGACTCGAGACCGGTCATGTGGTACGCGTTGCAGCGCGAGGCGTACCCGGCGACCTCGCCGTAGATCTGCGCGCCGCGGGCCCGTGCGTGCTCGAGCTCCTCGACGACGACGATCGCACAGCCCTCGGCCAGCACCAGGCCGTCGCGGGTCTTGTCGAAGGGACGGCAGGCGTGCTCGGGGTCGTCGTTGCGGGTGGAGCTCGCGCGGAGCACGTCGAAGCAGACCACCGTGATCGGTGACAGCGGGGCCTCCGTGCCTCCGCTGACGACGACGTCGGCGCTGCCCTCCTCGATCAGCCGGGCCGCGTAGCCCACCGAGTCGATGCCCGAGGTGCAGCCGGTGGAGACCAGCGTGACCGGTCCCTCCGCGCCGGTCTGCGTGGCGAGTTCGGCCGCCATCGAGCTGGGGTTCACGTAGTCGTACAGATGGGGGACGGTGTAGCCCTGGTCGACCTCCCAGAGCCGGCCGCCGTCGCTGCCGATGGTGAACTCACGCTCCAGACTGGTGGTGCAGCCGACGGCGGAGCCGAGGGCGACGCCGACCCGGGTGGGGTCCATGACGTCGAACTGCAGGCCCGCGTCCGCGACGGCTTCCCGGCCGGCGACCACGGCGAACTGCGCGGCCCGGTCGAGGCGGCGCACGTCCTGCGGGGTGAGCCCCGACTTCAGCGGGTGGAAGTCGACCTCGCCCGCGATGCGGGAGCGGAAAGCCGAGGGATCGAAGTGGGAGATCGCCCTGGTCGCCGTCCTGCCCTCGGCAAGTAGGCTCCAATATTCCTTGACACCTATGGCACCTGGCGAAATGACGCCGAGCCCGGTGATCACAGCGCGACGGGACACCGATGGCCTCCTGGATCAATGCAGGTTGGTTTGTACGAGAATGCGGCGTCTGGCTCGTGACTGACTCGACAATCACCGCACCGGCACGGCGGACACCTCGCGGGCCCGCTTCTCGGCCGCCTGGTGCGCCTGTGCCAGGGACTGCTCGGCGAGCGGCACGAGCGCGGCCATCGCGGGCACCCGGGGGGCCAGCGAGAGCTGGGCGGCGATGATCTCGACGTCGAGGCCGAGGCCGGTGCCGAACACGGTCTGCAGGTACGGGCCGCAGTGGTTGGCCTTCTCCATGGGAGCGCCCGGGCTGTAGCCGCCGCCGTAGCTGGCGACGACGGTCGCGGGACGGCCGGCCAGCGGGCCGGGGCTGCCGTCGAAGGTGATCGTGCGGTCGTTGACCAGCACCTGGTCGAGCCACGCCTTGAGCGTGGAGGGGATCGACCAGTTGTACATCGGGGTGCTCACCAGCAGCGTGTCGGCGGCCAGCAGCTCCTCGACGAGCTCGTCGCGCAGCAGCATGGCGGCGCGCTGGTGGCCGTCGTGCGCGGCCGGCGGGACGAAGCCCGCGGTGACGCCCGCCTCGGTCAGCGGCGGCACGGGCACGGCGCCCAGGTCCCGGTAGGTCACGACACCGTCGGGGTTCTCCTTCTGCCACGCCCGGCGGAAGGTCTTGGCCAGTTCCCGGGAGACCGAGCCCCGGGACATGGCGGAGGAGTCGATGTGCAGCAGGTGCGGCATGGCTGTCTCCCGAAAGTCTGCGGATGGTGGCAGGGGTCCGTTCACGCCACGGTCGGTCAGCCCGCTCGTGTCACGGCGGACCCCGCCTCAAGCGGCCGCCCGGGCCCCGGCATGCGTCAGGGGCGGGACGCCCACGGCGTTCCCACCCCTGTGCTCCGCAGCGATCCGGCCGTCCCGGGCATCCGGGACCTGCCGACGCCCCGCGCCCCTACGGGACGAGCGCGGTCAGCAGCACCGACTGGTCCCCCTCGATGCTCCGCGCGCCCTGGTAGTCCAGGCCGGCCTGTTCGAACAGCGCCGCGAACTGGTCGACGCTGCGCCGCTTCCCGCCGCCCATCAGCACCATCAGCAGATCGACGGCGGTGCAGATCTCCTCGAACGGGCTGTCGCCGCCCAGCAGCATGTCGACGACGACCACCCGGGCGCCGGAGGCCGCGGCCCGCGCGGTGTTGCGCAGAATGGCGACGACCGTGTCGTCGTCCCACATGTACATCATGTGCTTGTACAGGTAGGTGTCGGCTCCGCCGGGCACGGACTCGCGGCAGTCCCCGGCCAGCAGTTCGGCGCGTGCGGCCAGCGCGCCGCCGGCCCGCAGCCGTTCGTCGACGCCCGGCAGCACCTGCTCCAGTTCGAGCAGCACGCCGTGGATGTCGGGGTAGGCCTCCATGAGCTGCAGCAGCAGCTGCCCCTGGCCGCCGCCCACGTCCATCACCGTCTCGCCGGGACGCGGGGCGAGCGCCGCCACCAGGGCGGGGGCGTTGTTGAGCAGGATGGTGTTGGCGGTCATCGCCCGGTTGAAGATCGCGCCGGCCTCGGGGTCGTCGTTGACGAAGTAGCTCTGCGCCTGGGTGCCGAAGACCTTGGGGAAGGCCGCCTCGCCGGTGCGCACGGCGTCCGCCGTGTGGTGCAGCACCGAGACCGGCACATGCAGCCACCCGAAGCGGATGACGTCCGGGGCGCCCCAGGTGGAGTCCTGACGGATCATCCGCGACAGCTCGGTGTGCCGGAACCGGCCGTCCTCGAGCGCCTCGAAGAAGCCGTGGCAGGACAGCGCGCGCAGCAGCCGGCCGAGCGCGTCCGGGTCCGCGTCGACGGCCTTCGCCAGCTCCTCGGCGCCGAGCGGCTCGTCGTCCAGCGCGTCGGCCACCTTCAGGTCGACGGCGGCCTGGACGAACTGCAGGGCGGCGAAGCCCATGCCGATCCGGTACAGCTTCACCCGGGCTTCGAGGGAGGGAAGTGCGGGAGTGGTCATGGCTCTCTCTGCTCCAATCGTGCCGGTCGTGGGCGCTCGGGTCAGCCGTGCTGCGCAGCGAGCCGGGCGTAGTAGCGGCCCGGGTCGGGCACGTCGTGGCGGATCACCCGGGAGCGGACGCGCAGCCCCTCCCCGGTGCGCACCAGTTCGTCGGTGACGACACAGCTCGGCTCGAAGGTCACGTCGCCGTTCTCGTCGGTGACGCTGACCAGACACGTGGCCGTGACCCGGGTCGAGCCGTCCTGCTGCGGCTCGGCCCGGCGGTTCTCGAACCAGTGCCGGATGGTGCTGGTGCCGTAGCGGGAGATGTTCGCGCGCACGCCCTCCAGCAGTGCGGGGCGGCCGGCCAGCTGCCAGGCGCCCTCGTAGCCGAAGGAGCAGTCCTCGGTGAAGGTCTGCACGAAGGCCTCGAAGTCGCGCGCCTCCAGCAGCGGCATCTGGTGGGCGTAGAAGGCGGCGATCTCCCGGAAGAGATCGGCGTGCTGCTCGGTGTGCTGGCCGGTGTGCTGCTCCGAGTGCTGCAGCGTCTGCGACACGGTGCACCCCTTTCGACGGTCCGGTGGTTCGCGGGAACCGCACCGTGCACCCGGCCGCTCCAGAGCGGCTGGAGCGTGGGTGAAACGCCGGCGCCGAAGCCGTGTGCCGTCGATCATGGCTGTGGGCGGTCCGCGGCCCCGGACGCTCCAGCCGGGCGCGACCTCCCTTCGAGACCTCCCCCGCACCCTCGGCACAGCACGACCCTTTCGATCCCTCGCACAAGGAGCTGACGACATGTCCGACGGGACGCCGACGAAGAGCCAGGAGGTGCGGCTCGTCTCCTACCCGGACGGCGAGCTCTCCCTCGACCACTTCGAGGTCGCCGTGACGGAGCTGGCCGAGCCGGAGCCGGGTCAGGTGGTGGTCCGCAACGACTGGATGTCCCTCGGCACGGTCTACCGCGACCAGATGCAGTCCTCGCTGGACATCCCGATCCCCGTGTTCCAGCTGGGCCAGCCCATGTGGGGCCGTACGGTCGGCACCGTGGTGAAGTCCGCCAGCCCCGATCTGGCGGTGGGCGACCTGGTCGAGCACTTCAGCGGCTGGCGCGACCATGTCGTGGGCTATGCCGGGCAGTTCTTCAAGCGTGACCCCGAACTGCTCCCCGGCAGCGAGTACTTCCTCTCCAACGGGCCCACGGCCTGGCGCGGGCTCGCGGAGATCGCCAAGGTGCGCGAGGGCGACGTGGTGTTCGTCTCCGGCGCCACCTCCGGCGTCGGCTGCCTCGCCGCCCACATCGCCAAGGCGCTCGGCGCGGTCAAGGTCATCGGCAGCACCGGCTCCCCGCAGAAGATCGACTTCCTGACCCGGGAGGCCGGCTACGACGCGGCGTTCGACTACCACGACGGCCCGGTCGCCGACCGGCTGCGCGAGCTGGCCCCGGACGGGATCACGGTCTTCTTCGACAACGTCGGCGGCGAGCAGTTCGAGGCCGCGGTGCAGGCGGCCGCCCCCGGGGCCCGCTTCGCGCTCTGCGGGTCGCTGGCCGCACAGCACGGCGAGGACGCCCGCCCGCGGCTGGACCTCACGAGCCTCATCCCGCGCGAGCTGTCCTTCCAGGGCTTCGCCACGCTGCACACCCCGCAGCAGATCGAGGACTGGAACACGCAGTTCGGCGCGTGGCTCGCCGAGGGCCGGATCTCCTTCCCGCACACCGTGGTGGAGGGCGGGGTCGCCGCGCTGCCGCAGGCCATGATCGACCTGTTGAAGGGCCGGCTCTCCGGCACCGCGCTGGTGAGGTTGTCCTGACCATGAGCACCGCCGCAGGCCCGGTCCTGAGCGTGAAGGCGCTCAACCGCGCGTTGATCCACCGCCAGCTGCTCGCCCGGCGGTCCGCGCTGTCGCCCGCGCAGGCCGTCGCCCATCTGGCCGGACTGCAGGCCCAGGCCCCCAACCCGCCGTACATCGGGCTGTGGACCCGGCTCGAGGACTTCGCGGTCGAGGACCTGGCGGCCTTGGTCCGGGAGCGGAAGGTGGTGCGCATCGCCCTGATGCGCTCCACCATCCACCTCGTCACCGCCGACGACTGCCTCGCCCTGCGTCCGCTGCTGGCCGAGATGCTGGCCCGCACGGTCAAGGGGCAGTTCGGCCGGCAGGTCGCGGGACTGGACACCGACGAGATCGCCCAGCTGGGCGCCGAGCTGGCCGAGCAACGCACGCTCACCTTCGCCGAGTTGGGCGCGCTGATGGCGCAGCGCCTGCCGGGGCACGACGCGAACGCGCTGGCGCAGACCGTGCGCAACCTGGTGCCGCTGGTCCAGGTCCCGCCGCGCGGGCTCTGGGGTCACAGCGGCCAGGCCGCGCACACCACCGTCGAGCGCTGGCTGGGCCGCGGTCTCGATCCGGACGCCTCCCTCGACGCCTATGTACGGCGCTATCTGGCCTCGTTCGGTCCGGCCAGCGTCAAGGACATGCAGAAATGGTCCGGTCTGACCCGGCTGAAGGAGGCGTTCACCCGGCTCGGCCCGGCGCTGCGCACCTACCGGGACGAGACCGGGACGGTGCTGTACGACCTGGCCGGGACTGCGCTGCCGGACCCGTCCGAGGAGCTGCCCGCCCGGTATCTGCCCGAGTTCGACAACATCCTGCTCTCGCACGCCGACCGGGAACGGATCATGGCGGCGGAGCACCGTACGAGGATCTTCACCAGCAACGGCATCATCCGCGCCACCTTTCTGATCGACGGCTTCGTGCGGGGCCTGTGGCGGATCGACCGCGCCAAGGACGCCGCGACCCTGGTCGTCGAGCCCTTCGTCCCCCTGGCACGCCGGGACGTCGCCGAACTGACCGAGGAGGGGGAGCGGCTGCTGAGCTTCGCCGCCTCCGGGACCGGGCGCCACGACATCCGGTTCGAGACGGTCGGCTGACACCCGCGCGCCCACATCCGAGGAGCCACTCCCATGACCGTCGCCACCCTCTCCACCCGCGACCTGTCGGCGGCGGCCGGCGAGCTGGCCGGCCTGTCGGCCGGGCACGCCGCGGCCGCCGACGCCACCGGACGACTGTCCGCGGACGTCGTCACCGCCCTGCGCGCGAGCGGATTCGCGCGGCACTTCGTCTCCGCGCGCTTCGGCGGGACCGAGGGGACCGTCGCCGACTTCGTGCAGGGCGTGCTGCGGGTGTCGGCGTCGTGCGCCGCGACCGGCTGGTGCGTCGCCCTGCTCGCCGCGTCCTCCCGCTACGCCGCGCACCTGCCCGAGCAGGGGCACGAGAAGCTGTGGGGCTCGGGCGCCGACGTCCTCATCGCCACCGGCCTGGTGCCGGCGGGCACCGCGGAGCCCGCCGAGAACGGCTACCGGCTCTCCGGCCGCTGGCAGTACATCAGCGGCGTCGACTTCGCGGACTGGGTGCTGCTGTGCGCGAACGTGTCCGAGGAGGACGCGGGGCCGCGCTTCTTCGCGCTGCCCCGCGGGACCTTCGGCGTGGTGCAGTCCTGGGACTGCGTCGGCATGCGGGCCACCGGCAGTCACACCGTGGTGGTCGACGACGTGTTCGTGCCGGGCCATCTGTCCTTCGCCCGCGCGGAGATGGAGACCGGCGTCAACAGCTGGAGTCCGCTGCCCGCGCACAACGTCCCCTTCCAGGCGATCGGCGCCACCACCTTCGCGGCCCCCGCCGTGGGCGCAGCGCAGGGCGCGCTGGCCGCGGCCGTCCGCGTGCTGAAGGGCAAGCGGCTCACCGAGGCCGTCCAGATCGAGCTGGTCCGGGCGACGGCGCGGATCGACTCGGCGCGTCATCTGGTCGAGCAGAACGCCGCCGTGATCGACGACCGCACTTTCACGCCAACCTTTTTGGCACGCAATCAGCGGAATGCCTCGTTCGCCGGCGAACAGGCGGCCGAAGCCGTCACGGCGCTGGTGCGGGTGGCGGGCACGGCGGGGCTCAGCGACTCGGGTGAGCTGCAACGCGTCTGGCGTGACGTCACGACGGCGACGAGTCACGTGGCACTGCGCTACGACATCACCCGGGCAGCAGCGAACTACAGCACGGCACTAATCGAACAAGCCATCTGAGGAAACTTGCGTACACGGCCAGATTGCGATGCTTGAATGACCACGTGATCAGAGTCTTGCTGGCTGAGGATCTCCATATGCTGCGCAGGGCACTCGTCTCCCTGCTGAGCCTCGAAGGGGACATAGAGGTCGTCGCGGAGCTGTCGAACGGTTCGGAGGTCGTGGCGCGCGCCCTGGAGTGCCGGCCCGACGTCGCCGTACTGGACATCGACCTGCCCGGCACGGACGGCATCAGTGTGGCGTCCGCGCTGTACACCACGCTCCCGGAGTGCCGGACCCTGATCCTCACCGGTCTGGGGCAGCCGGGCCATCTGCGCCGGGCGGTGGCGGCCCACGCCCAGGGCTTCCTGCCCAAGGACGCCGAGCCGGAGCGTCTGACCGCCGCGATCCGGGCCATCGCCAGGGGCGAGCGCGCGTTCGACGCGACGCTCGCCCTCGCCGCGCTGGAGACCGAGCCGGGCGCGCTCACCTCCCGCGAGGTCGAGGTGCTGAGGCTGGCGGCCCAGGGCGAGGAGGCGGCCCAGATAGCCAGGAAGCTCCACCTCGCCACCGGTACCGTGCGCAACTACCTGACCACCGCGGTCACCAAGCTGGGCGCCCGCAACCGGGTGGACGCCATCAGGATCGCCCGCGAATCAGGCTGGCTGTGACCCGCCCCGCGCCTCCCGCCCCGTAGGGCGCCCGCCCCGTAGGGCGCCCGCCCCGTAGGGCGCCCTCGCCGTAGGGCACCGGCCGGCAGGGATCCGTCTCCGTGGGGCCCGCCCCGTGGCGTCCCGCTCCGCGTCGTCCGCCGTCAGGACGGTACGGGCGTCCGGGCCGGGGCCCGGACCTCGCCCAGGGGCATCTCCAGACGGAGTTCGAACCAGCCGTGGTCGTCGACGCCGGCCGTGAGGCGTCCGCCGAGGCGTTCCACGCGGAACGTCAGGTTCTTGATGCCGCTGCCGCCCCCCTGCTCCGCGCCCTGGACCGACCCGGCGCGGACCACACCGTCGTTGGCCAGCCGGAACCAGACCGCACCGGCCCGGCGGCCGGTCTCGATCTCGCACCGCCTGACCTCGCTGTGGCGCAGGATGTTGGTCAGCCCCTCGCGGAACACCGTGGCCAGCACGGTGTCCACCTCGGTCGACAGCGAGTCGGACGCCACGTTCACCTTCGCCTGCACGCCGAGCATCGAGAGCATGGCCTGCGCGGCGCGCACCTCGTCGCACAGGGACATCTCCCGGTACCCGTGGGCGACCGCGCGGACGTCGGCCAGCGCCTGCCGGGAGATGTCGAGGACCTCGGAGATCTCCTGCCGGGCCTGGTCTGCGGTGACCGGCGTGAGCCGGTAGGCGAGCTCGCACTTGAGGGTGATCGTGGACAGGCTGTAGCCGAGCAGGTCGTGCAGGTCCCGGGCGAAGCGCAGCCGCTCCTGGGTGACCGCGAACTGCGCGAGCTCGGCGCGGGAGCGGTGCACCTCGGAGACGAGATCGGTGAGCCGGGACAGACCGAACACCACGAGCCCGGTCAGGATCGTGGACACGGTGGTGTAGGAGACGTTCCGCCAGCCGAGCCCGATGCCGAACTGCAGCAGGTCCGTGCTCAGGACGACCAGGCCGAACGCCGTCCACCCCTGTCGCGTGTCGCGCAGCACCAGCAGCGCCGACCCCGCGAGCAGCCCGGGCAACGGCAGCCAGGCCAGGCCGAACTGCAGGAAGGGCGCATAGGTCAGCAGCGCCTGCAGAAGCAGCAGGAACCACCGGTGCCGGCCGAGCCGCGCCGCCGACCGGGGCGCGACCCTGGGCAGCAGCCGCGGGAAGGAGATGAAGAACTGCAGCGCCAGTACCAGCGCGAGCAGCCCCAGCGCCTCGGCCAGCCGGGCCGCCGAGTGCGGCGCGGCCGTCAGATAGGTGACCGCCACGAAGCCGAAGGCCAGCAGGACGACCGTGGTGATGCCCGCAGCGATCCTGGGTGCGAGGTGCGCTGCCGTCGCTTCGGCCTCATCGGCCGGCAGATCGTTGGGTTCCATAGGTTCCATGCCGTCTCGACCGCTCCCCCGCCCCGAGTCCCAGCTGGTGAAAGCGCACCATACCGGTCTTCCGACAGGCCCTCAAGTCCCTCAACTCGGCGGTATACGACTCGAGATGACCATGTCGCCGACGCTGGACTCCACCCGCCAGTCCAGGCCGACGGCCCGCTGGAAGGCGTCCGCGTCGCCGACGGGCAGGATGCGGGACTGCAGTCCCACGGCCCGCGCCACCAGCGTCAACGTCTGCTGGAGCGCTCCCACGTCCTTGAGGACGTTGCTGTAGGCGGTGCCGCTGAACTTGTAGGCGGCGCGGGCGAACCGGGCGGATATGGCGATGAGCACGGCCGGCTCCCCGTCCGGGCCCGGCTCCCCGCCGCGGGCCGTGCCCGCCAGGTCGGCCGCGGCGCCGGGGTCGCCGCCCATCCGCTCCAGGCAGTGGTCGAGCGGCCGGTAGTGGTACGCGCCCGGCGGCAGACAGGACGCCCCCTCGTCGGCCAGGACGTACACCTCCAGCGCATAGCTGTCGTCGACGCTGACGTACGGGCGCTCGCTCGTCGGGTAGCCGGCCGGATCGAAGTCGGCCGGCGGCAGCAGGGCGCGGACCCGGGCCGACCGGTACAGCAGGGCGCCGAGCCGGTCCAGCGACAGCTCGGCGTCCTCGACGACCGGCCGGACGCCGGGCTCGAGCACCGCGGTGAGGGTCGGGTCGGCGGCCGCCGGGGCGTCGAGGACGGGGCGGGCGAGCGCGATCCGGTGCGCGGGGCGGTCCGGGTCCGGCTCCGTCTGCGGCTTGACCACCGGAGGCGGGGGCATCCGGCCGACCTGGGCGAAGGCGGCTCCGCGCGGCCGGCCGAAGCGCTCCCGGCGGCTGCCGGCGTGCACCATCAGCTCGTCCGGGGACCAGCCGGTGAGCGCGGGGTCGCGGTCCTCCGCGAAGGTGGGCTCGGCGCCGCCCGGGCCGTACCCGGCGGGCCCCTCGGCGACCACCAGCACCCCGGCGGCGACCAGATACGACCGGACCGCCTCCACCACGGGAAGGTGCGGCGCGTCGAAGTCGTCCGCCGCGCCGTCTATCCGGCCCAGCATCCCCATGACGCCCGGGTGGTGCAGCTCCACCTTGTGCTCGACGAGCGAGGACTCGACGGACAGACCGCCCGGCGCACAGCGGATCACCGCGAACCTCGAAAGCCTGCAGACCCGGCCGAGCAGCGGCTTCAGCCGGGTGAAGCGGGCCTGCCCGGAGATCGGCACCACGGAGAGCAGCGGCGCCGCGCCGACGGCCAGGGTGCGCACCACCAGGTGCTGCAGCGGCCGGAGTTCCTCCAGCAGCCCCTCCGGACCGCCGGGCGAGTCCGCCGCCGAGGCCAGGATGTTGGGGATGGCGGACGGCCCGAGCTGCATCCGGCGCACGGCCTCGCGCAGGGCGGCGCTCGGCTCCTTGATCCGGAGATCCTCCCAGGGTGTCTCCAGCACGAGGGCGTCCTCGGGATCGGTGTCCGGATCGACAACGATGTCCGGCCTCAAGGACCACAGATTGACCAGTTGGGGGGCGAGACTGCCAAGGTGCACGGCTGATCCAAGGTGGGGGGACGGTCGCGATCGCGGGGGAATCACGGGGACGGTCACAGGAACAGGGGGACCGGGTTGAGGTCCTCGTAGCGGGTCGGTTCGGTCAGGTCTTTGCTGCGCACCGGCACGTCGAAGAGACGGCCGGGTGCGAACCGGGCCCAGTGGGGGCGGAGCCCGGGGACGATGACGCGGGCCACCGGCAGCCCCACGTCGGGACGGGTCTGGTCGAGCACGAGCATGTTCAGTCCGGCCTCGCGGACGATCCGCTCAGCCTCTGCGACATCCTCCCGCAGATCGGCCCGGGGCCGGTACGGGTGGGTGTCCGCGTTCGTCGCGGGACGCTCCGGATCCGGTCTCAGGTAGGGGAGTTCGTCGGCCCGGGCGGTGCGCATCCAGCGCAGCACCTCGACGTCGTCGGTTCCGTATCCGGCGCCGTCGGCACGGGCGTCCACGACGTAGGGGAGCATCTGGTTCAGCTCGGTCAGGGCGCGGTGCAGCGCGATCCGGGGGTCGAAGTGCGCGCCGAAGCCGAGCGTGATGTCCTCCCCCGCCTTGTCCGTACGGCGGGACAGCGCGACCACCGTGGGGATGCCGAGGTCGGCGGTGAGGTCGAGGGCCCACACCTCGCGGTGCAGACCGGCGTGGACCGTGCGCAGTTCGGCGATCCAGGGGTCGTCGAAGGAGCCGAGGTCCACCCCGGGCCGGCGCAGCCGGTTGTACCACCACAGGGCCACGGCGTCCCGCTCGACGAGCTCCAGGAACCCCTGGAGCACCGCGTCCTCCAAGGACGCGCCCGCGGCCACGCCGTTGGAGGTGGCGAGACAGTACGGACGGCCCGCGAGGCGTGAGGCGCCGAAGTAGAGCAGGGCCGTGGGCAGCAGCCGGCGACGCTGCTCGGTGAGCGACCACACCGGGGTCCACTCCATCTCCCGGCCCTCGTCGAAGGGCTCGCAGACCTGCTGGAACGCGCCGTGTTCGGCGTTCCAGCGGGCGCGGCCGGTGAACTGACCGGCCGCGAAGAGCTGGACGGAGTCGGGGTGGACGGCCTCCTCGCCGAGCGCGTCGTAACACGCGCGCAGCATCGGCTCGTCGCCCTGGAGGTGGCCGCTGTGCCGCTCCAGCACCTCGGCGAGCGCGCTCACCTCGGCCCGCAGCGGGGTGCTGCCCTTACCCGCGCTGGTGGCGCGCAGCCCGGTGCGCCAGCCGCGCGGGTCGTGGTGGGTGAGGGCAAGGTTGTGCCCGGCGTGGAAGACGTTGAGGAACGCCGGGCCGCGCGGGTCGCGGCGGATCTCCCGGACGAGGCCGGTGAGCGGGTCCACGTGCCGCCGGTAGCGCCGGAGCATCTCCTCCGGGCCGAGGGCCCGGTGCCCGCCGCCGTCGCAGTCCGCCTTGGGCCGGGATCTCAGCACCACGGGCGCCTCGACCCTGGCGGCGACCAGCGTGGGATCGCCGCAGTCCGGGCACTGCGGGCGCCGGCTCACCGGATGGTGGCTGCCCGTCAGCATCAGTCCGTTCAGGGTCCACAGCGCGTCCTGCCCGGGGTGGCGCAGGCCGGCCAGCCATTTGACCGCCTCCAGCACGGCCAGGTGAAGCCCGGCGAGCAGGCTCGCCGGGACCGCGCAGGGTCGGCGGGGCAGCGGCCCGGAGCGGCCCAGTCCCTGCTGGAGCCTGGCCTCGACCGGGCGGCTGCGCCACAGCCGTTCGGCCAGGCAGGACCAGCACGGGCCGTCGGGCACACCGAGGAACGGGCCGATCCAGGTCTCGGTGCCGTGCAGCTGGATCGGCAGCCAGCAGCGCCCGGCCTCCCGGTACTCCCGGTCGAGTTCGCGCAGCCGGGGGTCGAGGTAGTCGTCGCAGGCCACCAGGATCAGGTCCGCCTCGGCGGCCGGCCCGGTGCGCAGGCCGGCCGCCACGGCGGCGGTGTGCAGTGTCTCGGGTCCGACGCCCCCCACCGCCACGGTGTGCACGGTGGCCGCGGGGCGGACGGCGCCGCCGCTGAGACCGGCGGCCTCCCAGTACGCGCGCTCCGCGGCGTCGTCGGCCCGCGACTCGGGCAGTTCGGCCAGCAGGTCGGCTTCGGTGAGACGGTCGAGCAGCCGCAGCGTTCGCTCGACCGGCAGTCGCCCGGACGCCTCCGCGAGGATGGCGTCGCGCGTCCTGACGCCGTCCAACAGTTCCGCGAGGTGGCAGATCTCCGCGCCGTGCAACGTGATGACGCGTCGCCCGGACATCAGGTAGACCGCTTCCCCGGGGACGATCTGGACCGTCAGGTGTTCCTTGAAGCCCAGGCGGGGCTTCCCCGAAGCCGACCGGATCACCGTCAGACCCCGCTGTGGTCCGTGGTGGCGGGCACGGCCGACTCGGCCCAGCAGACGAAGGAATCGGTCGGCGCGGCCCACGGGCCGGCCGGGTTGTACTCCTCGATGAACAGGTCCTCGGAAAGGTGCTGTGCGGACATGGTCTCCCCCTCGATCGTCTGTGAACCGCGCCCTGTGACGCGGTCGGTGTGACCGTGCGGTGCGCCGTCGTCCTGCCGGTCGGTGTTCTCCGCGGCTTCGGCGTCTGACCAGGAGTCTCGCCGAGAGGAGGAGGGCCGCAGTAGTGCCGTGCTCACCGGCCGGTGATGAAGAATTCATGATCGCCGGATGACGGCTTCAGCAGGCTTCGTCCCGGGCGCACCACGGGGCGGTCGGACCGGCGCACAACGTGCAGGCCGCGGCCCGCGGGGCGGTCTGCCCCACGGGCCGCGGCCCGGTTCTCGTCGCGGTCCGCGACCGTCAGACGTTCTCCGCCACGGCCTTGGGCTCCGTGCCGGCCCCTGCCTGCTCGCCGTGCGCCGCGTTCTTGCGGGGCAGCAGGAACGTCAGCAGCAGGGTGAGGACCATGCCGCCGATGAACCAGCGCAGCGCGTGGGCGAACGTGTCGGCGAAGGTGAGCGCGTTGGTGTGCTTGCCCGTGTCGGCGAACACCGCGGCGACCTTCGGGTTGCCGGTGAGCTCGGACGGGGCCTTGGCGCAACTCGGCGCCTGGACGGTCCAGTCCTTCTCCTTCGCCTGGTCGCTCGTGCACTGCACGAAGTAGTCCACGACCCGGTCCGCGCCCTGCCCGGTGACCGACACGGCTGCCAGGTCCTTGCGCAGCTGCGGGGCCGCCTCCCGGGAGTTGTCGGCCGCGTTGCCGCCGAGCGCGCCGAAGAAGATGACGCTGACCAGGGCCGTGCCGACGGCGAACCCGAGCTGCTGGTTGGTGTTGACCAGGCCGGAGGCCGAGCCCGCGTCCTGCCGCGGAGCCTCGCTGGTGGCCATGTCCGGGATCGGGGACATGACCATGCCGAAGCCGAGGCCGAACAGGGCCAGCGGGAGCGCCATCTTCCAGCTGGTGGCGCCGCTGCCGTAGTGCTCGACCACCCAGATGTAGGAGCCGAGGCCCAGCAGCACCAGCACCGCGCCGAGCTGCAGGAGCTTGCGCCCCATCTTCGCGGCGAGGAAGGCGTACGACAGCGCCGACGTGATGAAGGTGGCGATGCAGAACGGCAGGCTGGTCAGACCGGCGCGGATCGGGCTCCAGCCCAGGCCGACCTGCATGTACAGGCTCCAGGACAGGAAGAACACGCCGACGCCGATGTTGAACGCCAGCTGCACGCTGAGCGCGGAGGAGAAACTGCGCAGCCGGAACAGGTTCAGCGCGACCAGCGGCGAACCGTCCTTGCGGGTACGGGCCTGCTGCTGGCGGATGAACACGAACAGCGCCACCGGCGTCAGCGCCAGCAGGACGAATCCCCAGGCCGGCCAGCCCAGTTCGCGTCCCTGGATGAGCGGGAAGACGAGCAGGAACAGGGTGACGGCGGCGAGGACCGCGCCGACGATGTCCAGCCGCAGCGCGACCGGCGCCTTGGACTCGACGATGCTCTTCTGCCCGACGATCAGACCGAAGAGGCCGACGGGGATGTTGATGAGGAACACCAGCCGCCATTCCAGGCCGAACAGGTCCCACTCGACCAGCAGGCCGCCGAGGCTCAGACCGGTGAGCGCGGCGAGACCGGCCACCGTGCCGAACATGCCGAACGCCTTGGCGCGCTCCTGCGGCGGGAAGCTGACGTGGATGATGGCCAGGACCTGCGGCACCATGATCGAGGCGAAGCCGCCCTGGGCCAGCCGGGACACGATCAGCATGCCCGGGTCGACCGACACGGCCGCGGCCAGCGAGGCGAGCGTGAAGCCCGCCACGCCGATCTGGAAGATCCGCTTGCGGCCGTAGATGTCGCCGAGCCGGCCGCCGAGGATCAGCAGCAGGGCGAAAGCGAGCTGGTAGCCGGCGGTGACCCACTGGATGTCCGCGTAGCCGGCGTCGAGATCCGTTCGGATGGAGGGGATCGCCACGTTCAGGATCGTGCTGTCGAGCATGTCCATGAACGCGGCCACGAGGATCACGGTCAACGCGATCCAGCGCTTGGGATTGAGCTCTCCCTCCTGCTCTCCGGACGACGTTGCTTCCAGAGCGGTCACGATCTTCTCCTTCTATGGGGGGTGTGTGCGGCGGGTTGGTCGGTCAGAGCAACACGTAGGGATGCGTGTCGCTCGGCGAGTAGGCGTGCGAGGCCACCTCCACCACCTGGGTGGGGCTGAGCGCCATGTAGCTGTGCACGAGGCGCGGGTGGACGGTGACCAGGTCCCCGGCGACCAGCACGGTGTCGAAGCGCTGGCCGGTGTCGAGGTCGTAGTACGCGGCTCTCAGTTCGCCGGAGATCACGAACATCACCTCGGTCTTGTCGAGGTGGTAGTGGTTTCCGCGGCACGGTCCGCCCGGCAGGCAGTCCCAGTACGCGGCGAACCGGTAGGCGTCGCCGTTGGCGAACCTCACGAGATCCCCGGCGGGAGAGGAGAGCCTGCCCGGACCGTCGCCGGGTATGACGTCACGGAATTTCGTGATGCGCTCACAGCGCAGCTTGTCGGTGACAGCGGAGTTCATAAGGCCCCTCTCGGGTCGTCCCAGCTCGGAACAGGGTGCTGTGCGGCGCTGGAAGCGGCCTTGTCCGCCGCTCGAACCTCGGCCACCAGCCGGGCGACCGTGAGGGCCCGCTCCTGGTGCCGTTCGCGAAGACCGCGCTCGGCCCCGAGGCCGTCGCGGGTCTGTGAGGTCTGTGGGGTTCCCGGCGACCGCGGGGAGGACGGGGAAGGCGGGGCCTGCGGGGCGGGCGGGGGCTGGAGAGTCCGCCCCGGCCCTCGGGCCGGCGGCCGGCTCTGCCGGACGGCGTGCGAGAACGCGCGCACCGCCGCGAGGAACTGGTCCTCGGGGTGCAGGACCAGTTCCTCCACGCCCTCCGGCCGCTCCACCCGGATCACCGGGCAGTGGTCGGCGGGCGGCGCGTAGGCGCGCTCCACCCGGATCCGCCCCGCGCTCCCCCACAGCTCGTACCCGGCCCGGTAGGCGTGCTCCATGCCGAACACCACCTGCGCGGTGACGCCGTCCGGTGCGGCCAGCAGGACCGCTCCCCCGGTGTCCACGCCGTGCACGGGGTGCCGGCGCAGCCGCGCCCCGCACACCGTGAGCGCGGGACCGAGGAAGAAGCGGGCGGCGAGCAGCGGGTTGACGGCAATGTCCAGCAGGGCGCCGCCACCGAGGCCCGCGTCGTAGCGGACGTCGCCCGGCGGCGGCGCGGGGATGGCGAACTCCCCTGTGAAGCTGCGCAGTTCACCGATGGCGCCGCCCGCGAGCAGCTCCCGCACCCGCCGGTGCAGCGGGTGGCACGGGAACATGAAGTTCTCGGCGAGCACCAGGCCCCGCGCGGCGGCCAGCCCGAACAGCCGCCGGGTGGAGTCGACGTCGCCGGTGAGCGGCTTCTCGCCGAGCACGTGCTTGCCCGCCCGTAACGCCCGTTCGATCCAGTGGGCGTGCAGGGCGACGGGCAGCGGCACGTAGACGGCCTCCACGCCCGGGTCGGCGATCAGGCGGTCGTAGCCCGTCACGGCGGCGCAGTCGAACCGGTCGGCCACCTCGCGGGCCCGGCCGCCGTCCCGGCTGGCCACGGCCACCACCCGGCTGCCGGGGTCCGCCGCGAAGGCGGGCAGCACCCGGCGGCGGGCGATGTCCGCGCACCCCAGCACACCGATCCGGACCGGCTCCGAGCCCGTGGCGGGCGACCCCTTCATCACGGCCGCCCGCTCGTCCCCAGCACGTCGCGCAGGAAGCGCCCGGTGTGGCCGTGCGGCTGCCCGGCCACCTGCTCGGGGGTCCCCGCGGCGACCAGCGCGCCGCCTCCGTCGCCGCCTTCCGGACCGATGTCCACCACCCAGTCCGCCGTCTTGATCAGGTCGAGGTTGTGGGACACGGCGAGCACGGTGTGCCCCTTGTCCACCAGGCTGTGCAGCACCGAGAGCAACCGCTCGATGTCGCTGGAGTGCAGGCCGGTGGTCGGTTCGTCGAGCAGGTAGAGGGTGTGCGCGCCCGCCCTGCGCTGCAGCTCGTTGGCGAGCTTGACGCGCTGGGCCTCGCCACCGGAGAGCGTGGTCGCCGACTGCCCCAGCCGCAGATAGCCGAGGCCGACCTCGTCGAGCACGCGCAGCGGAGCCTCGATGGCGGGCTCCCCCGCGAAGAACTCCAGCGCCTCCTCGACGGGCATCGCCAGCACCTCGGCGATGTTCTTGCCGCGGTAAACGATCTCCAGCGTCTCCGCGTTGTAGCGGGTGCCGTCACAGGTCTCGCAGTGCAGGAAGACGTCGGGCAGCAGCTGCATCTCGATCTTGATGGAGCCGTCGCCGGTGCAGGTCTCGCACCGCCCGCCCGGCGAGTTGAACGAGAACCGGCCCGGCTTGTAGCGGCGCTTCTTCGCCTCCGCGGTCTGGCAGAACACCTTGCGCACGCTGTCGAAGACCCCGGTGTACGTCGCCGGCGTCGACCGGCCCGAACGCCCGATGGGCGCCTGGTCCACCCTGATCACCCGGTCGACGTGCTGCAGCCCCTCGATCCTGGTGTGCGCGCCCGGCGCCGGCGCGTCGCCGCCCAGGGCGCCTTCCACCGCCGGGTAGAGGATGTCGTCCACCAGCGTGGACTTGCCGGCCCCCGACACCCCGGTCACCGCGATGAACGTGCCGAGCGGGAAGGCGACGTCGAACCCGGCGAGGTTGTTCTCCTTCGCGCCGTACACGGCGATCCGGCGGTCGGGCGCCCCGGGCCGCCGGCTCGCGGGCACCGCGATGCCGCGCGTGCCGCTGGTGTAGCCGCCGGTCGGCGAGTCCGGGTCGCCGAGCAGTTGCTCGGCCGGGCCGCTGAACAGCAGCTCGCCACCGTGCTCGCCGGCCGCAGGACCGAGTTCCACCACCCAGTCCGCGGCTTTGATCATCTGGTGGTCGTGCTCGACGATGAGCACCGTGTTGCCTTGGTCGCGCAGGTCCTGAAGGGTGGCCACCAGCTTCTCGATGTCCCTGGGGTGCAGACCGGTGGTCGGCTCGTCCAGGACGTAGAGCAGGCCGAACATGTCGGTGCCGAGCAGACCCGCCAGCCGGATGCGCTGCGACTCGCCGCCGGACAGGGTGCGCGCCGGACGGTCCAGACTGAGGTACTCCAGGCCCATCCGCGTCAGATGGCCGAGCCGCTGCACGATCTCCTCCAGGGCCTGGCCCACGGCGGCGCGCTCGCGCTCCGCGACGTCCAGCTCCTGGAAGAAGCGCAGCGACACGGAGACGGGCAGCGCCGTCACCTCCGCGATGCCGCGTCCGGCGACCCGGACCGCGAGCTGCGCCGGGTTGAGCCGGCCGCCGCCGCACTCACGGCAGGGCGCCGGCCGCATGTAGTTCTCCAGCTGCCCGAAGTTCTCGCCTCCGGACTTGCGGTAGCGCTCGTAGAGCCAGGGCACCACCCCGGTGAACACGACGTCCTTGACCGGGTCGCCGGGCTTGTCGAACTTGCGGGCCCGGACCTTGATGTCGGTGCCGTGCAGCAGGGTGTGCCGCAGCCCCTCGGAGAGGTCCTCCCAGGGCGTGTTCTCGTCCTCGCCCAGCAGGTGCGCCACCGCGCGGGCCTTCATCCGCTCCGGCTCGGTGAACGTGGGCCGCCAGGGCGTGATCGCGCCCTCCAGCAGGGAGCGGCCCGGGTCGGCGACCAGGGTCGTGGGGTCCACCTCGAGCCGGGTGCCGACGCCCTGGCAGGCGGTGCACTGGCCGAAGGGCAGGTTGAAGGAGAAGGCCCCGTTGGTCATCTCGGGCAGCGCGCTGTCGTGGCCCTGCGGGCAGGCGTCCTGAGCCAGTTCCGTCCCGCACACGGTGCAGTGCGGGTGCCCGATCCGCGCGAACACGACCCGCAGCAGGTCGTACACCTCGGTGACCGTGCCCACCGTGGAGCGCGGGCTGCGGGAGGCCGAGGAGCGCTGGTCGACCGCGACGGCCGAGCACAGGCCGCCGATGTGGTCCACGTCCGGCTTGTCCATCTGGTGCATGAACTGGCGGGCGAAGGTCGACATGCTCTGCAGCTGGCGCCGCTGGCCCTCGGCGTAGATCGTGGCGAAGGCCAGGGACGACTTGCCCGAGCCGGAGACGCCGGTGAACACCGTGAGGTTGCGGTGCGGCAGGTCCACGTCGACGCCGCGCAGGTTGTGCTCGCGGGCGCCGCGCACCTCGAGCGTCTCCGGCAGCAGGTGCGCGCGGCTGTTGGTGTCGCTCAACGGGGTTTCCTTCCCTACCGTCCCGGCCTGGCGCCGGCGAGCTCTTCGATGACGGGCACGACGGACGCCGGGGACGGCATCGCGGCCACCTCCGCGCGCAGTGCCCGGGCTTTGACGCCGTACGACTCGTCCTCGAGCAGGGCGCGGCAGTTCTCCACGACGGCTTCCGGGTCGATGGGCTGTCCCACCAGCTGGCGGGCGGAGCCGTACGCGGTGACGCGGCGCGCGCTGTCGTACTGCTCGGCGACGATCGGCTGCGGGACCAGCAGCTGCGGCAGTCCCGCGAGGATCGCCGCCATGGTGGAGCCGCCGCCGCAGTGGTGGACCACCAGGTCGCAGGAGGGCAGCACCGAGGCCAGCGGCAGGAAGCCGGCGGCCAGCACCGCGTCGGGCAGCGGCCCCAGCTGGGGGACGATGTCGTCGGCGACCGCGACGAGCAGCTCCACGCCGAGCGCGGGCAGCGAGTTGACCAGGTCCTTGAGCACCCGGGCCCCGCCGGCCGCCGGCGCCACCGTGCCCAGCGTGAGCAGCAGGCGGGGCCGCTCGCGCGCCTCGAACACCCACGACGGCACGGTGGCCGGCGGGTCGTACTGGACGTAGCGCATCGGGACGCCGTGGGCGCCCCCGGCGGGCAGCAGCGAGGCCGGGCAGGGCTCCAGCGCCAGGTCCGGCTCGGGCAGGGCGCCCAGGCCCAGCTCGGTCAGTTCCGGCGTCAGCTCGTCGGCCCCCGACTTGTCCATCTCGCGGAAGTAGCCGAGGCCGACGCCGTGCTCGACCCAGGGGATGCCCTTCAGCTGCGCCACGACGCCGGCCGCGTAGGTGTGCGGCTCGGCGACGATGACGTCGGGCTTCCACTTCTCGGCGACGTCGAGGAGGCCGGGCAGGGTGCGGGCGGCGAGCCGGCCGAAGCCGCGGCCGGCCTGCTCCAGCATCTGGGGCTCCTCACGCGCGAACGCGATGGGGTTGCCCTGCCGGTCGTGGGCCATGACCTCGCGCATGTGCATCGGCCCGTAGGTGGGGATGAAGGGCATCCCCGAGCCGTTCGCCACGGGGGCGAGGCTCTCCGGTGCGGCGACCAGCACGTCGTGACCCGCCGCGCGCAGCGCCCAGGCAAGCGGGACGACCGGACAGTAGAGCCCGTAGCTCGGGCCGGTGCTCACGAGAATCCTCATGCTGGTCATGCAACCGCCCGCCACTCGAGCCGCACTTGAGCCGCCGCCACCAGCGGTGCTCGAGCCGTGTCTCGTAGCTTCGCGGGCCATGGAGATCGAGGAGATGGCCGTGCGGGACGCCTACCGCATCCGGCCGCGAATCCACGGCGACGAGCGGGGCGCGTTCTTCGAGTCCTTCCGGGACGAGGAGTTCACCCGCGTCACCGGCCAGGTGTTCCGGCCGGTGCAGACCAACTTCTCCGTCAACCACCGCAACGTGCTGCGCGGCATGCACGGGGTGAGTCTGCCGCCGGGCCAGGCCAAGTACGTCACCTGTGTCCGGGGCGCCGTGCTGGACGTCGTGCTGGACGTGCGCGTCGGCTCGCCGACGTTCGGCGGCCACGACGTCAGTCTGCTGGAGCCCGGGAAGGGCACGGCGGTGTTCCTGCCCGACGGGATGGCGCACGGCTTCGTGTCACTGACCGACGACTCCTGCGTGAGCTACGTGTTCGACACCCCGTACATCCCGGGCACGCCGTTCGAGATCGACCCGTTCGACCCGGATCTGGCCCTGCCCTGGCCCCTGACGGAGGAACCGGTGGTGGCGCCCAAGGACCTTCAGGCGCCGAGCCTGTCCCGGGCCGCCGAACTCGGCATTCTGCCCCGCTACGAGGACTGCCTGGCGCATTACGCCCGGCAGCGCACTTCTTTCCTTTCGCGTTCGTCTCGGAACGCGATTCCGAGCCGACCTTCTGAATTCGCCGGAGACAAGGAGTAGTCATGTCGGTGAACGCCGCCGAATCCACGACCGAACAGTCGACGTTTCCCTACAAGCGCAAGTGCCCCTTCTCCATGCCCGAGGAGTACGGGCCCATGATGGAGAAGGGGTCGGTGACGAAGGTCAGCCTCATCACCGGCCTCGAGGTCTGGGCGGTCACCGACTATCACCTGATACGCCAGCTGCTGACCGATCCGCGCATCAGCTCCTCGCGCAAGCACGACAACTTCCCCTTCTACTTCGAGGCCCCGCCGGAGTTCCGCACCGAGACCTCCTTCATCGGCTACGACGCCCCCGAGCACACCACCACCCGCCGCAAGGCCGCCGTCACCTTCACCAACCGCCGGGTCCAGCAGCTGCGCGCGAAGATCGTCGAGAACGTGGACCTGCGCCTCGACGCCCTGGAGGCGGCGGGCTCGCCGGCCGACCTGCACGAGATCGTCTCGCTGCCGGTCCCGATGTCGATGATCTGCGAACTGCTCGGCGTGCCGTACGAGGACCACGCGTTCTTCGCCGAGCACGGCACCAACCTGCTGGGCGGCCACAGCACCCCCGACCAGCGGCAGGCCGCGATGGTGGAGGTGGGCAGGTACCTGGAGAAGCTGGTCGGCCTCAAGGAGCGCGAGCCGGGCGACGACCTGCTCAGCCGGGCGATCATCGCCTACCGGGAGTCCGGCGAGGAGTACACCACGCGTGACCTGGTCAACCTGTGCCGGCTGCTGATGAACGGCGGGCACGAGACGACCGCCAACATGATCTCCCTGTGCACCATGGCCCTGCTGCGCAACCCCGAGCAGCTGGAGCAGCTCAAGGCCGACCCGTCGCTGATCGGCCCGGCGATCGAGGAACTCGTCCGCTACATCACCATCGGCGACCTGGCCGTGCCCCGGGTCGCCCTGGACGACATCGAGCTCGGCGGCGTGACCATCAAGAAGGGCGACGGCATCCTGTGCCTGGCCCTGCCGGCCAACCGGGACGCCTCCGTCTTCGAGCGGCCCGACGAGCTGATCCTCTCCCGCGGCACCCGGCGCCACCTCGGTTTCGGGCACGGTGCGCACTACTGCATCGGCGCGGACCTGGCCCGGGTCGAGCTGGAGATCGCCCTCACCAAGATCTTCGAGCGCTTCCCGGACCTCCAGCTCGCGGTGCCCTACGAGGACATCCGCACCAAGGAGGGCTCCGTCGTCTACGGCGTGTGGTCACTGCCGGTCAAGTGGTGAAAACGACTTGAGGGAGGGGGTGCCTGGCACTCCCTCCCTCTGCTGTGTCGTTCAGTTGTGTTGCGTCGTTCAGTTGTGTTGCGTCGTTCGGGCGCCGGGCGCGCGACGGCCGGAGCCGTCGCGCGCTCAGTAGTTGCCCAGCCCGCCGCAGACGTTGATCGCCTGCGCCGTGATGGACGCCGCGGTGTCGGTCACCAGGTAGGAGACCAGGCCCGCGACCTCCTCCGGGGTCGAGTAACGCCCCAGCGGGATCTTGGCGTTGAACTTCTCCAGGACGTCCTGCTCGGAGACGCCCCAGAAGTCCGCGTACCCGGACCTGACCCGCTCGGCCATCGGCGTCTCGACGTACCCGGGACACACCGCGTTGACGGTGATGCCCGACTTCGCCAGTTCGAGGCCGACGGCCTTGGTGAAGCCGACCACCCCGTGCTTGGAGGCCGAGTAGGGCGACGCGTAGACGACGCCCTGCTTGCCCCCGGTGGAGGCGATGCTGACGATCCGCCCGTAGCCGTTCTCGCCCATCCGGCCGGACGCCAGCACCTCCTTGGTCACGCGGAAGACACCGTTGAGGTTGGTGTCGATCACGTCGAGCCAGGTCGGCTCGTCGAGGTGGGCGATCTCCCCGCCGCCGCCCCGGCCGGCGTTGTTGACCAGGATGTCGATACGGCCGAAGCGCTCCACGGCCGCCGCGACGGCCGCACGGACGCCCTCGGTGGAGGTCACGTCGCAGGGACCGCCCGCGACCTCCAGCCCTTCCGCGGTGAGCTTCTCCAGCGTCTCGGCCAGCTTGTCGGCGTCCCGGGCGCACCCGTACACCGCCATCCCCTGCTCCGCGAGGGTCCGGGTCACCGCGAGGCCGATGCCGCTGCTGGCTCCGGTGACGAACGCTACCCGCCTGTCGCTCATCTGGGTCCTTCCCGTCCCGTCCGGTCGGAGTCCCTCACGCGAGGGACTTGCCGTTCACGAAGTCCGTGATCGCCTGCGGCGTGTTCAGGTGCTCCATGTCGTCGGTGATGTCGACGCCGAACTCGCGCTTGATCAGGGCCGCCGTCTCCAGCAGGGCCAGCGAGTCGTAGCCGAGCTCGCCGAACGTGGTCCCGCCGATGTCGCCGGCGAGCTGCTCCGACTCGTCCTCGCCCGCGCTGATCCGCAGAATGTCCTTGAGCCGGTCGATCGTCAGTTCCGCCATTTCCATCTCCCGTGTCGGAGGGTTGTGCGTGCTCTGAGAATTTGGGCCCGGCGACTCGGATCGCGCTCGCGCACGCCTGGAAAACCCGGCTTCCGAGCAATGCTCCAGCAGTGCTGCCGCGGAAATCGAGCGGCCCCGTCCAGCGTGGGCCGCCCAACGATTCCCAGCCAACGAGGGTGTGTCGGGTGTGGAAAAGCTGAAGCCACGGGAAGACCTCGTTCTTCCCAGCCGACTCGCCGCCTCCGCCCAGCGGACGGCGGGCGTTCAGATGCACATGGACGAATTCGACGCGTGGCTGGCCGAACGGGCGAGTGCGCATGACTTCACGGTCGACCGCATTCCGTTCTCCGGACTGCGCGGCTGGAAATTCGAGAACGACATCGGGAACCTCGTGCACGAAAGCGGAAGGTTCTTCTCCGTGGAGGGCCTCTGTCTGCGCGCTCCCGGATCCGCCGAGCGGTTCCAGCCGATCATCAACCAGCCCGAGGTCGGCATCCTCGGGATTCTCGTCAAGGAGTTCGACGGGGTCCTGCATTTCCTGATGCAGGCCAAGATGGAACCGGGCAATCCGGTGCCGCTGATGCTCTCGCCGACCGTCCAGGCCACCCGCAGCAACTACACGCAGGTGCACCGGGGCGCGAAGGTCAAGTACCTGGAGTACTTCACGGGCCGGCGGCCGGCCCGCGTGATCGCCGACGTGCTGCAGTCCGAGCACGGCGACTGGTTCTACCGCAAACGGAACCGGAACATGCTCGTCGAGGCGGCCGCCGACGAGGCGGTCCCCCTCGAGGACGACTTCTGCTGGCTGACCCTCGGACAGATCAACGCCCTGCTGGCCAGGGACAACGTCATCAACATGGACTCGCGCACGGTGCTGGCGTGCCTGCCCCCGGTGGGGCCGGAGGCCGGGGCGGCCGACCGGTTCAGCCGCTCGCTGGCCGCCTCCCGCGACCCGGACGCCGGCGCCGTGTCGACCACGGCCGAGCTGCTGAGCTGGTTCACCGGGCTGCGCGCCGACTGCCGGCTCGAGGCCGGCCGGCTCCCGCTCGGCGCCCTGCCGGGCTGGCACCGCGACGACAAGGAGATCAGCCGCGACGACGGCCGTCACTTCCGGGTGGTCGCCGCCGACGTACGGGCCGGCAGCCGGGAGGTCGCCTCCTGGTCGCAGCCGCTCGTAGAGCCGGTCGGCAGGGGCCTGTCCGCCTTCCTGGTCAGGGAGTTCGACGGCGTGCTCCACGTCCTCGTGCGCGCCGCGGCCGAGGGCGGCTTCGGGGACGGCGTCGAGTTGGCCCCGACGGTCCAGTGCATGTCGGCCGGCGAACTCGAGGAGGAGACCTCGCCGTTCCTCGCCCACGTCCCCGTCCAGGGCTCCCCGCGGATCCACTACGACGCACTCCACGCCGAGGAGGGCGGCCGCTTCCTGAACGCCGTGAGCCGCTATGTCGTCGCCGAGACGGACGCGGCGCCGGCGGACGGCCTGCCGCCCGGTCACGCCTGGGCGACGGTGAGCCAGCTCACCGCGCTGCTCCGGCACAGCCAGTACGTGAACGTGCAGGCACGCACCCTCGTCGCCTGCCTGAACTCCCTCGGCTAGCCGGAACGAGCGGGAAGGAGCGGAAGATGGCACTGCGGCGCCCTCGTCCCGTCGTCGCGGTCATGTGGACGGTGGACAGCGGTCTCATGCGCTGCGCCGTCGCCCTGGCCGAGGAACACGGCGGCGACCTGGTCCTCGTCCTGGTCCTGCGGCGGCCGTGGACCCTGCTCCTCGACTGCTCCCTGGCGGCCGCGTTCGACTCCACCGACCTCGAACTGGAGTCCCTGCTCAAGGTCGGCGCGTTCCTGGAGGGCAGGGCCGTGAAGTGGACCCTGCACACGACCTACAGCGACACCGGCAGAACCGTCGCCGGCCTGGTCCGCAGGAGGCGGCCCGACTGGGTCGTGCTGGGCCGCCGGCGCTGGCGGCGCACCGCCAGGATGGTGGGCTCTCCCGCCCTCCCCGAGGACACCAAGCTGCTGATCGTCTGACTTGTTCGCGTCACGCGTATGAAAAACCCATACCTGGGCCCTGTGAACCTCATGCGCATTGGTGACAGCGGCAGTTCCGAGCCTCAATTCCGGTCGTGCATTCTTCGAAGGTAACCGCAGAGGCTGAAAAGAAGCGCCACGTAGAGGGGGAAAAGTTGCTGGAAATAAACGTGCTCGGGCCGATGGAGGCCACCGGGGCCGGCCGGTGCATCGCGCCCACGGCGGCGAAACCGCGCCAGGTCCTCGCACTGCTGGCACTGCGGGCCGGTGAGGTCGTGTCGGTGTCCACCCTGGTCGAGGAGATCTGGGGTGAGAAACCACCGCGCAGCGCGCTGACGACCCTGCAGACCTACATCCTGCAACTGCGCAGACTGATCGGCCGGGTCGTGCTGTCGGGCTCGGCCAAGGACGTCCTGCTGACCCGCTACAACGGCTACCTGTTCGCCCCCGAGGCGGTGATGGTGGACGCCCAGCTCTACGACGGGCTCGTCGAGGAGGCCAACCAGGCCTCGGAGAACGGCGACCACGTGGAGGCCTACCGGGTGGCCCGCCAGGCCCTCGACCTGTGGTCGGGGGACGCCCTGATCGACGTCCTGCGCGGGGTCCACCTCAGCATCGAGGCCACGCGCCTGGAGCAGAGCCGGCTGGGCCTGCTCGAGACCCGTATCGCCGCCGAACTGCACCTGGGCAGGCACCACATGCTGCTCGGCGAACTCGCGGTGCTGGTCGCCCGCAATCCGATGCACGAGAACTTCTGCGCCAAGCTCATGATCGCCCTCTACCGCTCGGGGCAGCGCTGGCGGGCCCTGGAGGTCTACCAGCGGGTGCGCAGCGAGCTGGCCGACGAGCTCGGGCTGGAACCGTCGGCGCGACTGCAGCAGTTGCAGCACGCGATCCTGTCGGCGGATCCCGCGCTCGACTTCGTCGCCCCGACCACCTTGTTCACCCAGCCGACCTGACCCGGGGGCGGGAACGGCGACGCACGCCGTTCCCGCCCCCGGTCGTTCACTCGGCGTCGGCGGCCGTCACCCGCAGACGGGCCTCGAACAGCTCCGGGGTCGACACGGCGAGCGCCCGCAGCGCCGCGCTGTGCGGCTGGAACTCCGGCTGCGCCACCGCCGCCCGCAGACTGGCGCCGTCCGCCCAGCGCGCGATGTTCACGTACGACGCGGGCTCGCCGATCCGGCGGTGCAGCGTGTGCTCGACGAAACCCGGCTGGGCCGCGAAGAAGGCCGAGGTCGCGGCGAAGACCTTCTCGAACTCCTCGGCCTCCCCCGTCAGCTGGAACCTGTTGACGAGGGTCACGGGGACCGCCTTCGCCGCCGCGGAGACCCGGGCGACGACCTGCTCGTAGCGGGCCAGCGTGTCCCCCGGGCTCGGGCCGTCGAGCGCCGCGTGGATCTGCGGCGCGATCTCGCCGTGCCGGTGCAGTCCGCTGTGCGTGAGCGCCACGGACGTCCGCCCGGGCCCGAGCGGCTCGAAGTCGACCTCGATGAAACTCGCCTTCTCGTCGTCGAAGATCGGCTGCCAGTTCGGGCCGACCCGCCAGGTCAGCACGATCCGCTTGGACGGGTTCCACTCCACCACCGTGCCCCAGGCGATCTCGGTGCCGTCGGCGCCGACCTCGTAGTAGCGGCCGCCTTCGAAGGGTTCGATGGTGAGCGACACCCGGTCCTCGACGAAGACGTGCCGCTCGGGGAACCATTCGAGGGGACGCTCGGCGAAAATGGCGAAGGCCCGGTCCGCGGGCACGTCCACCGTCACCGTCTTGCGCACGTCGGGGACCTTCTGCGCCTCGGTCATGACTGCTCCTTGGGCGTTGGGATCATGCCCCCACCCTGGTCGACGCGTCTTGAACCTGGACGGAACGCCGATGGAACGCGGGACGCCCGCGCCGCACGCGTCGATCGCGGGTGTAGGGGTTCTCTAGCGTCCCGGGCCACCGTGAGCCGCATGCGTATCCTGGTCACCGGCGCGGCCGGCTTCATCGGCTCCCACTACGTGCGAGCGATGCTGAGCGGCGAGTACGCCGGATATGAGCAAGCCGACATCACCGTCCTCGACAAACTCACCTACGCCGGCAACCGGGCGAACCTCCCCGCCGAGCACCCCCGGCTGACCTTCGTCCACGGCGACATCTGCGACCGCGAGCTGCTGCGCGGCCTCGTCCCCGGGCACGACGCCGTCGTCCACTTCGCCGCCGAGTCCCACGTCGACCGCTCCCTGGTGCACGCCGCCGACTTCGTCAGCACCAACTGCGTCGGCACGCACAACGTCATGGAGGCGAGCCTCGCCGCCGGCGTGACCCGCGTGGTGCACGTCTCCACCGACGAGGTGTACGGCTCCATCGCCCACGGCAGCTGGACCGAGGACTGGCCGCTGGCCCCCAACTCGCCCTACGCGGCGTCCAAGGCGGCCAGCGACCTCATCACCCTCTCCTACGCCCGCACCCACGGCCTGGACGTGTCCGTCACCCGCTGCTCCAACAACTACGGCCCCTACCAGCACGTCGAGAAGCTCATCCCGCTGTTCGCCACCAACCTGCTCGACGGCCTCCCCGTCCCCCTCTACGGCGACGGCGCCAACGTCCGCGAGTGGCTGCACGTATCCGACCACTGCCGTGCCGTACAGCTGGTGCTGACGGGCGGCCGCCCCGGCGAGGTCTACAACGTCGGCGGCGGCACCGAACGCACCAACCGGGAGATCACCGACCTGCTCCTCGACCTGTGCGGGGCCGACCCGTCCCTCGTCGGCCGCGCCCCCGACCGCAAGGGCCACGACCTGCGCTACGCCCTGGACGACTCCAGAATCCGCACCGAACTCGGCTACGCCCCCGAGGTCCCCTTCGACGAGGGCCTCGCCGCCACCGTCGCCTGGTACCGCGACAACCCCACCTGGTGGCGCCCCCTCAAACACGACGGCCGGGAACCCGCGACCGCGGCGGCGGGCGCCGGGCGGGGGGCGCCCGTCTGATCGCGGCCGGTCCCCGGCAGACCTGATCCGCCGGGAGCCCGTCCGGCCCCCGGCGAACCTTCACAAGAACCGATGCCCATGTGCTGTGCGTCCTGATCTACGGTGCCTTGAGGCACCTGTGACCGGGGAGGAACCGTGCAGCAGTGGAGAGCGGCGCTCGCTGAGCGGATCGCGGAGCGCAGAAGCGGGGGCGACGACCCGCGCGCGCTGGTGGGCGAGATGCGGCGCTCGGTGCTGCTGGTGCCGGTGGCCGACGGGGGTCTGTGGTCGGTGCGCTCGGGCGGGGTGCGGTGGATCTGCGGGTTCACCGACGAGACCGCGCTCGCCCGGTTCGCCCTGCACCACGGGCCCGGTGACCGGCCCTTGGAGTACGCGGCGCTGCTCGGCGCGCGCATCGTCGACGAGATCGTGCCCGCCCTGGGCGAACCCGCCGGACTCGCCGTCGACATCGCCACCGACGAGGGGTCGATGTTCTTCCCGCCGGTCGTCGGCATCGTCCCGGACGCGGTCGCCGTCGACGCCGGTGCGGCGGCAGCGGGGAGGCTGCCGTGAGCGGTGAGGGAACGGACCTTCAGCTCGGCGCGGACGCCGTCGCGAAGTTCACCCAGGGCGTGGGCGCGACGATCGACCAGCTCGGCGAACTCGGCGGCGCCACCGGCTCGGTGATGGGCAAGGGCTTCTCGGAGCTGGCCATGACCCAGATGGAGGCCGGGCACCACGGCCTGTCGGCGGACTTCGAGGACTTCTGCGAGCGCTGGGAGTGGGGAGTGCGCGCCCTGGTGCGCGATGCCAGCGCCCTCGCGAACCGCCTCGGCCTCGCGGCGGGCACCCAGTGGGAGCACGACCAGTACATAGCGGGCTCGTTGAAGGTGGGCGTCAACTCGGTGATGGGCGGCAACCCGCACGCCACCGAGGCGGAGATCGCCCAGCAGGACTGGGGCGACGTCTTCACACCGGACTCCCTGGACCCGGACTGGAGCGGCGAGTCCTTCGACAAGGCCGGTCAGGACATCGAGCAGACCTGGAAGGACACCGGTCGCACCGTCCTCACCGAGGGCGAGGGCGGCCGGCGGTCGGAGCTGCTCAACGACGCGCTCGGCATCTCCGACGACCAGTGGAACCAGGCGCTGGACGACACCTTCGGCCCGTCGCCGGAGGAACGCGCACAGCAGGCGGAGCAGCACGGCGGGGCCGGGGGGAACTGACGGTGGGCATCGGCGACTTCATCAGTGACATCACGCCCGACTCGGTCGAGGACGCGGTCGAGGACGGCGTCGCATGGGTCGGCGACCGGGTCGAGGACGCCGGCAACTGGACGGCCGACAAGCTGGAGGACGCCGGCTGGCAGAGCGGCGCGGACTGGGTGCGCGAACAATCCCGTTCGGTCGCCGACCGGCTGGGCGCCGAGGTCGACGAGCTGGACCTCGGGCAGACCGAGGACAAGACGAAGCTGATCTACGGCAGCGCCGACAAGATCCGCTCCACCGCCGAGAAGCTCCGCGGCTTCCAGACCTCCTTCGACGGCGCCGGCGAAGGCCTCAAGGGCCTCGACTCGTCCCGGCTCAAGGGCGCGACGGCCGAGGCCCTGCGCACCGCGGTGAGCACCCAGCCGCCCAAGTGGTTCACCGGCGCCGACGCCTGCGAGAAGGCGGCCGCCGCGCTCGAGGCGTTCGCCGGCACGGTCACCTGGGCGCAGGGGCAGGCGCAGACCGCGATCGACAAGTGGAAGGAGGGTGTCAAGGCCTCCGAGAGCGCCGCCGACGCCCACCGCAAGAAGGTCGACGACTACAACAGCGCCGTCGACCGCTACAACGCCCAGCCCGCCGACAAGCGCGACCTCTCGACGCTGCCCGCCAAGCCGGCGGCGACCTTCGACGACCCCGGCAAGAAGCTGATGCAGGACGCCCAGGACCTGCTCACCGAGGCGCGCAGGCAGCGCAACACGGCGGCCGAGACCGCGCGTTCCGCCGTCCGCGCCGCCCGCGACACCGCCCCGGAGAAGCCGTCCTACGCGGAGCAGCTGAACGACGGCATGCAGGAACTGCAGATCATGGGCGACCACGTCGGCGGCGGCGTCATCAAGGGCACCGCCGGCATCCTCAACTTCGTCCGCGGCGTCAACCCGATGGACCCGTACAACCTCACGCACCCGGCCGAGTACCTCACCTCCCTCAACAGCCTGGCCGCCGGGCTGGTCGTCGCCGCGAACGACCCGGTCGGCACCGGCAAGCAGATGGTCACCGACTTCATGAAGGACCCCTCCGAGGGCCTCGGGCGGCTGCTCCCCGACGTCGCGCTGACCGTGGCCACCGGGGGCGGCGGCGCCGCGGTGAAGGGCGTGCGGATCGCGGAGGACGCCGCCGAGGCGGCACGGCTGCGCCGTCTGGTCGACGACGCCCCGGACGGTACCCACAACACCCCGGACGGCGACCGCAACCCCGGCGGCGACCCGGTGGACCTCGCCACCGGCCGGATGTACCTGCCCCAGACCGACCTCGAACTTCCCGGCATCCTGCCGCTGGCCTTCACCCGCCGCACCGAGTCCGGCTGCACGGCGGGCCGCTTCCTCGGCCCCGCCTGGACGTCCACCGTCGACGACCGTCTGCAGATCGACGCCGTCGGCGTCCTCCACGTCACCGCCGACGGGCTCCTGATCGCGTACCCGCACCCGGTGCCCGGTGTGCCCACCACACCGCAGTCCGGCCGGTCCCGCACCGAGCTGGCCCGCGACGCCCACGGCGACTACACGGTCACCGTGCCCGACAGCGGCCTGGTGTTCCGCTTCGCCGCTCCGCCGGGGGCCGAGCCGGGCGGCGACGGCGTCGCCTGGCTGTCGGAGGTCTCCGAACGCAACGGTCACACGATCACGATCGACCGCGACGAGGACGGCCTGCCGCTGGCCCTGGTCCACTCGGCGGGCCACCGGGTGAACCTGTCGTCCGCCGGCGGCCTCGTCACCGGGCTGTCCCTGGCCGGCGCGGGCGAGAACGGCGCCGACCTGCCGCTGATGACCTACGGCTACCAGGACGGCGACCTGACCGCCGTCACCAAGCCCTCCGGCGCGACGACCACGTTCGTCTACGACGACCGCCGCCGTGTCATCGCCTGGATCGACTCGGGCGGACACCGCTACGACTACGTCTACGACGACCACGACCGCGTCGTGGCGGAGGGCGGCGAGGCCGGTCACGTCCAGATCAGCCTGGTCTACACCGAACCCGACCCGGGGACCGGTCACCACACGACCACGCTGACCACCGCCGAGGGACACGCGACCCGCTACCTGTTCGGTCCCGGCTGCCGGCTGCTGGCCGTCACCGACCCGCTCGGCCACACCACCCGGTTCGCCTACGACGCCCGCGGCAACCTGCTGACCCGCACCGATCCGCTGGGCCTCACCACCGCTTTCTCCTACGACGAGGCCGACCGGGTCGTCCGCGCCGTCCGCCCCGACGGCAGCGAACTGCGCACCGTGCGCGGCCCGTTCGGCCTGCCCGTCGAGGTCGTCGCAGCGGACGGCGCCCGCGTGGTCCACGAGTTCGACGAACGCGGCAACCGCACCGCGGTCACCGACCAGGCCGGCGCCACCACCCGGCACACCTACGACGACGCCGGCCGGCTCACCTCGGTCACCGACGCCCTCGGCGCGACGACGCGCGTGGTGTGCGACGCGGCCGGGCTGCCCCTGGAGGTGACCGCTCCCGACGGGGCCGTCACCCGCACGGAGCGCGACGCCCTCGGCCGGCCGGTCCGCGTCACCGACCCGACGGGCGCCGTCACCCGCTTCGAGTGGCACGCCGACGGGCAGCTCGCCCGGCGCACCGGACCCGACGGCGCGACGCAATCGTGGACGTACGACGGCGAGGGCAACCTGCTCGCCCACACCGACGCCTCCGGCGGCGTCTCACGCTTCGAGTACACCCACTTCGACCTCCCGGTCGCCCGGACCCTGCCCGACGGCGCCCGCTACGAGTTCGAGCACGATGCCGAGCTGCGCCTCACCCGCGTCACCAACCCCCAGGGGCTGAGCTGGACCTACACGTACGACGCGGCCGGCGACATCCGCTCCGAGACCGACTTCGACGGCCGCACCCTCACCTATCGGGTGGACGCCGCGGGCCGGCTCGCGGCCCGGGTCGACGGACTCGGCGGGACCGTCTCCTTCGAGCGCGACCGGCTGGGCCAGGTGGTCCGCAAGGACGTCGACGGACGCGTGACCACCTACGTCCACGACCGGGCCGGGCGCCTGCTGGAGGCGGCAGGACCGGACGGTGAGCTCCACTACCGGTACGACCGGCAGGGGAGGGTCAAGACCGAGCTGGTGGACGGCCGTCCCGTCTCCTACTCCTACGACGCCCTGGGCCGCCGCACCCGGCGCACCACGCCCACCGGCCACGTCACCTCCTACGCCTACGGTGACGACGGACGACTCGAGCACCTGGCCACCGGCGGTCGGCGGGTCGGCTTCACGCACGACGCCGTCGGCCGGGAGCTCGCCCGCGTCTTCGGCGACACGATCACCGTCTCCTCCACCTGGGACGAAGCCGGACGGCTCGCCGCGCAGCACATCACCGCCGGCGCCCGGGCCGTCAACAGCCGCGTCTACGCCTACCGCGCCGACGGCCACCTGGTCTCCGTCGCGGACCGGAAGGCGGGCACCCGCACCTTCGACCTGGACCCGACGGGCCGGGTCACCGCCGTCCACGCACAGGACTGGACCGAGCGGTACGCCTACGACGACGCCGGCAACCAGACCTCGGCGTCCTGGCCGTCGCGCCATCCCGGCAGCGAGGCCACCGGAGCGCGTTCCTACACCGGCACCCGCATCACCCGCGCCGGAGACGTCCGCTTCGAGCACGACGCCCTCGGCCGGGTCGTCCTGCGGCAGAAGAAGCGTCTCTCCCGCAAGCCCGACACCTGGCGCTACGAGTGGGACACGGAGAACCGCCTCACCTCCGTCACCACCCCCGACGGGACCCGGTGGCGGTACCGCTACGACCCGCTCGGCCGCCGCACCGCGAAGCAGCGCCTGGCGTCCGACGGCGAGAGCGTGGTCGAGGAGACCCGCTTCACCTGGGACGGCCTCACCCTGTGCGAACAGACCGGCCACCGGCCGGACGTCCCGCACACGGTCGCCCTCACCTGGGACCACCGCGCCGGCACGGCCCTCGCCCAGACCGAGCGCATCCTCACCGCCGACGCCCGGCAGGAGGAGATCGACCGCCGGTTCTTCGCCATCGCCACCGATGTCGTCGGCACTCCCACCGAACTGGTCGACGAGTCCGGCGACATCGCGTGGCGCAGCCGCAGCACGCTCTGGGGCACCACCGCCTGGGCCCGGGACAGCAGCGCCTACACCCCGCTGCGCTTCCCCGGCCAGTACTACGACCCCGAGACCGGCCTGCACTACAACTACTTCCGCCACTACGACCCCGAGACCGGCCGCTACATCTCCCCCGACCCCCTCGGCCTCGCTCCCGCCCCCAACCCCCTCGCGTACGTGGACAACCCGCTCAGCGGATCCGACCCGCTGGGCCTCATGCCCAAGTACACGAAGGAGGAGAAGGCCCAGAAGGCCAGGGAAACGGCCATCCAGACCGCGGACGACGTCGTCGAGAGAGCCCAGGGAGACCGGATGAGAAAGGCCGGCAACTACCACGCGGATTCCATGCACGGCTTCAGCGACGAACGGGTCCTGGAGATCCTCAAGAACCCGGACGCGGTGTACCACTCAACGGCGGGCAGCGGAAGGCTGACCTTCCGACAGGGGGAGGACATCGTGGTGGCGGAGGGCGGCGGCGCCGGGGCAGGCAACGTCATCACGGCATACGGCCCGTCCGGCATCAGAGGCGACTCCGGAGTGAGGGCGCTCGGCGGCCTGCCCACCGATCCCGGTGGGCCGATTACCCACGCAGACGTGGTGGAAGGCAGGATTCCGGCCAAGAACGGCTACATGGCTCCCGCTGTGCAGATTCGATAAGGCGGCATTCACCATGAGACTCACCCTCGACGACGACTGGACCGCGACGGTGACGGACGATCCACTGCGCAGCACCCCGCGCTTCGACTTCCCGGGCCAGTGTGTGCGCATCGCGGAGTACGCGGACGTGACGGAATGGCAGCGGTTCCTCGTCGAGACTTTCGGCAGCCGGGAGTGGCTGTGGGACGCTCCCGACGAACTCCGGTTCGACCAGGCCGGCCGGGAACTGGTGGGCGCCGGGTTCCGATTGCCCTACGAGGCCGCCGATGCCGAGGACTCCGCCCGCCTTCCCGCAACACCCCCGGTCCGCCCGGGCGGTCTTCGCGCTGACGACGCCCGGGACTTCCACCTGGCGGTGACCACGGAGCTCTGCCGCGCCCCCGAAGACACCGCGCTCACCTGCCTACGCGACCTCGACGTCCTGGACGAGCCGCTGGACGCCCGCATCGGCATCGCCCCCGACGTCGCGCTCCTCGTCCAGCACGGCGCCGTCGTCGGCTGGAGCCTCACCGACCCCGCGCGCTACCTGACCACCGGCTTCGCCGCCCCCGACCCGGCGCCCCCCGCGCCGGGCACCCGCCGCCTGCTCACCGAATGCCTGGATCTGATCACCACACCTCTGCTCGACGAGGTGCGAAAGCGAGCTCCGGCCGCCCTGGACCGGCTCCGGACGTTGGACCAGGCCCTGCGCGACCAGCGCGAGGACCGGCACCGCGTCGACGCCCTGCTTTCACTCATCGCCGACCTGGTCGAGGACTACGCGCCCAGATGACACCGACCTGACCCCCGCGGCCAGGAGCCTCCGTCAGGCGATCGACGGCGCCGACAGCCGTCAGGTCAACGAAGCGACGCGGGACTTCGTCGAGAAGCTCACCTTCGCCACGGCAGACGAGATCCGCGCCATGCTGCGGGACGTCCTCGCCGAGGACTGGACGGCCCATCCGCCCTGGGCCCGCGCCCTCGCCTACCGCCTGGCCTGCCTGCAACGCCCCGACGACTCGCGGCTGCTCCGTGAGGCGGCCACGGACCTGCTCTCCTTCGGCCCCGACTGGGACAAGCACGCCGAAGACCTGAAGAAACGCGCGACAGAACCGGAGTAGACGCGGCGGGGCACCACAGGACCCGGGCGGCGTGTGGAATCGTGGGGGTCCGGAAAAGGCGAAAGGCCGGTATTCAGTCGCCGCACTGTCGCCCTTTACGTTCCGGGATGCCGCCGAGTTGCCATTATGCTGCGGCCATGTCAGTTATCCGGGGCATCGGGCGGTTATGGTGCGGACCATTCGACGGCAGGTCGCGGGAGGAAACGAGGACGCGACCGAACGGGAGTCGCACGCGTCGTGCGACCGATTCCCCGTCACATGAATGAAAACGCCGATACCGCCCCAAGAGGGGCGTGAAGCCCAAAGGCTGGGCATTCTCCAGGCTCTCGGCGACGCCGCCAGCGATCTCCCCCTCGCACTTCTGGTGGAGGGCGAGGCAGGTATGGGGCGCAGCACTCTGCTGGCCGAAATAGCCAAACATGCGGAAAGCATCGGCTTTTTCGTGATGCATATCCGATTACATCCGGAAGAAAGCCCGTCTGCGTACAGTTCGGTGTGGCGTGCGTTCCAGCGTTGCCGGCCGAGCGCCCTGTCCTCGCCGCCTTCGGTGCCCGACCACCGCGAGGTCGAGCAGGCGTTGGCCGTGGCGTCCGGGGGTGCTCCGACCCTGCTGGTGCTGGACGACCTCCACTGGTGTGACGGCCCCTCGCTGCAGTGGCTGGATCACCTGACGAACCAGTGCCGCACACCCCGGGTGACGCTGTTGGGGAGCGCGCGGACGGGGGAGGCAGTGACCGCCCCGACGCCGTTCGGTGATCTCACCGACCGTTGCCGGCGCACCGTCCTCGCCGGTCTGGCCCCCGCGGCCGTCGAGCGGATCGTCCGGTCCGCGCTGCCCGAGGAGTGCGACCCGGGATTCCTGCGGGCGGTGGTCCGCGAGACCGGCGGCAATCCCCGCCTGCTGTGGGCGCTGCTCGACGAACTCATCGGACAGGGCGCACCGCCCGACGAGGAGACCGGTCGGCAACTGGCCCGGTACGCGCCCGAGTCCGCCGCCGACGACGCCTACGCGCGGATGCGCGGCCTCGGCAGGTCCGCGGTGTCGCTGGCCCAGGCGGTCGCCGTGCTGGGCGAGCACGCGGAGCTGGCGATCGCCGCACGGCTGGCGGGACTGACGGCAGCGGAGGCCGCCCACGCCGTCGACCGGCTGGTGCGCAGGCAACTGCTGGTGAATCAGCAGCCGTTGGCGTTCCGTCGCCCTCTGGTCGCGGCGGCGATCGAGCGGTTCCTGCCCGTGAGCACCGCGGACACGTTGCACTCCCTCGCCGCCCGGGTGCTGCACGAGACGGGCGCAGAGAAGGCGGAGGTGGCGGAGCACCTGGTGCACACCAGTCCGGGGATCGACGCCTGGGCCGGCGAGACCCTTCACGACGCCGGCGTCGGCGCCATGGCCGCGGGCAGACCGCGGGCGGGCGAGCGCTATCTGCGGCGTGCGCTGCGCGAGCCCCGGCCGTGGGCTTCCCGCGCCTGTCTGCCGGCGGGCCCGGCCGGTTCCTCGCGCGAGGAGGCCGCCTGCGTCGACATCGCAGGCCATCTCGCCGGCGCGCTGCTGATGTTCGGTCGCGGGGAGGAGGCGCGGACGGTGCTGGACCGCACCGCGCAGCGGCTCGCCGGGGCGGGGGCGCTCGCCGTCCGCCTGGAGGCGCAGGCCATGGCGACGACCCTGATGGACATGTCGTCCGCGGTGGAGATGAACCGGCGTGCGGCCGGTCTGCGCGGCGGAGAGCGGCAGGACACGGTCGCCCGGCAGTGCCTGGACACGGTCCGCGCCGTGCAGTGCTGCCGCCACGGTGACTCCGCGGACGAAGCCCGGGAACTGGCCCTCGGCGTCCTCGCCGAACCCATGCCCGACGGCTTCGTCGAGCGCATCCTGTACTGGGCGAACGTGCTCACGCTGGGCCGGGTCGAGGACGACGACTCGGCCCTGCACTACCACGACCTCGAGGCCCGCCGCGCCGACGCCACGGGCGACCTGCTGGGCTCGGCGCTCGCCCACGCGGTGGGCTGCCGGCTCCTGTACTCGGTGGGCAGGCTCGGCGAGGCCGTCGAGTCGGCGAGGAGCGCCAACGTCCTGCTCAAACGGTCCGGCGTCGACGTGCGCCTGTTCTCCTGGCTGCAGGACCAGAGTCTGCTGGCGCACGCCCTCGTCGAGCGGGGAGAGATCGCCGAGGCGGGAAGGCTGCTCGGGTTTGCGACCGGTCCCGGCCGGCCGGACCAGCCGCGGTCCGATCCCGAGTCCGGGTCCGGACGGGGCCGTCTGCTGCTGGCGCGGGGCGACGCGCGCGGGGCGATGGCCGAGTTCCTCGACCACGGCGCTCTGCTGCTGAGCCACAACATCCGCGGGGTGTCCTACGGCGCCTGGCGGTCCTGGGCCACCCAGGCGTTCGCGACGCTCGGCGGCCACGGACACGGGCACGGGCCCGAGGGCGAACGCGTACGCCGCTGGGCCGAGGAGGAGCTGGCGCTCGCGCGCCGCTGGGGCCGTCCGAAGGCCATCGGCGTCGCCCTGCACGCCTGCGCCCTGGTGGCCGGCGCCGAGGACAGGCTGCGCCTGTTCGAGGAGGCCGAGGCCTCGCTGAGCGGTCCGCACGCACGGCTGCCGCTGGCCCGGGTGCTCACCGATCACGGTACGGCGCTGCACCGCCTCGGACGTCACCGGGAGGCCGTCCCGATGCTGCACCGGGCCGCCGCGCTCGCGGCCGCATGCGACGCGGCGCCGCTGGCAGAACGGGCCGGAGCCCAGGCGCGCCTCGCCGGCGCCACGGCCGACACCCAGGCCGCGATCCCCGCGCCCGCCCCCGCTGCGACGCCGGCTCCGGTTACGGCCCCGAGGGCGGCGCGGCTCGGCGGGCCGGCCGTACGGAAGGCCCCGTCGGCCCCACCCGCCCGGCCGCGACTGGAGATCCGCTGTTTCGGGCTGTTCCAGGTGCAGCGCGAAGGGCAGCCGCTGGACTGTTCGGCGCTGCGCCCCAAGGTCCGGGCGCTGTTCCAGCTGCTGGCCGTCCACACACCGCGGCTGGTGCACCGGGAGCATCTGCTCGCCGCGCTCTGGCCGGACCTGAAACCGGAGGCGGGCATCCGCAATCTGCAGGTGGCCATCTCCCACCTGCGCGGCTTCCTCGAACCCGACGCCGGACGCGGGGACCACCGGCTGTTGCTGCGGGACGGCGAGTCCTACCGGATCGCCCTCGGACCGGGCGACGCGTGCGACGTCGGGGGGTTCGAGCGAGCCGTCGCCGACTGGCGGCGCATCCGGGACACCGGCCGCACGGAGGAGATCGCCGACACCCTGCGGGCCGCTCACCGCTGGTACGCCGGCAGTCTGCTGCCCGAACTCGGGCCCACCGAGTGGGTGGTGCCGGAGCGCCGGCGGCTGCGGATCCGGGCGGCCGACGTCACCGGCGCGCTCGCGGAGGCGGAACTGCTCCTCGGGCGCCCCGTCGAGGCGTCCGAGGCGGCCCGGCGCAGCCTCGAACTGGACCGCTACCGCGACCGTTCGTGGCAGCTGCTGGTCGCGGCGCATCGCGAGGCGGGCAGCACGGCCGCCGCCGAACGGGCTCAGCGCGAGTACGAACGGGTGATCCGCACCCTCGGCTGACAAGCGGGCCGCGCCGGTCGCCGCCGGTCCGCCGCCGCTCCCGGCAGTCCCGGTGGTCCGCGGCCCGCCCCGGCGCTCCGGCCGCCCTGCCGCGCCCGCGGGCCCAGACGCGGCAGGCGCGCCTCACGCGCGGGTCCGGAACTCGAGTTCGCCCACGGCGGCAAGGCGCCCCCGGGCCGCGCCGTAGCAGGAGACGACGGTCAGGCGAATCCGGGTCACCCCCTTCATGGCGAGCAGGAAGTCCTGCGACCCGTACTTGTCCTGGAGCTTGATGCGCCGGGTGACGGTCTTGCCCCCGGCGACGCGGGCGGTGAGTTCGAACACCGCGGGTCGCGCCTGCTTGAGGAAACCGTCCTGCCGCTCGGAGGCGCCGGAGAGCACGACGAGGTGGAGCAGGTCGACAGCCCCGTCGAACTCGGCCTCCACCCACTGGCCCTCGGCCGGGCTCTGCGGCGCCCACCAGTTGGTCCAGGTGCCGTCGGCCGCGTACGCCGCGGGATGACCGGGGGCGCTGCTGGAGGCGGTGACCTTCTTCGGCGTGACGGGCGCGGACCTCGCGACGTGATCGCGGGCGTCGCCCAGCAGCCGGGACGCGTAGGGCCACGACAGACGGATCCCGCCGCCGAGCACGCACAGGACGAGGACCACGCCGGCCGCCCGGCGCGCCGTCGCCCATCCGCCGTGACGGCGGCCCAGCCGGCGCCGGTGGCGGCGGTCGCGCAGCCGTCCCGCCAGCCGCTGCCACCAGGAGGCGCGGGGCTGGGCGGCGCGTTCGTCGAGCGTGTCGCCGCACCGGCGGCAGAAGCGCCGGCCCGCCGGGTTGGGGGTGCCGCACCCGGCGCACTCCACGTCGTCCGGCGCCGGGACGTGTCCGTCCGGGACGCCGTGCCGCCGCTCCACACGGTCCCATGTCGGTTTCGCGGGGCGTACCGCGGCCGCCGTCGCGGCGTCGGGTGCGGGGGCCGTCGGCGCGAGCTGATCCCGTGCGGACGACGCGGCCGTCCGCGCGGAGGGGACCGCCTTCCCCGGCACCGGCGCGACCGGTGCGACCGCGGCGACCGCGCCCGCCGCGCCGGCCGCCGAGACGGCCCCGGCCGAGGAGACGGCCCCGGCCGAGGAGACGGCCCCGGCCGAGGAGACGGCCCCGGCCGAGGAGACGGCCCCGGCCGAGGAGACGGCTCCGGCCGAGGAGACCGAACCCGCCGGGGCGACCGGGGCGGCCGGAGTGACCGCGGGGTCCGCTGCGTCCGCTGCGAGCGGGGCCTTCGACGGCGGCGCGACCGCGCGGCCGGCCGCCTCACCCGCACCCCCCTGTTCCGTCGCCGCCTCCTCTTGCGCCCGTGTCTCCTGCGCCGCCTGCGTCCCCGACCGCTCGCGGCCCCAGGCGGTGAAGGCGCCGCAGGCCCCACAGAAGTCGTCGGCGTCCTGCTGCGGCGCCCCGCACTGCTCGCATGTAGCCACCTGCGTGAGTTCTCCGTTCTTGCGGGGCGCCCCCGAAGGGCGGGCCCGAGTGACCTGGATTCCTGGCATGCCGCCCGTACCGGGCCGCACCGGCCGTCCTACTGCCGGGGCTCGGCCGCGACGTCGCCACCGCCACGGGCATCGCCACCGCCACCGGCGTCGACATCGACGTGGACGGTGCACGGCACATGCGCGGGGCGGTTGGCGTCGACCAGCGCCCGCAGCTCCCTGAGGGGCGCCACCCGCGCGTCGGCGACCCGTACCCGGACCGTCAGCGAGGGTCCGGCCGACTCGGCGCACGTCGCGCCCGCGGTCGCCGACCACGTGGTGCCGCCGCTCTCGGTGATCTCCGCCTCGACGCCGAAGACCAGCCTTATCTGTTCGGCCAGCCCGCGCGCGGTCCCGCGCAGACGGTGCTGCCGGACCGCTTCGGCCACCAGTTCGCGGCGGCGGGCGGCCGGCAGCCGGGGCGGCGGGTCCGCCGCGAGCCAGCCGGCCAGCCAGTCGACGAAGTCCTCGGGAGCGAGCCGCGGGTCCCAGTAGGCCGGGAGACAGTCCAGGGTGGACAGGACCGGGGCGAGGACGTCGTCGAAGGCCGCGACCATGCGACGGGCGAAGTCGTCGTCGGCGTAGAGCAGGGGCAGCCGGTCGCCGAACGGCAGCGCCGACTCCAGCCCGGGCACGGCACGGCGGGCCGAGGCGCCGCTCACCGCTCCTCCGCCAGCAGTTGGTGTTCGAAGGAGAGCACCAGCGCGTGCGGGCCCAGCTCGATCCGGTCGGCCGGCGAACCCCGGCGCCCGGTCAGCGGGTCCGCCGGGAACAGGCGCAGGTCGTCGACGAGTGCCACCCCGGGCACCGCCTGCAGCACCGCGTGCGCGTCGCCCGCCTGGACCGGACGGCCGAAGGGCCAGCCGCCGCCGTCCGGCCCGCCGACGAGCGGGTCGAAATGGCGGTGGAGCGCGTCGAGCGCGCGGGCGCGCACCAGGGCGGCCGAGGCCCCGGCTTCGGCGGTGATCCGGGCCACCACCGTCACGCCCTGATACAGCGGCGGTTCGACCATCAGCCGGGCGCCGATCGGTCGCCGCTCGTCCAGGTACCGGGCGATGTCGTCGAGCATCCGGTCCGGCGGGACGAGCTGCTCGATCCGCAGCCGGTCCCCGTCCGGCGACGCCTGGGGGACGACGAGCACCCGCACGGCGCCCGCGGGCGCGCCGTCCCCGGCGGGCACGGCACGGATCCGGGCCGCCGCCGGGGCCGCCCGCCGGGCGAGGGTCTCGATGTCCCGTGCCGTCACCGCCCGGTCCTGGGAGCTCAGTTCGATCGGGCCGCGCAGTTTGGCGTTCTCGACCGACTCGCCGTCCCGGCCGCCCGAGGCGGCCTCGCGGTTGTCGGTGCGGGCCACGTACGGGACGGAGCTGCGCAGCACGGTCAGGGTGTGGGCCGCGACGTTCCCGCGCCGGCCGCCCCCCGTGCGGTAGCGGCGGATCCGGACCTGCGCGCCCTTGGGCGGCACCGCGCCGCAGCGGCGCAGCGAGCCGTCGGGGTCGCGCACCGCGGGCCCGAACGCCACCTCGCCCAGCGTCCGGTCGAGCCGCACGTGGCGATCGCCCGGCCCGCTCGCGCCGAACGTCTCGACCTCGGTCCACTCCTGCCAGCCGCCGTCCTCGCCGGCGACTTCGACGACCAGGGGCTCCTCGTCCGGCAGCACCGGCGGCCGGGCGACGGCGAACCGCCCGCCCGGCACGCCCTCCGCCTCGCCGAGCCGCTCACCGGTCACCAGTTCGGCGTGGACCGCCCCCACGGTGCCGCCGATCGTGAACGCGGTGGCGCCGTGCAGCACCGGGGAGGAGGAGTAGAAGGGCTGGTCCGCGCGGGGGGTCTCGACCCGGCAGCGCAGCCACCCCGCTCGCCGGGTCGCGAGCGGCGCGAGCGCGTGGCCGCCCGGCACGTGCAGGATCACCTCACCGGGCCGGTTGAGTCCGCCCGTGTCGTCCTTCTCCACCTCGCAGGGCTGCCAGTCGGCTCCGTCGAAGGCCTCCCAGACCAACGGCGGCCGACGCGGATCGACGCCGACCCCCTCCACCCGGCTGTCCAGCCGCAGGACCACCGCGCAGTGCGGCACGGCGTCCGACAGACCGACGAGCAGGGCGTCCCCGGCGACCGGCTGTGCCTGGAAGCAGCCGACGTCGCGCCCGTCGGCGAGGTCGTCGGTACGGTCGACGGCGCGCGCCCCGTCGCTCTGGGTGAGCAGGTGGGCGAGCGAGCAGGGCACCACGGCCAGATCGGCGGTGGTCGCGAAGACCAGGGCGTCCTCGGTCTCGGTGCGCACCGTCGCGACCTCGGTGTTCTCGGGCAGCAGCACGACGCCCTGCTGCGGCGCGGAGAGCCAGAACGTGACGTCGGTGCGGGCCGGGACCGGCGGGAACAGGGTGACCCCGAGGAGGTCGAGGAACGCCAGATAGCTCTTCTCGGGCACCCTGTTGAGCCGGTAGAGCAACTGATCGGTCATATGCGCGAACGCCTCGATCAGGGTGACCCCGGGATCGGAGACGTTGTGATCGGTCCACTCCGGGCAGCGCTGCTGGATGAAGCGCTTCGCTTCGTCGACCAGCTGCTGGAAGCGGCGGTCGTCGAGGTGGGGGGCGGGCAGGGCCATCAGCGTGCACTCTCCTGGATGCTCGGCGCCGCCTGGACGCTCCACGCGGCCCCGTCGCCGGAGCCGGCCGGGGGCGTGTCGTGCGAGGGGATGACGTAGAAGGGGAAGACGAGATTGCGCGGGTTGTTGGTGCCCCGGACGCTGTACCGCACGTCGATGTAGAGGGTTCCGGCGTCGTGGCCGTCCGGCGTGACGACCACGTCGGCCACGTCGATCCGCGGCTCCCAGCGGTCGAGGGAGCTGCGCACCTCGTAGGCGAGGCGCCCCGCGGTGTCCTCGTCGGCGGGCGCGAACACGTGGTCGTGGATCCGGCAGCCGAACTCGGGGCGCATCGGGCGCTCGCCCGGGGCGGTGCCGAGGATGATCCTGATCGACTCGGCGATCTCCCGGTCCCGGGCGACCAGGGCGATGCCGCCGGTGGCGTCGGTGCGCAGGGGGAAGGCCCACCCGGCCCCGACGAACTGTTCGGCCATTGCTTCGCTGCTCCGCTCTCCGTGCACGGCCGCCGACGCGGACGACAGGTCAGTTGATCTTCACGATGGGGGCTTTGACGACGCATTCGCTGTCGCCCTTCAGCGACACCGTCGACCCGGCGACGGAGACCGACGCGCCCTTGAGCTCCAGGGCCCCGGAACGGGCGTCGAGGGTGATGCCCTTCCCGGCGACCGTGACGTGCTCGGCCGCGGTGATGCTCACCGTCCCGTCGCTGTGCACGGTGATCGCCGTCTGCCGGCGGTCCAGGTGCAGTTCCAGCTTCCCGTCCCCGGTGCGCACGCGGACCCCGCCGGGGCCGCCGCCCGCCGCGTCGAGCAGCTCCAGCCGGTCACCGGCCCGCGAGGCGAGCGACCTGCGGTTGACCTTGCCGCTGGTCGCGTCGACGAGCGGCGTGTCGTGCGGCGAGGGCTTGTCGACCCCGTTGTAGAGCCCGCCGATCACGTACGGCCGGTCCAGCAGCCCCTGCTCGAAGGCCACGAGCACCTCGTCGTTGACGTCGGGGCTGAACACCCCGCCGCCGCCGACGCCGCCCGCTTGCACGGTGCGGACCCAGTCGCTGACGTACGCCGTCCCCGAGTCCCCCGACAACCAGGGGAACCTCAGCCGCACCCAGCCCTGGCCCTCGCGGTCCTTCGGCTCCTTGGCGTCGGTCACCACGCCCACCGCCACACCCGGGATGCGGGGCGAGCGCGCCGCCGCGGACGCGCCGCCGACGACGCCGTACGCGGTGCGGTCCTGACGGCCGCTGACGGTGAGCCAGGTCTCGTAGCCCAGACCCGGACGGTCGAGATGCCTGCTGGCGGTGACCGTGTACCTGCCGTCGAACGGGACGCCCGCCCCGGTCAGCGTCACCGCCGCCCCGCAGCGCAGCCTCGGGTCGCCCCGGACGACCACCTCCAGCTCCGCCAGTGCCGCCGACACGTCGTCGGCGAGCGCGCGGGAGACCGCCTTCACCTCGGCGTCGCTGCGGTAGGGGACGTCCGCCACCACGAGCGGAGCCGCCCCGAACGCCCCGGCGGCCTGCCGGGGGGTGACGCCCACCGCCGAGGTGCGGCTCTCGCCCACCGTCGTCTCGCCCAGCAGCGCCTTCTTCTCCTGGACGCTCCACCCGTGGACCTGTACCCGTTCGACCTGGTTGACCGAGGTGATCGACGAACGGACCGACAGGACGTCCTCGGCCATCCTGATGACATAGGGGCTCTTCCGGCGCGCGGCCGGCCCGCCCGCGGGCGGCGCCGACCTGGCGGCATTGGGCCGTCGGAAGTGGAACTTGCCGCCCTCCACCAGCATCTCGCGGCCGTTCTCGGCGGCCAGCGAGGCGAGGAAGTCCCAGTCCGAGACGTTCGGCTGGGTGACGAGCGGACAGGTCGTCGTCGTGGGGTCGATCCGGCCGATCGCGATACCGGCCCTGGTGGCGACCTTGTGGGCGATGTCGGAGGCCGTCATGTTGGGGTACGCCGCCACCCGTCGCCCCCGCTGCAACCGGTGCCCGTGATCGAAGGCGCGCACCGTGGTGAAGGTGCCGGTCCCGTCGAACTCGGCCTCGAGCGCCACGACCTCACCGTCGAACAGCGGGACGGCGGGACCCGCACCGCCGGGCCGGGCGGAGACCCTGAGCACCCCACCGATCACGATCCCGGACCTCCGCAGGAAGATCCGCTCGGGGTCGCGGTAGCGCAGGACCGCCGCGGCCGGAGCCGCGTTGCCGTCCTCGATCCGGACATGGACCGGCAGATCGGCGAGCGAGGCCGGAAGCGGGCGGGGCGCCTCCACCACGAACATGGTCGTCATCGGACGCTCACTCCCCCGTGGTCGTGTTCGCCCGCGGCGGGCAGCAGGATCTCCGTGCCGGGGCGCAGTCTGGCCGGGTCGTCGATGCCGTTGGCCTCCGCGATCACCCGCCACACGGTCGGGTCCCCGTACTCGCGGTGGGCCAGCGTCTCCAGGCTGTCGCCCATGACCAGCCGGTGCACCCGCCGGGCGTGCAGCGCACCGGAGGTCGGGTTCTGTCCGGGCACCGGCCCGGCGGCCTCGGTGAGGGAGACCGAGCAGGTGGCCCTCAGCGGGGTGCCGTTGGGGTCGAACAGCGAGTACACGGCCTCGACGTTCTCCAGGTAACCGAAGAACGAGACGGTGCTGAAGGACCCCCAGGTGAACTTCACCCACGGCGCGGACGGCGCGTCGGCGGCGCTGCTGCGCTCGGTCGGCGCACACCACCCGATCAGCGTCTCCACCGCCTGCTGGACGCTGCTGTCATGCGTCGCGGTGGCGTCGAGGAACAACTCCGCCGACAGCCTGCGCGGATGCGTGCCGACGAACTCGGGGACGCCCACCTCCTTCGCGCCCTTGGCGACATGGCGTACCCAGCCCGCGCCCTTGCCGAGGCTCAGCGAGGCCGGATTGAACTGGAAGGGCACGGCGTTCCCCACCCGCGCGCCGGGAGGCTCGCCGGGCTGTCGGGGCGGTTCGTACGCGGTCAGCTTGGCGCGGGCCAGTGCGGTCAACGGACACGGCTCCTCTCGGTGCGGGCGGACGGACGGCGTGGACGACGGAGCGGGCCGGTCACAGGAACCCGTGGTGGGCCAGCTCGATGCTCTCCGTCGCGACCTGCGAGCTCCCGGCGTCGAAGGTGGGTCCGGTCCAGGACACGACGATCACGTCACGCAGCGACCACTGCGCGATCACGTCCTGGAGGTTCGGCCGCAGAGCGGCGATCTGGGCGGTGCCACGACGTGCCTTGCGCGGCAGCGAGGCCAGGAAGCCGGCCACCTTCGCGGAGTCCGAGGTGAGCGGGCGCGACAGCCGGACGTTGGAGTACGTGATCCGCGACGGCAGTTGCCACACGAAGCCGTTGTTGCCCCCCTCCACGCGCTGCTCGACCTCCACCTGGAGGCTCAGTCCTTCGCAGTTGCTGAAACCGCCCAGGTCGATGCCCTCGATCTGCAGCCGGAAGTGGACGCTCGTCCCCGGGTCCGTACCGGCCGTCCTGTCCACCCTCATCCGCACCCCACCGCCTCGCCGGCCGCCGCGGCCGTCCACTGTCGTCGTCGTGTGTCATGTCAGCGCCCGCCGTCCAGCAGGCGTCCCGCGCGTTCCCTGCCGAGCAGGTACTCGGCATGCAGCAGACGGCCCAGAGGGTCGGCGAGCCGCCGGGCGAGTTCGTCGAGATGCCTGCGCTCCAGCCGCTGCAGGAACGCCCCGGGATCCTCCGGCCCCCCGCCGTACCGGTGCGGCCCGTCCGGCACCGGCTTCGGTGGCGGCGTCGGCGTCGGCACACGCGCCGGTGTATGCGGGCCGGGCGCTCCCCACCCGCCGCCCGGGCCTGCCGGGGGCGGCCCGGGCGGCGGCGACGGCGTTCCGTATGCCGGCGGCGCCGGTGCTCTGCCGTCCGCGCGCGGCGATGCGGCCTGGTCCGCGCGTCGGCGGTCCGCGCCGAACACGAGCCCCCGAGCCGACGGGACAGACGCGGCAGACGCGGCAGACGCGGCAGACGGCAGCGTGTACGACTCCGGTGCGTGGGCGGGTCTGCGTGAACCCGCCCACTCAACCGGTGCCGGATCCACGGTGGCAGGGAGGGATGTCCGGCCCGGGGCGACCTGAACCTGCCCCGGTGTCCCGGACCGTTCCTGGCGCGGGCTCCCCGGTGCGGCCGGGCGCGCCGGAGCCGGTCCCGTGCCGGGGCGCCTCGGGTGCTTTCGCTGTACGACCGCACCAGCGGGCGCGACGGCTGCGGCCGGGCGCGGACGGGGAACGACCAGGGACCGCGACGGTGCGGCCGCTTCCGGGACGATGACGCGGCTGCCCTCCGCTCGCTGAAGCACCGGCGGCAGCGCCCCGGCAGACGAAGGCCAGGAAGGCCAGGAAGGCGAGGAAGGCGAGGAGGCGCCGGCATCGGCAGACGTCACGCTCGCGGGCCTGTCATGTCCGAAGCCCACGGCCCGGGCGCCGGACTCGCGGGGCGCCGACGGAGTCCGTCGCCGAGGCGACGCCGGGTCTCCGGGGACGCGCCGGACGACCACGGGACGGGCGGCCTCGTTCGGTTCCCCCGACGCGGGCCTCGCGGAGGCAGCGGCTCCGACGGCACGCTGCACCGACGGGGGCGCGGACGGAGGCGCGAACGGGGTCGCGGACGGGGGCGTCGAGGAGGACGAGGGCGGGGGCACGGGAGCCCCGGCCCCGGCCTGCGGCGCCTCGATGGGCGCGCCGAGCCCCAGCCCCCTCCGGCCGCCGCGACCCTGCGGCGTCGGGCGAACCGTCGCGCCCGCATCGGACCGGGACACGGGGGCCCACGCCTCCCCGTCGGGAAGCGGAGCACCGAGGCCGGACCTTCGCGCCGGGGCCGGTTGCACCACGGGCGGGCCGGGCACCGACCCCGAACCGTCGGTCTCCTTGAAAGGCGAAGGGGCGACCACGGTCGCCGCCGTCGCCGTCGCCGTCGCCGCACGCGGGACCGGAGCCGGCGGGGCCGCGGTCACGGGCGGCGGCGCCTGCCGTGCGGCGGGCCGCTCCGCCGCCGACGGGGACACGGCGGCACGCGGCATCGCACGCTGCACCACGGGTGGCGCGACCGCCACCGTGACCGGCACGACCGGGGGCACGGCAGCAGGAGCCCGCCCGGGAAGGCCGGGGGACGCAGGGGGAGCAGGCGTCTCGGTTCCGGCGGACGGCGCGTTCCCCCGAGGCGTTCCGGGACGGCCGTGAGCGGCTTCCCGGGATGCTCGCCGCGACGGACCCGGCTCGGTCACGTCGACCGCCTCGACCGCCTCGACCGCATCGGCCACGCCGGGCGAACCGGGCCGCGCGGCCGCGCCGACGCCGGGCGTCTCCGGCCGCGAAACACTTCTCTGGACCGGCTGGACCGGCTGGACCGGCTGGACCGGTTTACGTCGTGCTGCCGTCGGCGGTGCGGCAACCTCGGGCAGCACCGCGGCAGCGGGCGGCGCGGTATCCCGACGGGGGGAGGAGTGCGCCGACGTGTTTCCCTGCCGGGGCTCGGTCTCCCGGGCACGGTGCAGCGCGGACGGCGGCGCGAACGGCATCGCCGACTCGATCGTTCCCGACCCCGCAGGCGCAGGGATGCTCTCCGTGACGTCCGGGCGTACCGGTCGAGGGGTTGCGGCAGATGCGGTCGGGGCCGGAGCCTCCGCGGGCGGCCGGTCCTGAGCCGACGGCGGGGCGGGCTCCGCCCGGCGCTGCACCGTCGGCAGGGGTGCCGACACCGGCGCCGGCTCCGGGTCCGGTGCCGTCGGCGCTGCGGGAGCCCCCGGGGCCGTCGGAACCGCCGGCACTGCTCGTGCGGCTCGGTCCGCTGGTCGTGGCTTGCCGCTCGTCGGGCCGACGGGGGACACCCGGCCGGGTGCCGAGATGTCCGGGCCGTCTGCGGAGTCGGTCCGCCGGGCTGCCGACCGTGGCGGCGTACCGGACCCGGAGCGCGACGTGACCGCGCGCTGCACGTGAGGGGGCGTACGGGTCGCCGGGTGATCCGCCGGGGCGGAGCCCGGTGCCGGACGGGACGCCGGGGCGCCGGAGTCGGCGGGTGCGACCGGAGCGGCGGCCGTCACGGGGGCGGCGGGTCCCGGCTGCTGCCGCCGCTGAACGAGGTGTGCACCGGAGTCGGCAGGTGCGACGGAAGCGGCCGCAGGCGCGGAGGCAGCAGGGGCCACGGGGGCAGCCGGAGGCTTGAAAGCGGCAGGGGCGGCGGGAGCGGCCGGGGTCACGGGGGCATCGGAAGCGGCGGGGGCGGCGGGAGCGGCCGGGGTCACGGGGGCATCGGAAGCCATGGGAGCGGACGGAGAATGCCCTCGGGCGGGTGGGGCCGGTGGATTCGTCCGGGGTCCGGTCGTGTCCTGCCGGGGCGGTTCGGCGCTGCGGTCCTCGGCCGGCGCCCCGGGGGGCGTCGGCGCTGCCGCCGCGCGTGGCGCCCGTGAGGCCGGTGCCGGTGAGGGCGTCGCCCTTCGGGCCCGCGCTGCGGTCGCCGGGGAAACGCGGCGCTGCACCGGCGGGGCCGCAGAGGCCGGAGGCCCCTGAGCCGGGGGCCCCGCATCCCCGGACCCTCCTTCCGGCCGAACGTCGCCGACGGACTCCACACCGCGTCCCGCATCGGATGCCGCACCGGCGCGCGCACCGGGTCCGGCGTAGGGAAGGACGGAGTGGTCGCTTCGCTGAACCGCGGTTCCCGGGACCACGTCCACCACCCCGTGCGCCCTCCCGCCGGGTGCGTCGACGCTGACCAGGCGGCCGCGTTCGCGGTACAGCGAGGGGTTCTGCCGGGTCCCGAGACCGCGTTCGAAGGCGGGCGGGTCGGTGAGCAGGGTCGCGGGCGCGACCGTGAGCGGCATGGGCCCCACCGTGGGCCAGCCGCCGTCCGACGGCTCGGCCGGCCCGGCGACGGCGGACTCACCGGCGACGGCGGATGCGGTGGCCGGGTCCACGGGGGCGGCCGTCCGCCCGCCCCGCCGACGGCCGATCCAGTCACGCATCGCCATGGCCCTTGCTCATCCTTCGTTGAGACGTGTGTTGATCCTGGCTATCTCGGTCACCCAGCGAGCCCGCTCCGCGTGGGTCAGGTCGAGGATCTGGTCGCGGGACCAGTGGAAGTGGTAGGCGACGTACGCGGTCTCCTCGTGGATGCGGTCGGCCCCGTACGTCACGATTCCCCCAGGCGGCTGCCCGCGAGGTCGACGTCGAAGGAGGAAGCACAGGACGGGCAGGTCACCTCGGCCCGGGTGTGGCCCTCCGCGTTGATCCGGCGGTAGAAGTCCTGGAGGAACGCCAGGTCGGCGGCGAACAGCCGCTCCACCACGCCCGCGTGGACGTCGGTGACCGTCCCGATGCGGGTGACGACCAGCCCGAGCAGGACCACGGTGAGATACGCCGGGTTCTCCTTCACCCTGAGGTCGATCAGCGGCACCAGCTCGTCGCGGGCGGTCGCCAGGCGCATCGCGCCCCGCCGGTGCACCGTTCCCGAGTCGTCCACGTAGCCGCGCGGAAGCTCGAAGTCGAACTCCGTCCTGAGCCGTTCCGGGGCGGCCGGGGCCGCCGTGCCGGGGTGGCCCGGTTCGGGCGCGGTGAGCAGGGAGCCGTCTCCGGCGGGATCCGTCCCGGGCGCCGCGCCGGAGACCGTGCGGCGCCTCATGCGAAGGTGATCGTCTCGAAGACGACGGTGACCTTCTCGGTGGCGGGGGAGGCGTCGCCCGCCTTCAGACCGGGCCCCTCCCACTTGTTGACCCAGGCGTTCTCCAGGTTCATCCGCCGCACCGGGGTGTTCGTGGCGTCGGTGACGATGATGCTGATGTTCTTGCGCGCCTCGTCGACCGCCCCCTTCTCGAAGACGTACTCGATCCACTGGCTGAACGCGGAACTCTTGTCCAGCCCACGGGTGATGGTGACCTCGCCGCCCTTGCGCGCGCCCGGGAGCTTCTTGATCAGGTACTGGCCGCTCGGGGTGACCTGCGCGACCTCGATCGTGTCCACCTCGACCGACAGTCCGCTGACCTCCTGGACGGACTCGACCGCCACTCCGCCGAGTTCGACCTGGAAAATGTGTGTGGAGAGGGTGTCTCCCGTAGCCGTCATGAGTCCTACTGCCTTTCAGAGCCGTCGTTCAGAGCCGTCGTTCGGAGCTGCCGTTCGGAGCCGCTGCGCGGAGCCGCTGTTCAGAGCCGCTTGAAGATCACTGCTGCCGGGTCACTCGTCGACGAGGCTGGTGCTGTCGGAGAACTGGGACAGCCGGAAGACCACGAACTCGGCGGGCTTGACCGGGCAGATCCCGATCTCACAGATCACCTGGCCGGCGTCGATGGAGTCCGGCGTGTTGGTCTCGTCGTCGCACTTGACGTAGAACGCCTCGGCCGCGCTGGCCCCGAACAGCGCGCCGCGCCGCCACTCCTCCCGCAGGAAGGCCGAGATGTTGCGGCGGATGGTCCCCCACAGCCGGATGTCGTTGGGCTCGAAGACCACCCACTGGGTGCCGAGGAGAATCGACTCCTCCAGGTAGTTGAACAGCCGTCGGACGTTGATGTAGCGCCAGGCGGCGTCGGAGGACAGCGTGCGCGCGCCCCAGATCCTGATGCCGCGGCCGGGGAAGGCGCGGATGCAGTTCACCCCGATCGGGTTGAGCAGGTCCTGCTCCCCCTTGGTGACGTTGACCGCCAGGTCCAGCGCCCCGCGCACCACCTCGTTGGCCGGGGCCTTGTGCACCCCTCGCTCGCCGTCGTTGCGCGACCAGACGCCCACGACGTGACCGCTCGGGGGCATCAGGCGGTTCTTGCCGCTCGCCGGGTCGAACGCCTTGATCCACGGGTAGTAGAGCGCGGCGTACTTCGAGTCGTAGCCCGCCTCCTCCTGGCGCCACCGGCTCACCTGCTGCGGCGTCAGCTCGGGCAGCGGGTCGAGGACGGCCATCCGGTCGCCCATCAGCTCGCAGTGCGTGATCATCGCGAGCTGTACGCCCTTGACTCCTTCCGCGTCGATCAGCCCCTGCTCGTAGGCGGCCATCAGGTCGGGCACGGCCACCATGGTGACCTCGTCGACCGCCTCCAGGCCGCCGAACCCGGTCCGGGCGGCGGCGTCGCCGATGTACTCCTGGGGGGAGATCTCCGCGGGAAGCACCGCGGCCGTCGCGGGGGCCGGTGCGGGCGCGGCCGGAAGCAGGGCGACCTTCTGGGCCGCGGGACGGGTCAACGCGCCCTGCGCGACGGCCTCTTCGACCGCGATGCGCGTGGAGCCGGTCTTCACCTGCGTGACGACGTAGTTCTTGGCGTTCTTCCGGGTCGAGACGTCATGGGTCTCCACGGTCTTGCCGTCCTGCGAGACGACCAGCTTGAACCGGTCCTCGGGGGCGTTGTCGCCCTCGGGGTGGCTCACCTCGACCGTGGTGCCCGCGGCGTCCACGCCGGGCAGCGCCGCGACCCGGAACGAGCCGAGGCCGACCGGCTCCCCGGCGGTCAGCTCCCTGGGCCCCTCGCCCTCGCCGGTCCGCCCCGCTCCGGACGCTCCGCCGACGCGCACGACGTACGCGACGCTCCCGCCGTTGGCGAAGTAGCCGTAGACCGAGAGGCCCAGGTAGGAGCCGTCGACGAAGTCCCCGAAGGTCTGGACGTACTGACTCCACGTGGTCACGAGCGTCGGCTCGTGGAAGGGCCCCTTCTCGGCGAACCCGACGAAGGCCGCGACCGCCGTCCCCACCGCTTCGATGGGACGGGAGCCGCTCTGGGCTTCCTCCACATACACACCCGGGGACAGGTACGTCGGCATCTTCGCGCTCCTCTTCCGGCGACGGCGATCAGGCAAGCAGTCTCATCCGCCGCCCACGGCCGGGGTACGGCCACGCGTACCGCGAAGGGGGACGCCCGGGTTGCCCGATCGAGCAACCCGGGGAGCACCGAGGGTCCCGGGGGGACCGCCGTCCCGGCGCACGAAGCCGGAGCGACTCAGTCCGAGCCGGACTCAGATTCGGCTTCGGAGTCGGCTTCATCGCCCGAATCGGAGAGGGAACCGTACCCGGTGTCCACATCCGCGTCGTTGAGCTTGGGCGTGACGTCCACCCTGTCGACCAGCGAGGACCTCGACGAGCCTTTGCTGAGCTTGAGTGATTGGGCAAGCCGAAGATCTGCGTCGAGCCACCTTCGAAGCCACTTGATCACCTGGTCCTCGGTGTGCCCGAGAGCCTTTCCGAGCGCCACCAGACCTGGGATGGCAGGTTGAAAATATCCACCGGGCCGCCCCTGGAACGAGATGTCCATACGTCCCTCGTCCCGAGCGTACGAAAGGGTCGCGAAGCAGACGGCACAGGGCCGCTTCTTTCCTGCGATCCATGCTTGGCCGGTGCCGCCCGCGCCGTGCAGCGCCAGGACGAGCTTCTGCTCGGCGTGGTAGTTGCTCCCGCCTCTCAGGAAGATTATCCGGTCTTTCATCTTTTCCGGATCCCCAATTATGGCCCGGCTTTCTTCCATCGTCACAGACCGCAGTGGGTTGAATTTTTCTTGCAGGATCGAGTGGAGCATCCACTCAGCTCCGGCACGAGCGGGACGCGACCCTTCGTGCAGTCCCTGAAATTTCCGTGCGACACCCGAAGCCCGAAGGTCGCCAGGGTTCTGCTCACCTCCGAGAACCTCCTGAAGAGGATTCTCAAGCCCCTCCTCGTCCATCTCCCCCTCCTCGGCCTCCTCTTCCTCCTCCTCCTCGCCGTGCGCCACGCCCCCCGCCCTCACATAGTCCTCCAGCTTTTGGTGAAGGTCGCCGAAGACGGCCGCCAGCGAAGCATCGAGGTTGCTCGCCACGACAATCCCGCCATTGACGTACATGGCCTGGACTTCCTGTTCCTCTTTCTGATCCAAGGCATTCTTCATATACCAGAACAATTGCGTGGAAAGATGCCGAAGAACCTGCTCGTCCGGGGAAGTCTTGAACGATCGGGATCCGACATGAGTGACCTTGGACGTCCACATGCCGCCGCCTGTGTGACCTAGACCCCTGATGCCGGCGTCATTGAACTCGCGCTTTATTCCGGCCATGCTCAGGTTCTGTTTCCTGATCTTCCTCAGCTTCGCCTTCCTGGTCTCGGTTCCCCTCAGCTTGTGGGCGCTGGGCGAAGCAGCCGTGTGCGCGACCGCGCCCGGCGCGACATAGCGCTTCACCCTTTGCATGACGGCTTGTCGTGCGGCCGACCGCACCTGCTTCCGCCGGTCCGCGGACGGACCCGGTCCGGTGTCGGCGGGATGGATCCCGCGAGCCATCACGCGTGCCGCGTTCGCCTCCGCCTCGCGCTCGAAGCGGTCCGACGGGTCGCTCACCCGCAGGCCGGCGCCGTTGTCGGTGCCCGCGACCTCGCCCTCGCGCTGCTGGAGGACATGCGTGAGCTCGTGGGCCAGCGTGCGCTTGTCGATACCGCCGCGTCCGACGACGATGTGGTTCTTGACGGTGTAGTGGTCGGCGTCCACGTCGTCGGTGGAGCGGGCCGCCGCTGTGTCGTCGTGCATGACCACGTCGGAGAAGGACGCGCCCATCCGTTCCTCCATCTCCGACCGCAGGGTCTTGGCCAGGGGCTTTCCGGGGGAGCGCAGCACGTCGTGCACGGTGGAGCGCTGCACGGGGGCATCCTCCGAGAGGTGGCGCTCCGGTTCCCGGCGGTCGCAGCAGCCGCCGTCCGTGTGCCGCTGCAGGTTCAGCATCCGGCCGACCGCCGCGTTGCCGACGCCGCGCTGCAGTGCCAGCACCATCTGCGGGGTCAGCGCATCCCCCGTCCGTACGGCCTGCACGGCCTGCACGGCCTGCACGGCGGTCTCCGGGCGGGCGCTGCGCCCTTCGCGTGAGAGCCGCCGCGCGTCGGTCCCGCCCGTCGGCTCCTGCTCGTGCTCGTGCATGTACGCCCCTTTCCCGTGACGCGGCATACGCGGCCGTCCGTCACCTCGTGGTCGCCCGCCGCGGGGCGAACTCGTGGTCCAGCACCAGGCGGCCGAGCTTGCGGTACTCCTGGCGGATCGCTCCGACCAGATCCGCCGTGGAGACCGGCTGTCCGCTCTCGGCCGCCCGGTACGCCGCGGTGATGACACAGGCCCGGATCGAGCCGCCGGCCAGTTCGAAGCGGGCGCAGAAGTCCAGGTCGAGCCCGTCCGCCCGGGGGACGGACGGGCCGAGGCAGCGGTCCCACAGGTCGCGCCGCAGCGAGGGTTCGGGCATCGGGAAGTCGACGATGACGTCCAGCCGGCGGATGAACGCCTCGTCCAGGTTGGACCGCAGATTGGTCGTCAGGACGGCGATGCCATCGAAGGACTCCATCCGCTGGAGCAGGTAGGCGCTCTCCATGTTGGCGTTGCGGTCATGGGAGTCCTTCACCTCGGACCGCTTGCTGAAGACGGCGTCGGCCTCGTCGAAGAGCAGGATGCCGTTCACCCCGGACGCCTCCGTGAAGATCCGTTCCAGGTTCTTCTCCGTCTCCCCGATGTACTTGTCGACGACAGAGGAGAGGTCGACGACGTACAGGTCGAGGCCGAGGTCCCCGGCGATCACCTCCGCCGACATCGTCTTGCCGGTGCCGGACTCCCCCGCGAGCAGCGCCAGCACGCCCCGGCCCCGGCCGCCGCCCGGCCGCATCCCCCACTGCCCGAGGACCCGTTCCCGGTGCCTGGCCCTGCGGGCGAGCTCGCCCAACTGCTCGCTCACCGGCTCGGGCACGACGAGGTCGGCCCAGCCGACGGCCGGTTCGACACGGCGGGCGAGACGGTCGAGTCCGGTGGCGTTCTGGCCCCGGACCGCCGTGCTCAGCTGGGTCCGGGTGACGCCGCCGCCCGCGGACGCCGCGAGGCCGAGGGCCGTCTCCGCGGCACGCCGAATCTGTTCCGGGGTCAGCACGTAGGCGGACACCAGGTCGGCCAACCCGGCATCGTCGACGTCGACTTCGACGTCCTGGTCTCCGTCTGCGTCGACGCCGTCCCCGGCTTCGACTCCCTTGCCGCCCGCCATGCCGTCCGCCATGCCGCCCGCCGGGGTCAGTGCCTCGCGCCACAGGGCCGCGCGTTCGTCGGCGTCCAGGCCGGGAACGGCGAGGGTCAGCGGGCTGGTCCCCGACCACTGCGGGTCCCACGCGCGGTGCCCGGTGAAGACGACAGGCACCGGCAGCCCGGCCAGGGTGCGCAGCAGCCGCCGGTGTTCGGGGTGGGCGACGGGCTCCAGCGCCTCCAGCGGCCCGACGACGAGCCCGCCGCCGCGCAGCCGTGCCTCCCGGACCACGACCGGCACCGACTGCTCCGGGTCGGGCGTCGACGCCAGGGCCGTGAGGTCGAGCGCCAGCGCCGCCAGTCCCGCCCGCCGCAGCGCCGTGGCCGCGACGCCGGTCGCCGAACCGCCCTGCGCCTGGTGCAGATGGACGAGGCGTACGCCGGCGCGCAGTGCCGCGGTGAGCGAGGCGACCGGCGTCCCGGCCGCCTCCGGACCGGCCGGGGCACCGGCGTCCGCCGGGGGCAGGACGCGCAGTACGGCGTCGGTCCGCGGATCGGGAGCCCCGTCGCCCAGCAGGTACGCGGCCACCCGGTCCGGCACGCGCAGTCCCCGGGTCAGGAACGGTCTGCCGGGATCCTCGACCTCCAGCAGCCCGCCCGCCACCAGCGGGCCGCCCGCGAAGAACCGGGCGCGGACGCCGGGATGCCGGGCATCGGCGCCCAGCACCTCGAGGGCGAGCCCGATGCAGGCCCGCCGCCGTGTGACGTCGTCGTTGAGATAGCCGTAGAGCTGCTCGTAGGCGGCGTCGAGATCCGGTAGGAGTGCGATCAGGAGGACGTCGACGTCGAACGGGCTCAACCCGAAGCGCCGGGCGAGCGATTGCACCGGCGCGACGGAACCGGCCTCCGCCCGCTCCTCCGTCCCGCGCTCCACGGCAGCAAGGGGTGGCCCTTCACGGGGCCCGGAGCCGATGCCGTCCGGACGCTCCAGCAGGCGGCCGACGTGCTCCTCGGACAGGTACAGGCCGAGCAGCGGGTCGTCCGGCCGGGCGTCGGCGCCGCGCCGCCGGTCCACGGCCGCGCGCACCAGTCCCTCGACGACGAAGAGACGGGCGGGCGCGCGACACGCCCCGTCCATGACCGTCGCCCCCATGACCGTCTCGGGCCCAGCCGTATCGGGCGCGGCCGTATCGGGCGCGGTCCCGGTCAACGCCGCACCGCCCCGGGCGTCGTGCCGCCCGCCGCCGTGCCGCGGACGCGGCGGGCGCCCAGCGTGGGCGCGGCGTCGGGCGGGGGCGCGGTCTGCCCCTCGGGCGCGCCCTGGTAGCGCGCGCGCCGCCTCTCGCCGCCGTGCGCGGCCTGCGTACCGCTGCCGAGGTCGACGGCCCGCAGTTCCAGGCCGTCCGACACCAGGGGTCCGGCGGGCCGGGCGCGGGGGGCGAGCGGGGCGGTCACGACGACGTCGAGGGACGGCTTGAGCTCGCCGCCGAGCGCCGACCACACGTCGGCGGTCGCCCTGCTCTCGGCGGGTGGGAGCGCCACGCTGACCGGGACGGTCAGGCCCAGTTCCGCCAGGGATCCGGTGAGCCGCCCCGGGGGGAGGCATTCCTCGCCCACCAGCCCGGCGAGCAGCAGCGACAGCAGCCGGTGCTCGTCCTGCGGCCGTGCCGTCCAGGCGGTGACCAGGTAGGAGAGGGTGTACCAGCGAGACGGTTCGCGCAGTGCCACCGCCCTGCCGCGGTCGTCGGTCTCGGTACGGCGGCCCAGCTGTCGCCGGTGGAGGTCCTCGCGGACGTCGTAGAGGAAGACGTTGACCGCGGGGGCGCCGGAGCGTCTGGCCACCCATTCCCGGGTGGGGGCCTCGAAGGCCACCTCCGCTCCGGTCTCCCCGAGGATCTCCTCGCTCAGCAGGCTCCGCAGTGCCTCATCCACCTCGTGGATCACGGCGTCCGCCCTTCGGCCGACGGCCGGACCGGCCCCACGGTCTCCCTCGGCCCCGCAGGCACACCCGGCGTCGCAGGCACACCCGGCGTCGCCGGAGCGCCCGTCGCCGCCGGAGTGCCCGTCGCCGCGGGGATCTGCGTGTCGACGCCGCCGCCCGCGTCCGCGCCGGCGTCGAGGTACGGCAGCGGCAACCGGGCCTCGGTCACCAGGAAGGGGGCGGTGACGGGGCCGAACCCGGGGCCGGCGGCGGTGACGGTCCGCAGGCCGGTGCGGTCGCCGTCCAGGATCAGCATCTGCGCGACGAACGATCCGTCGGGGCCGGTCACCGAGGGGTTTGCCGCCGCCGTGATGCCCGGACTCCAGGTGAGCCGCACAGGGATCCCCGGCGGGAAGCCGGTCCCCCGGACGAGGGTGACCGTGCCGGGGCTGCCGACCCTCGGCAGTGCGGTGATCGCCGGCTGGAGCACCGTCACCGTCGCGGCGGCCTGCACCGCGCCGTCGGCCGTCGGCGTCGTGGTCGCGCCCACCCGAGCGTCGAGCCGGAACCGCCCGGCGGTCGTCGGGGTCAGCACGGCCTGGACGACCGTGGACCCTCCCGGCGGCAGGTCGCCGACCGCGCAGCCGACGGCGGTCCGGCAGGCGTCCGGCAGCCCGCTCACCGAGAACGCCTCGGGGATCGCGACGGCCAGCGACAGTCCCTCGACGCTCCGCCGCCCGGTGTTCGTCACCGTGTACGTCACGGTGACCGCGCCACCGACGTGTCCGACACCGGGGGACGCGGCGACGGCCAGCGCGGGCGGGACCGCCGGCGGGACGTCCGCGCCCACCGTGAGCCGGGCGCTGCCGTGGTCGTCGGCCGGATCGGGGTCGGCCATGGCGCCGGCCACCGTCCACACGACGGGGAACGAACCCTCGGCCGTGGCTGTCACGCGGACCGTGACCGTGGCCGCCGTCCCCGTCGGCAGCGCGCCGAGAGCGCAGGTGAACCGGGCGGTGTCGCAGCTGCCCCGGTCCGGCTCCAGCGCGTTCAGCCGCAGCCCCGCCGGTACGGAGACGGTGAGCCGTGCGGCGGGTTCCGGCCGCGGGCCCAGGTTGCGCACGGTCAGGGTGACGGTCGCCCGCTCGCCCGGGGTCAGCTCCCCCGGGGTCGACAGCAGCGAGGTGCCGAGGTCGGCGGTGGGCTGCCAGGCGGGCGACTGCTGCTGACCGGCGTCGCCCCCTCCCCCGGTGAATCCCCGGCCCAGCAGCACCGTGCCGGCGCCCGTCCTGACGTCCACCAGGTGGATCCTGGGCCGCTCCGTCCGCCTGCCGGTGAAGGCGATCCGTGTTCCGTCGGGCGACCAGGCCGGGAAGCCCCCCACGGGGGAGTCGCCCGGGAGCGGACGGCGGCCGGTGCCGTCCGCGTTCATCAGCCAGTAGCCCTGTTCGGTGCTGAAGGCGATCGTGGAACCGTCCGGTGAGACCGCAGGGCTGACGTCGGTCCGGGCGGCCGTGTCCGGCACGGAGACGGCGGTCAGGTCGGTCTGCCCGCCGCCGTCAGAGGCGCGGGCCGACCAGATCTCCGCATGTTCGGCGAGGACGTCGACCCGTGAGAAGAGGAGCGTGCGGCCGTCCGGCGCGTACACCGGCTCGGCGTCCCACTGGTTCTCTCCCTGGTCGACGTCGAAGAGGTCCCGCCCCGAGGCGACGTCGATCACGGAGATCCACGACCGGCGGCGGTCCCCGGAGAAACCGGCGCGGACGACCGCGATCCGCCGCCCGTCCGGCGACCAGGTCGGGGAGATCTCCCCGCGCCCGTTCCCCCCGGTGCCGGGCCCGCCCAGCGCCTGCAGGGGGCGTGCGCCGGACCCGTCGGCGTTCGCGATCCAGATCCGGCTGAATGTCTCGTCGCCCCTGCGTTCGGGCCGGGTGAAGGCGATCCGCCGCCCGTCCGGGGAGTACTCGGGTCCGTTCTGGGCCCACTCCGCGACGGGGGAGGCGGCCGTCGGCTGGCCCAGGTCGCGCGGGTCGGTTCCGTCGGGCAGCACGTCCGACAGGTCGAGACCGCCCGCCCTCGCCGCCGAGTCGCGGGCGACGAGCAGCCGGGTGCTCCCGCCCGCGGGCGTGTACCAGCCGGGGCCGTCGACCCCCCGGTCCTCCACCAGCCGCAGCACAGGGGTCGCGGCTCCTGTGGCCGCCGCCGTGTAGATCAGGTTCCGCCCCTCCTCCGCGCCCGGTTCGCCATGGCTGACGAAGGCCAGGCCCGTGCCGTCCGGGGACCAACTGCCCTGCCAGCCGGCCCAGTCGGCCGCAAGCGCGGCGGACTCGCTGCCGTCCGTGGACAGGAGCGTCAGGCGGGACTCGGTCACCTCCGGGACGGGCGCCGGCCACTGCCCGCACGTGTAGACGAGGGTGTCGGCGCGGACCGGATTCCACGCGGGCTGGATCGCGCCGGCCCAGACGCCCGCGGCCGGGTCGGCCGGAGGGATCCAGGTGTCCGTGCCGGGCCCGCCCGGGTCGCAGTCGCCGTGCGCGGTGAGCGGCCTGACCGCCCCGCCCGCCGCGGCGACGGTGAAGAGCCGGTACCGGGAGACGTCGCCGCGCAGGGCGCTGAAGGCCAGCCGGCTCCCGTCCGGCGACCAGGTGGGCCAGACGTTGTCGCCGGACCCGTCGGTGATCCGGCGCGGCCGGCCGCCGTCGACGTCCGCGACCCAGATGTCGTGCAGCCCGTCCTCGCGGCCGGTCGCGGCGGCGAAGGCCACCTGCTCGCCGTCCGGGGAGAGCTGCGGGTGCTGCACCCCGGTCGCCGCCGTGGTGACCCGGGTGACGGGACCGTTGCCGCGCTGCGTGTGGATCTGCGCCTCGGTGGAGTCCCGCAGGCTCGTCCAGACGACGGCGTCGCCCCGGGCCGAGGCGTCGACGTCGTAGTGCTGCGGGCCGGGGAAGAGCGGAGCACTGGAGTCGGCCCTCTCGTCGCCCAGCGCGACCGTGCCGAGGCTGCGGTGCGCCGTCCCGTAGAACGCGATGCGTCCCGGGGCCGCGGCCCCGCCGGCCGGCTCCGCGGCACTCCTCCCCTCGGGCGAGACGACTCCGAGCAGTGTCCCCAGCAACAGCAGCGGAACCGCCCGGGCGGCGAAGCGCCGGCCGGGTCCGTGGCCATGCGGCAATCGAACGCTACGACGCACCGGCGCGCACCCTCCCGTCCTCGGCACCGCCGGGCGGGAGCCCGCGCTCGCTCACCCCGCGATGGTCAGACCGTCCATCCTGGGCGTCCGGACGACGGTTCACCCCGTGCGGCGGGGCAGTGAACGACGCAGGACCCGTTGCGCGTTCGGGCAGCGCACGGCCCCGGAAGGGACCTCAGATCAGGCCCTGCCGCAACGCGTACGCGACCGCGTGCGTGCGGTTGCGCAACTGCAGCCGGCTGGTCACGTCGTGCAGGATGTTCTTCACGGTGCGCTCCGAATAGGACAGGCTCGCGGCGATCTCGCGGGTGTCCAACCCGTCGGCGACGAGCTTGAGGACACCGATCTCACGGGTGCTCATGCCCGTGTAGGACAGCCCCCGCGGGTCGAGCAACTGCTGCTGCATCTTGCCGACCTGGGCCAGCAGACGGGCCAGCAGGTCGGACGGCATGCTGCTCTCGCCCCGAGCCGCCAGCAGGGCCACCTGCACGATCCGCTCCGGGGTCGCCTCCGAGCGGCGCACCACGCCCAGGACCCCGCACTCCGCCGCCGTGACCAGGCCCGCGTCGTCGACCCGGGCGGCGATCAGGACGACGCGCGCGGCGGCCGTACGGCTGAGCCGGCGCAGCACCACCGCGGTGTGCTCGTCGACTCCGTCGGCGACGACGAACACGACCGCGGCGCGCTCCTGTTCGGATTCGGGGAGGACCCACAGCTCCGGGCACCGCTTGAGCTGGGTGACGACGCCCGACCGGGAGATGGGGTCTTCGGCGTGGACGACGACGGCGACACGTTCCACTTCGCTCTCCTGTGTTCCCGGCCCGGACCGGGCGAGCGCCGGTCGACCGGGGGTCGATATCGAACCAAGGAGAACGAGCATGCACCTGAGGACTTTGCGTGCACTTAATGTGAAGCTAATGGGAAGACATGGTGCCTCCGGTCTTTCCCGATCGGCCCCTGGCAGCGCGCGGTGATCTTCCTACAGTCAGGGGCCATGACAGCAACTGCGCGGCTGGACCCCCCGTCCCTCCCGGTCGAGCCAGGAGGGACCCATCAGGTCACCCTGCACGTCCGCAACGGCGGCGACATCGTCGAGGCGTACCGGTTCGAGGTGGTCGGCGTACCGTCGGCCTGGGCCGCGGTGGAGCCGGCCGAGCTGTCGCTCTACCCGGGGACCGCGGACACGGTGACCTTGACCCTCCGGCCGCCCCGGACGCCCGACACGGCCGTCGGGCCGACGCCGTTCGCGGTCCGCGTCCTGCCCGTCGAACGGCCCCAGGACGTGACGGTCCCGGAGGGAACGGTCGAGGTCCTGCCGTTCCACGAGATCGCCTCGGAGCTGCTGCCGCGCTCGAACCGCGGACGGCTGCGCGCGCGCTTCCAGGTGGCCGTGCACAACCACGGCAACACCCCGGCCGACGTCACGCTCGGGGCCTGGGACACCGACGAGAAGCTGCGGTACCGCGTCCACCCCGCCGAAGCCGAACTCGCCCCCGGCGAGCAGGGCCATCTCCGGCTGACGGTACGGCCGCGCCATCGCATCCTGCGCGGCGCGGTGCAGCGGCACGCCTTCCAGGTCCGCGTGGCCCTCGCCGGCCTGCCCGGCGACCCCCTCGACGGCGCGTACGAGCAGCGCCCGCTGGTCCCGGCGATGCTCCCCAAGGCGCTCGCGCTGGCCGCCGCCTCCGGCGTCGCCCTGACCGCCGCGTGGTTCGGCGTGCTCGAGCCGACGATCAAGTCGACCGCGGGCGCCGCCGTCAGTGCCCAGGCGAGCCAGGCCGTGCAGTCCGCGGTCAAGGAGCAGCAGAAGAAGGTCGACGCGGTGGCGTCGGCCGCCGCGAGCCAGAGCGCGGCGGCGGCGCAGGCGGGGGGAGGAGGCGCGGGAGCGGGCGCTGGGGCGCAACCGGCCGCGCAGCCTTCGCCGGGCGCCTCGGGGATCGCGGCGGCTGCCGGGCCGGGGGCGGCGGGCGCCAACTTCTACACGCCGTTGTCCGTGCGGGCCCAGAACGGCGACAGCGCCGACGCGACGTTCACCGTGCCGAAGGGCAAGACCTTCCTGATCTCGGACATCGTCCTGCAGAACCCGCAGGGCGACTACGGCACCCTGACGCTGGACATCGACGGCTCCCAGGTGTCGCTGCTCGCGCTGGAGGACTTCCGCGACACGGACAGCCCCTGGGTCACGCCGCTCCGTGTTCCCGCCGGCGGCAAGGTCACCATGACCGTCGCGTGCCGCACCCCCGGCTCGCCGCCTTCCGCCCCCAAGCCCACGACCTGCGCCGAATCCGCGCTGCTGAACGGCAAGATGGTCGCGTCCTGACCGCCGGCGCCGCGCCCGGTCCCGGTCAGCCCGCGACCTGCGTGCTCTGCTGACCGGGCGAGCCGATCTGCACGGTCCCTCCCCACTGGCACGCGCACTTCGACGACTGGGTCAGCGCCGGCTGACCCGCCACCAGCACCGTCGACGAACCCGGCTGCCAGGGAGCCGGAGTGACCGGCATGCACGGCATGGGGGTCAGCACGCCGTTCGCGGCGGCGGTCGCCTGCGCCACCACGGGATTGCCGGGGTTGCTGCACATGCCGAACGACGGGATGTTCAGCTGCGGCACGACCGCCTGGACGGTGGCGACCGTCCTGCCGTGGCACTGCACCGGCCCTGGAGGCACGGACAGCGTCGCGGGCGCACTGCCCGACGAACAGCTCACCAGTGCCGTCGCCGTCACGAGCAGCCCCATGATCCACCTCCGCACCCCTGCGCCACACCACGTCGTCCAGCGACGCTAGGGCACGAACGGCACGGCGGTCAGAGGTCGCAGGCCAGCCGATCGGGCACCGAACAATGCCCCGCCGCACCCGCCCGGCGAGCTAATAGGCCACACGTCACCACTGCAACAACCTGCACCCCCGTTCTCGCATTCAAATCCACTTTCGATTGCGCAAGCCGTTGACCGGCCGCGAGCGGGAGCGCTGCACTTGGCGGAAGCCGGCCGCCAGAAGCATGGCGGTCAGCAGGGCGGCGATGCCGCCCAGGATGTCCAGGCCGACGGTGACGGGGCCGTGTCCGTCCTCGAGGGTGTGCAGTTCGCCGATCGAGGCGTCGATGGCGGCCGGGTTGTTGTCGACCCGGTGGCTGAGCAGCGGGCGTCCGCGGTCGTCGGTGACCGCGAGCCAGTGGAAGTCCTTGGCGATGTCGAAGCCTGCGTTGGCGGTCATGGTCCCCTCACGGTGCAGCCTGCGGCGCGACTCCTTCCGCCTGCCCTCGCCCTACTCAGCGATCGTTCGCAGTGCCTAACCTCGCGCTTTCACGATGTGGGGTGTCCGATGCTTGATCAAATAAGCGGAGAGTGCTCCTGACCTGCAACGATGGGACTTGTCTAGGGTCCTGTTGGCTGCACGGAAAGAAGCACTCTCCAGGTGAAGAAGCGTATCGGGTCGTACCCGCGTGTCCGCATCGAGGGCGGCGGCCGGACGGTGGTCTCGCAGGCCGGGGGCGTGCTGCTGGTCGAGACCGTCCGCAAGGCCGGCTTGGACACCGCGATATCAGCGGCGCTGACGCCATGGCGGAAAACTCGGGCGGTGCACGACCCGGGCAAGATCCTGCTGGACGTGGCCCTGGCGGTCGCGCTGGGCGGGGACTGCCTCGCGGATGTCGCCATGCTGCGGGCCGAGCCGGCCGTGTTCGGGCCGGTGGCCTCCGACCACATCAGTGCCGCCCAACTGGCCCTGGCCCAGCTGCCGAAGAAGTACCGCCGCGGGCGCCGGACCCTGATCCGCACCGACTCCGCGGGCGGCACCCACGACTTCGTCGCCTGGCTCGCCCAGCGGGGACGGTGGCTGTCCTACTCGGTCGGCATGGTGATCACCGAGCAGGTCCACCAGCATGTGCTGAAGGTTTTGGCATCTGCCTGGACGGCGGCCGTCGAGGCGGACGGCGCGATCCGCGACGGCGCCTGGGTCGCTGAACTCGCCGGCGACGTTCTGGACGGCTGGCCGAAGGGCATGCGGCTGATCGTCAGGAAGGAACGGCCGCACCCCGGAGCCCAGTTGCGGCTCACGGATGCGGACGGCATGCGGCTGACCTGTTTCGCCACCAACACCTTGGGCAGGCCGATCGCCGAACTCGAGCTCCGTCACCGGCTGCGGGCCCGGGCCGAGGACCGCATCCGCGCCGCCCGGACCACCGGCCTGCGCAACCTGCCCCTGCACCGCACGACCCAGAACCGGATCTGGCTGGAGATCGTGCAGATCGCTCTCGACCTGCTGGCCTGGATGCCGATGCTCGCCCTGACCGGCAGGGCCAGGCTCTGGGAGCCCCGCCGACTACGGCTCCGCCTGTTCACCGCGGCCGGACAGCTCGTGACCACCGGCCGTCGGCGAATCCTCCGCCTGGCCCGGCACTGGCCCTGGACCGGTCACATCACCGCAGCCCTCGACCGGCTCACCCAACTGCCCAGCCCTGGCTGACCAGCAGATTCCCCGTCCCTTCGACAGCACCTCAGTACCCCGAGCAGTGGAATCCGGCGCCACCCCGAGGCGACACTCGGGTCTTCGGCCTCCACAACCTCAGCCCACAGCACGAAAACGGCCCGCCGACTCCGTCGGCGGACCGTCACGAAACTTCGAGGCTAATCAGCAGTCCGGAAGAAGTGGCGGGGCAGGGGGATCAGCGTCCTGAGCCATCGAAGGCAGTCAGCATGAAAACCATCCCTGCCCCACCCGCACAGTCCCAGAGTCGCGAACTCGCGGGACGCACTCAAGAAGGTAGGGCCGCATGACTGCCAAGTCTGCCTGAGCGGCACCCCGTAGACGGCCCCGGGCTCAGCGACTTCACCGCTCGCCCAGGGCCTGGGACCCGACCATTCACAAGAAGTCAGACCTTGTGCAGACCAGTACCCCGCTTGGAGTACGGCGAGGCCGAGGGATGGTGGCACTGGGAGCAAGAGTGCTTCACCACCGCCTGGCGAGCCACGGCCGCTACCTGACTCCTGGCACCGGCCATCCAGCCGACGCCGCGACCTGGCATCAGTGAACAGCACCGCTGGCTGACACCGCCGCGGCGGCTCCTGCCGATCGTGCCCCAGGTGGAGCGCGTGGATCGTGGGATTGTCCGGATGGCACAACCCTGCGGCCCCAAGCACGCCTGTGACGGCACGGCAGATCGGGACCCATTTACACAATCGCTGCACGCTTGGCCACCACATGGCCACGCACGACACCTCAGAGCCGACTGCCGAAGGACGCTGACTGCCACATGGCCACCACACCTATTGATCCGAAACGGTAGGTGTTCTGAGTCGTTGATCCCTGCGTGAGTGAACTGGTGGGGGACGCAAGGCAGTTGTCGCCGTCGGCACAGGAGGCCCTTCGGCTGCGGGCGGTGGCCGCGTTGGTGGCCGGCCGGACGCGTGAGGATGTCGCGGCGGTGTTCCAGGTCTCGCTCAAGGCCGT
>NZ_JBIRUL010000034.1:0-78793 GCF_044335095.1 Streptomyces sp. NPDC020597 | reverse complement strand
CCGCCAACGCCAACCACACATCGTCCGCGGCTACTTCGGCGGCCCACACGTCCGCTACACCCTCGAATAGAACCCTTTGAGTTTCGGATCAATAAGGCGACAGACCGAGCCGACTGGCAGCACAGAACAAAAGCCCAGGTCACAGCCCTGTAAACCGAAGGGCCCACTGCCAGTCGGTCCCAGACCTGCGCATTGCGATGCGTAGACCACAGGTGCCCGATCAGCCCGAATTCCAAGGTCACCCAAAACAAGAAACCCCAGGTCAGATGCCTGACCCGGGGTTTATCACAGAGCCGCCTTCGGGATTCGAACCCGAGACCTACGCATTACGAGTTGTCCGATCTTGGTCCGGGGCGTCCGTGGACGTCCAACAACGGGCTGTTATGCCAGTTCAAACCGGTCGCTGGACTTCAGCGAACGACAGCGGAAGTGCCCGGATCGAGGGCGGATTGAGACCACGATTGAGACCACATCCGATCACCCGGCGCGCCGCCCGCCCTACAAGGCCGCTATCCCATTTTGCCGAACAAGATAGTGAGAGCTCCCGGCTTAAGCGCCCTGGACGTCCACGCCTCGCTTAGCGTCCCACCTCCCCATATTCAGCATTATAGCGAGCTGATGAATGCCTGAACTTCATTGAAGTCCACTTCGTCAAAGCCAGAGCGATGAACGACCACTGTTAGCTTTCTTGAAACCAAGGAAACCCGAGACCTAGCCACGAACGAAAGTACGATCATCTTAATCAGGCTCTCGCGTCCAAGGCTTCCCACTTTCGCAAGATCTGAGCCCAGTACAGGAATCGCCACAGGTTCCAAATGGCCATTTGAGGAAAGTGTCGACCAGGCATTATCGAGGCTTCTCCAGAGGTAATCAACACTCGATTGAGCAACTAGGTCATTGCTCATGCGCGAATACGCAACGCCGTAGTATTTAAATTCCCCGCCGGCGATAACAGCAACTGTCCCCAGCGGATAACGGTCGCGCTTACCCCTCGGTTTGCTGGCTTCACTTTCCGACTCAAGTACGGGCGAGCCGCTCAGTGCGACCCTTAGGGCCTCGTCAAGAGCTGCAGTGTCCCCGCGGAAAACTTTTTCGAGAAACTGACCTTGAACGCTTCTGGGAGAGATGATGTCCCCATCTTCAGTCGAGGTATCGAAGACATCCGTGAAGCCGATGATCAGGCCAGATTGCTCAGAAAAAAGATCTCCCACTTTCACGACTACGGAAAAGTCGGGCTGTTTAAAATCTCGACCGACTGATTCGCGAGGGACTGATCGCATTACTGCCCACAGGCAAGAGAGGGCAACCATCCAGATTATCATCCTCCCGCCCTGTAGTTCAGTAGTTGGCCGAACGGCAAGGATCAACTGCAAAATTCCCGCCAACGCGGCGAACGAGAATGAGAAATGTGCACAAAGGAGCATCCACCCTCGCCGAGAACGGAAGGTAGAAATCAAGCGACTCATCGCGACAACCTGAAGTAATGTGCAGGGCGGCTAGAAAGGCGGGTAAGTCGCTTCCTCCGTGCCATCCGGCCTACAAATCGATATTCCGACGTTGTAATCTACGGCCAACTGCGACAGTTCGTCACTTACCTCACGCGCTCTCACAATTCCGTCTTCGGTGCATGTCAACTGCACATGCGCGCCACCAACAAGCATAGCTTTTGTGACGCGTGAGACTCCACCGATCATTTCTCGAGCCATACCCCCCACGCGCTTGGCCCGTTCGGCTCGAGCAGCCTTCACCGCTGAATCTTCTGCATCACTGGTGATTCGCACCTCCTTAGGCTCGTTGATCGTATAGTGGGACGTATTGTTGGTTACCCCAACGCTTCCAATCGACTTTTCAAGAGAGCTAATCCGTGCATGCTGTTCGCGCGCCAATTTGACCAGTTCGTCAAGAATATCGGAAACCTCGCGTTGCGGAGCACCCGCGGACGGGCCCGCGTCTCGAATCAGGGAAAGCGGTGTCGCCAAGTCATCCCAGAATCTGTCGAACATCGTTCGCAGTCGTTCCGATTCGACCTGTGGTTCACATTTGCCGTTGATGGACTTAACCATCGCCCACACATCTTCCTTATGCGAACTGTCAGTCGCCTGGAATTGGGTAAGGGGCCCAGAGGATAGATCCTTTACCTGCATGTCCACAAGGAAGGGAATTAGGGAACTTTCCCCCAACTCGCGCGACAGGGCTCCTGATTCAAAGTTAATCCACGGAGCGTGTTGATTCTCGCGGGTCACACAGACAATGCCGAACTTGCACGCTTGAAGCTCGCCCGCGATTTTGGCAAGTCCCCGCTCTCCCTTCGCAATATCCTGAGATGACACGAATGGAGAGATTGCCTGATTCATGAACGGTAGCCATTCTCGGAGCACTTCCGCGCACTGCTTCGCAGCTTCGCCCGACCAACTGATGAAAATCTGCATGAGCCTGCACCCCTCGGAACGCACCAGTGGGCCTTCATGATGCCCCAAGCTCGCCCCTGGTATCCGTGGTTTCACCGTATGCGATCACTTCGGAACGCCCGCAGCCTGCCCTCGGCAAGCTGCGCATCGCGCTGGAACTCGCCGCGCACGGCGTACCGGCGTTCCCCCTGCGCGCCGGAAAGCGGCCGTTCGGCAACTGCCTCGACTGCAAGAACAGCGCATGCGGCGACCGGCCCCACATGAAGAACGCGGGCCCCTGTCAGTGCCCCGCACCGTGCCACGGATGGGCCGCCGCCACCACAGACGCCCACGTTCTCACCTCCCCCGCATGGGCCGCCGCCTGGCACCGGGCGCACGGCGTCGGCTACCACCCCGGCGGCGCCGGCGTGACCGTCCTCGACCTGGACAACCCCGCCGCCATCGCATGGGCCCGCGCGACGCTGCCCGCCACCCGCACCGTGCCGACCACCCGCGGCGAACACTGGATCTACCGCGGCGTGATGCGCTCCGCCAACGGCGTCCGGCCCGGCGTCGACATCAAGTCGCACATGCAGTACGCCCGTTAGCTCGGTACCGGTGCCGGCCGCATGCTCGAACTCCCTTCGGCCGTGCGCGCCCTGACCGTGAAGGAAGACACCACCCCCGCCGCCGCGACGGTGGTGTCTTCCCTCCCCCGTGGCACCTGGGATCGCCACGCGGCCACCCGGTGCCGCCACAACGAACGCTTCGTCCGTACCGGCCTGGAACGCGGTCTGACCCTCGTACGGGCCCGCGCCGAATCCGGTGCCGGATCTCAGGCGTTCGGCGCCGCGCGGTTCCTCGCCGTACACCACATCACATGCCCCGGACCCTGCGGACTGGCCGCGCTCGGGGAAGAGATCGTGGCCACCGCCGTCGCCGTGGGCGTCCCGGAGACGTACGCCCGCCGCGCGGTCACCAACGGCCTCAACACCGGCCAGGGAGCCACCGCATGATGCAAAGGCCCCACACCCCCGACAGCGGCCCGCAGGACGCCGTACGGCCCGCACCGAGCACGGCCGCAGGCGAGCCGACAGGCGCCGCCCGCAAGGGCGTCCCTTCTGCCCTTCGCCCTGAGCCGCAGCCGGAAGAGCTGCCCGCACCGTCCAACCCGCTCGCCGTCGCCCGCCGTCTGCTGCCGGACTGGCAGACCGAGGACGGACAGCTTGTCTGCCGACGCTGGCGAGCATCGTGGATGCGCTGGACCGGCACGTCGTGGCGCGAGATGGACGAAGCACAGATGCGTGCCCACATGTACACCCGCCTCGAACACGCCACCTACCAGGCACCGGGCAAGGACGGGCAGCCCGAGGAACGCGACTGGGCACCGACGAAACAGAAGATCAACAACCTTCTTGACGCGCTCGGAGCCATCACCCTGCTGCCCACCGACACCGACGCTCCCGCATGGATCGACCGCGACTGCGAGCCGGATGGCGGCCCGATCGTGGCGTGTGAGAACGGACTGCTCCGCATCCGTGACCGCGCACTGCTGCCGCACAGCCCCGGCTTCTTCAACCTCGTATCCGTCCCCTTCACCTACGACCCCACCGCCACCGCACCGACGTGGGAACGCTTCCTAGCCCAGCTCTGGCCCGACGACCCCGACGCCATCCACGCCGTACAGGAATGGTTCGGCTACATCCTGTCCGGCCGCACCGACCAACAGAAGATCCTGCTCATGGTCGGCCCGACGCGTTCCGGCAAAGGCACCATTGCCCGCGTCCTCAAAGAGCTGGTCGGCAAGGAGAATCTTGCGGGCCCCACGCTCGCCGGACTTGGCACGAACTTCGGACTCTCCACCTTGCTGGGCAAGCCGCTCGCGGTCATCTCCGACGCCCGTCTGTCCGGCAACGACAACAGCCAGGTGGTTGAGCGGCTGCTGACGATCTCCGGTGAGGACACGATCGACATCGACCGCAAGTGCCGCGAGCCGTGGACCGGAAAACTGCCCACCCGGCTCATGATCCTCTCCAACGAACTGCCGCACTTCGGCGACTCTTCCGGCGTGATCGCCCGCCGGTTCGTCCTGCTCAACATCACCGTGTCGTGGCTCGGCAAGGAAGACACCACCCTTACCGACAAGCTCGCCGCATAGATGCCTGGCATCCTCAACTGGGCCCTTGACGGACTCGCCCGGCTGGAACGTACCGGTCGGATCACCGAGCCGAAATCCAGTCGTGAAGCGGTCACCACGATGCGCGACACCGCATCCCCCACCAGCGCGTTCTTCCGCGAACGCTGCACCACCGGCCCGACGTGCACCATCCCCGTAGACACGCTGTGTAGCGTTTGGCGGGACTGGGCAGAGGACAACGGCGTCAAGCCCGGCACAAAGCAGGTGTTCGGCCGCAACCTCCTCTCCGTCGTCCCCCAGCTCAACCGCACCCGCCCCCGGGACGCCTACGGCCGACAGGTGGCTATCTACGCCGGCATCACCCTCAGGCCCTCCGAACCACATCAGCCAGAGTCGTGACTCACGGCGACTCAGACCACCCCCGGCACCACGCTCTGAGTCGCGGTGAGTCATGGCTCAGAGCAATGTCACCCCAACCCTGTTCCGGCCCGGAGCCGTCCCGCCACGGAGGTACGCGCCGATGAGTACCGCCATCGAGTCGCCCACCGATCAGTTGCTGTGCACCCCGGAGGAAGCCGCCAAGGTTGTCCGCTTCGGCCGCTCAACCGTCTACGAACTCATGGCCGAAGGGACCTTGATCTACGTCAAGCGCGGTCGTTCGCGCCGCATCCGGCGCAGCGACCTGGAGGCGTACGTCAACGCCCTCGAACCGGTCGCAGCCTGAACACACACACTCACTCGGCTCCGGGCACCGTGCCCGGAGCCGTTCTGTTGCACAGAGGAGCACATGAGCCCCCGCCCCAAGAAGCCGAACATGGAGTCGTCCGTCTACGAGGGCAAGGATGGTTGGTGGCACGGACGCGTCACCATGGGCGTGAAGGACGACGGTAGCCCCGACCGGCGCCACCGCCGGGCCCGGACGGAAACCGAAGTGAAGCGCAAGGTCCGCGAGTTGTAAGACCTGCGGGACAAGGCACGCGCCCCCAAGGCAGGGCGGAAGGCGACCGTAGAACAGTGGATGACCACCTACCTGACCGACATCGCTTCCCTGAAGCTCAAGCCCCGCTCTTTGGATGACTACTGGTCCAAGACCAGGAACGACATCGTGCCCGGCATCGGCAAACACCGTCTCGACAAGCTTCAGCCGGAGCACCTGGAACGGATGTACCGCGTCATGCTCGACGAGGGCCACGCGCCCTCACACGTGCTGAAGGTGCACCGCATCCTGTCCCGCGCCCTGAAAATCGCTCACCGCCGGCGCCTCGTTGTCGAGAACGTGGCCAGCCTCGTTGACCCGCCCACGGTCGACGAGACAGAGGCGAACCCGTTCACGACGGAAGAGGCAAAGGCGTTCTTGAAGGCCGCCGCGAAGCGCCCCACGTTCATGCGGTGGTGCGTCGGTGTCGGCATGGGGTTCCGGCAGGGCGAGACCCTCGGTCTGAGGTGGCCATACGTCGACTTCGACAGCGAACTCTTCCGCCCGGAGTGGCAGCTTCAGCGGCTGACGTGGCGGCACGGCTGCGAGGACCCGCGCGCGTGCGGCGCCAAGTTCCACCGGTCGAGCCGTGCCCGCCGGACTGCCGGGCCCACAAGGGCTACAAGCGCGGTTGCCCGCAGCCGTGCCCGGAGGGCTGCACACGCCACGCCCGCGCGTGCCCCGACCGCAAGGGCGGCGGTCTGGTCTTCACCCGCCCCAAGACCAAGAAGAGCCGGAACGCCGTACCCATCCCGCCCCCGTTCATCCCCTACCCACGCGAGCACAAGGCACAGCAGCAGGAAGCGCGCGAGGCGGCCGGCGCCGCGTGGGAGGAAAACAAGCTGGTCTTCACCCGCCCGGACGGCCGTCCCCTCGACTCCCGGCAGGACTGGGAAGAGTTCAAGGAACTGTTGGCGGAAGCCGGGATCGACGACCGCCGCCTGTACGACGGGAGCCGCCACACCGCCGGCACGATCCTCAACGAACTCGGGGTGGACATGCCCACGATCATGGAGATCCTCCGGCACACCCAGATCAGCCAGACCCGCCGGTACGTGAAGGGGCGCTCACACCTGTCGAAGGACGCCATGCGTCGCATGGGCGACACCTTCATGCCCGCCCCGGAGCCTCAGCCGGAACCCCGCCCCGAACCGCCCGTTGAGACCAGAAATGAGACCAGGGACAGCCGCACGGCCCGCGCGCAGCGTCGCCGCCGCATCCGCTGAACGAGAAAGCCCAGCTCAGACACTGTCTGGGCTGGGCTTAGGAAGAGCCGCCTTCGGGATTCGAACCCGAGACCTACGCATTACGAGACCGTGAGCGTTCGTGTTGCCGGGTACTGCGTGATGCCGCCGAGTGATGTCGTACCTGATCAGAGCACTTGCGGCAGGTTGCCCTCTGTTACTTCATGCTGCCCCGTCCAAAGGCGTCCGGCCACCGAGCGGCCACCGGATCGGGTACTCCCGAAGCAGCGGGTCTCGAATCGTCGAGTTGTCCGACTCGGACAAAGCCCCCCATCCACTGGACATCAAGGCTCCGCCACTGACCACTCCAGCCGTAGTTCGTGATCTTGATGTGAGGGATACGGTTCGCCTCCGGTAGTGACTGGTGCGTCATCGTGTCTGGTGGGCGGCCGCGCCAGTCGGACCAGGCAAGTGAGTGGGCCGTGTCGCGGGCGGGCCGGACGACGAGCGCGATAAGCAGGCGGCAGATCTCGTCGCAGGACAAACGGGATCACGTCGTCCGGCGTGGGCCGGTGTGCGTGTTCGTCGGCGCGGACGACGGCGAGGAAGGCGTGGGCCGGCATCGCGAGGGTGACCCGGCGGGCCCAGGCGGGTCAGCGGCGGACCTGGTGCTCATCCAGCCCGCCCGGCCCTGGTGACGACTGAGGCCGCCAGCTGCCGTTGTGCCTGATCGAACCACATGCGTCGTACCGGACGCCGGTACCTCGTACCGCAACATCCAAAGGCGTCCGGCCACCCCATCGCAACCCGGAAGGTGCCCACCGCCCCTGGAAGTCACCCAACGCCAACTGTTGGGTCCGAACACCTACGGGCCCAGCTCACGCCCCGCGTCACGGCGTCCGCTCGTGCGGACCGGTTCCCCTCTGTGGTGCGCGCACGCCACGGAAGTCCACCCGTGGGACGGCTCTGTCCGCCGTATCATGACGGCACACGGGAAGGAGCACCGTCCATGAGTGTCGACGCGATCACGCACACCGAGTTCCCCGCGGGATACGTGGTGTTCTTCGGCTCCGACGGAAAGATCATCATGACCCCGCAGAGCGAAGAGCACTCCAGCACGATCAGGTCGATGCAGATCGACTCTCTCGCCCTCGGCCGTCACGCGAAGGTCACCTCGGACGTCTACATCGACTTCCCCGCCGACGAGAATTCCGCCCCCGACCTTGCCATCCTGCGCGAGGACGCGCGCAAGGAGGGCAAGCGCTACAGCTTCGAGGACGTCCTGTTGATCTCGGAGGTCGTCTCCACCTCCTCGGCACGCAAGGACTACGACGACTGCACCGCGAAGTACGGCCGGTACGGCATCCCCGTCTACCTCGTCGTGGATCCCTACGCCCGGGAAGTCGTCCTGCACACCGAGCCCACCTCCAGTGGCTACAGCACCGCCCACACCCGCGCATACGGCACAGGAAAGCTCCCCATCCCCTTGGCCGACGGCCGCACCTTCACCCTCGACCTCGACGAACTCCCCCTGCCGGACCCGGAACCCGACACTCACTGAGTCTGAGAAAACGCGCCCCGAAGCAGGAAGAAGCCCGGCAGCCGGTCGGCGAGGGCACGATCATCGAACCCGCGACTGAAGAGCTCCACGCATTGGGGTGCCCAGGGTTTGGTGATCACTCCACTCCCGGGGTTTCCCTGTCCTTCCCGCCCCATTCTGGCCCCAGGAAAGCCCGGCGGCGAGCTGGGCCGGGCCCCGTCGGGCGGGACACCAGTTCTGGACCCGGTGGCAAAAGGCCGTCCAGCGCACCGACCTTGCGACGCGAAGACGCTCTTCTCACATCTCCCGCACCGTTCATCCGGTGCGGGGCAAGATCGGCACCATCACCGACGTGGTCCGCTCCGTCGTCGCCCCCGCCGCCCTCATCGCCGACCAAGCCGAGACCGCAATCGTCGAGGTCCCGAACCCGGTCGGCCTGGACGAGGTCGACGCGATCCCCCTGGTCGAGCAGATCGAGGCGCCGCCCGCGAGTACAAGCGCGCCGCCGACCAGGCCCGCCGCACTGACCGCGGCGAGCGCGCCGCGAAGAAGGTCCACGACAAGCTGACCGCCGGCACCTACGGCACATGGCACGTCTTCCGCACCCCGTCCTCGCGGTAGGCTCCGGACCTCGCCGAGATCACCCGCATCTTCAAGGCCCACGGCCTCGGCCCCGTCTCGATGAAGGCCTGCGCCCCGAGCCTCGGGTCGAGCTCGCCGAGGCCGCACCGGTCGACGTCGATACCGCGGTCCTCGTCGCGGCCTAGCAGCCACCCAAGATCCCCAAAAAGGCGCATTTTACGCGCTTCGTAGCAGGGCGGTAATCGGTCTCGGGGGCAGCGTCCCCCGAACGGAGAAGGAGGCCTGTTCCGCCCTCGCCAGGGCGACTACCACCGAAAGCAGAACGCCCTCGGCCGGTGGTTACGTCAACGGTCCCGAGGTCTGGACCCAACTCCTGCATCGAAGGAGCAAGACCATGGCGAAAACAGCAACAAGCGTTACTCCCGTCGGCGTCACCAAGCACCTAGCTTCTCTGCCTCCACAGCCCGAAGCCCTCAATTTCGACGCAGAAATGCAGGCCCGTGTCGAGCAGGACTCCGCCCGCTTCATGGCTGCCATCAACGACCCCACCACCGTGTTCGAGGTGCTCACCGCTGCGCATGGCATCCAGGTCGTGGAGTTGGAAGGTCCATTCGACGGCCTGTACGGGCACTACCTGCGGCACAAGGACGCCACCCGTCTCCTCGTTGTCCCCGCCGGACAGGCTCCCTCCACCCGCCTGTGGGCCGCACGCGCCCTCCTCGCCCACCAGGGCGTGATGCCGGTATGACCTTCTCCGACTTCGACAAGGCCACCGCCGCCATCCCCACCGCGTTCCTCGACCGGCTCGCCGCCGTCCTCCCCGGGGCGGTCGACAAGGTGACGCGGAAGGCCCTCCCGGACCTGTACACCCCGGAGAAGGCCAAGGAACTCGCAGGCGACATCTTCCTCCGCCTCCGCCAGCTGTACACCGACAAGGCTACGGAGGTGACACTGTGACCGTCTCAGCCACGAAGCGGTCCGCCGACCACCTGATGGACACCCCCCTGCCCGTGCTCATCAACGAGTTGGGCGTCACCCTCACCGACTCCCCGATCACCGACCGGGCGTTCTTCGGCGCCGCCATCGTCCAGCGCAAGACGGGTGAGCTGCGGCTCACCATGCCGACCGGGCGCAGCGAACTGGAGCACGACACCGTCGCCCGGTACCTGCTCGCCCAGGCGCTCGGGGTACCGGTGCCTGGCATGCCAGCGCCGTTCGTCACGACCCGTATCCCCGCCAAGCAGACCGAGGTGACGCTGTGACCGCCACGATCCCCCTCGACCTCACCCTCACGGTCCGACGCGGAACCACCTCCCCCGGCAAGGCCGCCGACATCCGCGACCTCAGCCCCGCCGACGGCACCGCCACCCTCGTCTACGACAGGCACCTCGCCAACCCCGGCACCGCCGTCTGGCTCGCCCGCATCTCGCTGCGCCGGCACGGGTACGCCGTCCGCGAGGTGATCCTCGACGGCATGGGCCCGGGCATCACCGCCCTGTTCCGGGAAGCGTCCCGGCTCCGCCTGGACGTCCACCTGGGCAGCGGCAAAGGCACTCCCAGGGTCGTCACCTACGACGACAGCCCGGCCGCGTACCAGGTCCCGGCTGGCTGGGACCTGGCGGACGCCACCGACCGGCTGCCCGCCGCGCATGCGGCGGCTCGCCCCCACGTTGTCCGCGTACTGCGCGCCATCGACGTAGAGAAGGAGGACCACGGCGGGCGTATCGACAGGGCCCTCGACGTGGCAGCCGGGATGATCCTGGAGACCGGGGACCCCGACCAGGTGTGGGACACGCTCACCCGTGTCCTCTGCGAGACCGGGTCCGAGCGGGCGGAGGTGTCGGCATGACTACCGCCGTCAACGCTGACGCCGCCCGCATCATCGGGCGACTCCGGGAAGGGCACGCCGCGATGAACGCGGCTGGGCTCGGCAGCCCCGCGCTGGACGACTTCAACAACCTGCTCACCGAAGTGATCGCCGAGGCTCCCGACCCGAAGTTCCGTCTCCACGAGATCGTCGAGCTCCTCGCCCGAGAACGCGGCATGACTGCCAAGTCTGCCTGAGCGGCACCCCGTAGTGGCCCCGGGCTCAGCGACTCCACCGCTGGCCCAGGGCCTGGGACTCGACCATTCACCAACAAGGAGTCAGACCTTGTGCAGGCCAGTACCCACCTCTTGGAGCACGGCGAGGCCGAGGGATGGTGGCACTGGGAGGAAGGGTGCGTCACCAGCGCCTGGCGAGCCACTGCCACTACCTGACTGCCGTGGTGGCGCTGATCGTCTCCCTCTGATGCCACTCGCTCAGCCGCGGTTGCCGTCCGCCCATTCGTCGCTGTTCCACATGACGGACATGGCTCCGCCGGGTTCGAACCGGATGCCCGGGTTGTCGCTCTGCCCTCACCAGGCTCCGAGCCCTGCCGAGTGCGCCTTCGCCGAACTCGGGCGCTGGCAGGTGCTCGGCTAGCTGCGAGTCAGCCCGAACCGCATTACCTCCGCGCTCACGCCCTCCTCGTGATCACATAAAAGCGATCTTCACTCGAAAGACGGTAGGTCGGAAACGCTCAGTACGAGCGCCGCGGTGACGATTTGCGGTGGCTTTGTCGACATCAGCTGCTGCTGGTCGAGCAGTGCGAGACGCTTCCGAAGCCGTACATCGAGCTCGACAGCCTTGCGGTGGAGGCTCTCGGAGGACTCCTTGGGCTTCTCGCCCCTCCGTTCCTTCTCGGAGGCCGCCGCACCATCGAGGAGCAGCCGCTCGCTCTCAGAGGTCAGGCGCTTGGTCACCAATTCCCGGGTCTTGATCAGCTCTGCCAGGCGACGGGGCTGGACCTCGGCCAGGTATTCGGGAAGCTGGTTGGCGATGATCCAGCTGGTTGCCTTGTCTTCGGCGTCTGCGAGCCAGGGAAGTCCGCATGCGATGTCGGTCGCCGCGCCGTTGGGCGCCGCGGCGCAGTCGAGGTAGGGGGCGGGGCCGGCCGGGTGCACGGTGCCGTGGCTGTCGACGTAGGCGTAGGCGAAACGTCGGGCCACCGACTCACCCGTGGCGTCCGCGACCTCTTCGACGACCCCGACGAGGAGATGCGGTTCTTCCAGGGTGGCCGATACGAGGACGGTGCCCTGGTTCAGGGCACCCCCGAAGTTCCGGATGGTTTCGTCCATGACGGCGTCGTGCAGCGGGTGGCCGGGGGCGAGCAGGTCGGCGCCGGCACGGTCGTCAGGCTGGACGTGGTTGTGGTCGAAGGTGACGCGGTCGTACTTGGTGGCAATCGGTCCGTTGCCTGCCGAGCGGATGTGCTGGGGCACGTTGGCTATCTCGTAGTGACCCTGTTCGCGCTTGACGATCCTGCCGCCGAGCCGGGTGAAGGCGTCCTTGAAGGTCGATTCGATGTAGTGCGGCTGAAGACGTCGAGAGCGGGCTTCGTCCATCGTGGCGCGCAGAGCACGAAGATCGGCATCCGAGAGGTGCTCCGAAGCGAGCGCACGCTCGTCCAGAAGGCTCTTGAGGCCGTCTCCGACGGTAGTGTCGATAACTTCGTGCATCCTTTCCTTGACATGTGGCTGCTCACCGTACTGGATGGCATCGAGCAGCAAGTCTCGCAGCGGGGTCTCGGCGAACGCCTCTCCCAGAACATCGAAGACCTTCCCGCCGTACGTCTCGCGCATCTGGTCGAGCTTCTCCAGCAGGCGCGTAAATACCTCGCCCTCACGGGTGTTGGAGGCGACGAGGTTCCAGAGCCGGCAGACCTCCTCCTGCCCGATGCGGTGGATGCGACCGAAGCGCTGCTCGATGCGGTTGGGGTTCCAGGGCAGGTCGTAGTTGACCATCAAGTGTGCGGCCTGCAGGTTGAGTCCCTCGCCGGCGGCGTCGGTGGCCAGCAGGATCTGAACCTCGCGGTTCTTGGTGAACTCCTCGGTGATCTGGCGCCGTTCGACCCGGCGTACGCCGCCGTGTATAGCCTTGACGGCATCGGGCTTGCTCAGGAGCGACCCGATCTTGCCCTGCAGATAGTGCAGGGTGTCGCGGTGCTCAGTGAAGATGATGAGTTTCCGAGGCTGGCCGTTGGCGTCTGTCACCAGCGCGTAGTCCCGGAGGAGGGCGGACAGCTCGGTCCACTTGCGGTCCGTACCTGCCTCTCGGACCCGCTGCGCCGTCTTCACCAACGCCCTCAGCTCGATGAGCTCGACGTTGAGCTCATCGACCGTCTGGGCCGCCGTCGCGGCATCGAGCAGTTCCTCCTCAGTATCCTCGATCTCTTCGGCATTGAAGTCGCCATTGTCGAAGTCGGCGAGGTCGATGGTGGGCATGCTCTCGCGATAGGTACCGTTGAGAATCTCCTGCTTCTTACGTTCCAGGCGCTCGGTGCGCCGCACGAGGCTCTTGTAGATCGCCTCGGGGCTGGAGGCCAGGCGTCGCTGCAGAACGGTCAGTGCGAAACCGACAGTGTTCTTGCGTTTGCCACCGATGCGGTCGGCGCGGTTCATCCCCTCACGGACATAGTGGGTGACGTCCTCGTAGAGGTCGTACTCGAGTGCCGTGAGTTCGTAGGGGACGGTCTCTGCAATGCGCTCGGGGAAGAGCTTCCTGCCCTCGAAGGTGAGCAGGTCTTCCTTGATCATGCGCCGCATGATCCCGCTGACGTCGACGCTCCTCTTCTGCCTGCCCTCGAACCGGTCACGGTCCAGCAGGGTGAGGAAGAGCTGGAAGTCCTCCTCCTTTCCCGAGTGCGGCGTCGCTGTCATCAGGAGCAGGTGGCGAGTGATCTCGCCGAGCATCTCGCCTAGCTGGAACCGTTTCGTCCTCTCCACCTTGCCACCGAAGTAGTGGCCACCCATGCGGTGCGCCTCGTCAACGACGATCAGGTCCCACTCCGTCTCCTGAAGCTGCGCCTTCAGGTGCTCGTTACGAGAGAGCTGGTCCATGCGGGCGATCAGAAGCGGGTTGGTCTCGAAGACGTTGAGATGGAGCTGGGAGTCGATGAACTGGTTCGTGAGCAGGTCGAAGCGGAGGCCGAACTTGAAGAAGAGCTCGTCCTGCCACTGATCGACCAGGCCTCCCGGAGCCACGATGAGGCACCGCTTGACGTCATCGCGCAGCAGGAGCTCCTTGATGTAGAGCCCAGCCATGATCGTCTTTCCAGCGCCCGGATCGTCGGCGAGCAGGAAGCGCAGCGGTGTACGGGGCATAAGCTCGCCGTACACGGCGCGGATCTGGTGCGGGAGCGGCTGAACGTCACTGGTCGCCACGGCGAGCATCGGGTCGAACAGACCGGCCAGTGAGATCCGCTGAGCCTCGGCGACCAGCTTGAAGTCACTTGTGTTCGCGTCGAAGGCGCGGCTGCCGCCGCGGGCGACGCTCAGCTTGTCCTCGTCCTTGCGGAAGACGACCCGCTGGTCGAGGCCGCGTGCGGCGGTCTTGTAGGTCAGCTCGAGCGCGTTCGCACCGTGCCACTGGGCGGCGATGACCGTGACTGCCTCCGCCGGTATGAGTCCGTCGATCCGCAGCCCCGGCTTGAGCTCCTCGAGCAGCACGTACACAACCTCCTGCTTGGCGGCCTGCGAACGCTACTCGGACGTTCCGGCGATTTCCTGATCCCGTCGACTTCGTCAACCGGGGTCGCTAATCTTCCCAGAGGTCATGCGAGTCGGCGGGGGCAATGGAGCGAGAAGCACGTCAGCACCTGCGTGGTGTGGTGGAGGAGATCAGCGGGTGGCGCAAGCTCGCGGTGGGGATCGTCGAGCAACGTGAGACCGTCGAGGCAGCGGCGGAAGACGCCGCCAGGCAGTTCCTTGGCCGCGTGGCCTCACTCGGGACCGGAACGACCACCACCGCATGGCGCGTACTTCAGGTCTCGCCGTCCGATGTCGACCTGGTGACCTCCCTGGCCTGCCGTCAGGCTCTTCCGGCGCTCACGACGAATGCCCAGCAGGGCATCCAGCAGTTGACCAACGATGTCGGCCGGGCGTTGACGGCCGTCCGGGCGCTGTTCGGTGCCCGCCGAATATTGTCGGGCAAAAGCCGCAAGGATGAAGCAGAGCAGGCTGCGGCATACCTGATATCCCTCCACGGGCGGGCTACGAGCACCCCACTGGTAACCGAGTTGGTAAGCCTTGGAGCACGGGACAGGAAGGCTGTCCCCGCAATCGGGCTCTCGGCCATCCTCGATGACACGGTCGGCTTCGCCCAGCTCCTCGGCGGCCGAGCCGAACTCGTCGGGCGGCATGAACTGGATGTCGCCAAGACCGCTATCAGCGCGATCGATCAGGCCCTGCAGCGCGAGGACCAGTTCAGAACGGCAGTCACTGCCGCCGGCAATGCCGTCCGACAGGCCGAGGCTCGCAAGCTGGTCGCCGAAATGCCCGTCGAGCGGCTCAAGGACGCAACCAGCGGCCAACTGCGCATCACGGCTCTGACCGATGCCGGGATTAGGAACGTGCAGCAGGTTCTCGACCAGAAATCACGGATTCGATCGCTCCCCGGAGTCGGTGAGACGACGGGCAAGCGGATGGTCGGCGCCGCACGGACCATCTGGCAGACCACTCTGGACGAGATGCCGGTCCGAATCGACATCAGGAACCGATCCCGCGACACCACGAAGCTCCTCACGGCGATGCGGGCTTGGGACGCGGCACGCTCGATCCGCAGCGCGACAGCCGACCTCACTGCCGCCGACGCGGTTCGGCCGCTCCTCCAAAGCCTTGATTCCCAGACCTCCCACGTGGTTCTCGTCCCCCAGGCTCGAACCGTCGCCGAGTTGCGTACCGCACTGGCGGCCGTCGAGCGCCGCGGGGCGAAGCTCAACGGCGGGGACGACGCCGCAGGCGGTGATCCTTGGGAGGATTTCATCGCCCGCCCGGCCGACTACTACGCGATGCTCGCGGAGCTCGGATTCCTGGCTGACGACGCCGAAAAGAGTCACGGCGATCTACCGACCGAAATCGTCGAGGCGGTCAGGGAACTCAAGCTCGACACCAGCCACCTGAAGGCGTCCCTTCGTGGATACCAGTCGTTCGGTGCCCGCTTCGCAATCGTGCAACGGAAGGTCATCATCGGCGATGAGATGGGTCTGGGAAAGACGGTCGAGTCACTCGCCGTACTCGCCCACTTGCGCGCCAAAGGCTCCTCCCACTTCCTGGTCGTGTGCCCAGCCGCTGTCGTGACCAACTGGGTGCGCGAAGTCCAGGCCAAGTCCGATCTGCGCGCGTATCGCCTGCACGGGCCCGGTCGCGACGACGCGCTGAAGTCCTGGATCCGCAACGGTGGAGTCGCGGTCACCACCTACGACATCCTCGGTTGGCTGGAAGGCCGGATCCCCGAACGCGCCGAACTTGCGTGCCTGGTGTTCGACGAAGCGCACTACATCAAGAATCCGGACGCCCAGCGAACCCGGCGATCCACGGCCCTGATCAAGAGCTCGGAGCGAGCGATCCTACTGACCGGCACCCCGCTGGAGAACCGGATCGAGGAATTCCGCAATCTCGTCGGCTACCTCCGGCCAGACCTGTCGATCAGTGCCTCGGAAATCGCTCCTCGCCAGTTCCGGAAGCAGGTGGCACCGGCCTACCTGCGGCGCAATCAGGAAGACGTCCTCACCGAGCTCCCGGAGCGGTTCGAAGTCGACGAGTGGATGCCGATGTCCAGCGCCGACGAGCAGCACTACCGAGCGGCTGTCATCGAAGGCAACTTCATGGCCATGCGCCAGGCCGCGCTACGCGCCGGCGCGAAGTCCGAGAAGATGCAACGCCTCATCGACATCGTCCAGGAGGCAGAGGACAACGAGCGCAAGGTGCTGGTCTTCTCGTACTTCCGTGACGTCCTCGATGCAGTGGCGTCGGTCCTTCCGGGGAAGGTGTTCGGGCCCCTTACCGGCTCTGTTCCCGCCGCGAAGCGACAGAGCATGGTTGATGAATTCTCCCGAGCCCGCCACGGGGCAGTCCTCGTCGCACAGATCGTGGCAGGCGGCGTCGGTCTGAACATTCAGTCAGCATCGGTCGTCGTTATCTGCGAGCCCCAGCTCAAGCCGACGACCGAATGGCAAGCCATCGGCCGCTCCCACAGGATGGGGCAGCTGGAGTCGGTACAAGTGCACCGCCTGCTCTCCGAACAAGGCGTCGACCAGCGCATCATTGAGATCCTGGCGCGCAAGAACCAACTCTTCGCGGAGTTTGCCCGCGTCTCCGAAACCGCCGACAGCGCCCCGGAAGCGTTCGACATCACGGATGCTGAGCTGGCACGGGAGATCGTGGCGGCCGAACGCGAGCGCCTACTCGCGGGCGGCTGAAGCACGCGAGGCACGGATTCTGATCACGAATGATCAGATGTAGTCACGCTATACGAGTCGCGGCCCGGGGCGACGATCGTGTCGATCGCCACGGACCCGGGCATCAACGCGGAGACGGTCCGGACGTGGGATTCGGGCAGCCAGCAAGGCCACGCCGAGGGCGGTGACCCCGGCTCCTGCTGCGGCGAAGCCGACGCTGGAGGCGGAGATTGAGGCCCTGCGCCGCAAGATCCGCGTGCTCGAGGAGGAGCTCGACACCTTGCACCCGACGGCCAGGTATTCGGAACGCGCGATTGTCGGGCTGGCACAACAGCCGTTCCCGCGAGTGCCTCCAGTCGCGCGGCCGAGCAGGAGCCGATCTGCACAGTGGCTGCACGCTCGGCCACCAAGTGGCCACCACATCATTCCGAACAGGCCGAGGCGGATCGACAGTGAGCAGTAAAGGCCAGTTCACAGCCTTACAGGGCGGAATCAATACCGACCACCCACCCCGGACCTACGCATTACGATGCGTAGACCACGAATGTCCGATTAGCTCGAATTCCAAGGTCAACGAAGCAAAGAAACCCCAGGTCAGAGGCCCGACCTGGGGTTCACCATGGAGCCGCCTTCGGGATTCGAACCCGAGACCTACGCATTACGAGTGCGTTGCTCTGGCCATCTGAGCTAAGGCGGCGCGCTGTCCACACCATGGTGCGATCAGCAACGTCGGTAAGTCTACACAGTTTCCGGGGGTGCTCCGCACCGCCTCCGGGGGTGCGGGGCGCGGAGCCCGCCGAGGGGCTATGAGCAGCGCTTTCCCTTCGCCGGAGGCGTCCCGTCGAGCAGATAGGCGTTGATCGCGGAGTCGATGCAGGCGCTGCCGCGGCCGTACGCGGTGTGTCCGTCGCCCTGGTACGTGAGGAGGCGGGCGGAGGCGAGCTGGCGGGAGAGGGACACCGCCCAGGGGTAGGGGGTCGCCGGGTCGCGGGTGGTGCCGACGACGACGATCGGCGCGGCGCCCCTCGCCTCGATGCGCTGCGGCTCACCGGTGGGCGCCACCGGCCAGTACGTGCAGTTCAGGGAGGCCCAGGCGAGGCCCTGGCCGAAGACCGGGGACGCCTTCTCGAAGGCCGGCAGAGCCTTCTCCACCTGCTCCGGAGTGGAGAACGCGGCGGGAAGGTCCAGGCAGTTCACTGCGGCGTTGGCGGCCATCAGGTTGGCATAGCGGCCCTCGGCGTCGCGCTCGTAGTAGGCGTCGGAGAGGATGAGCAGCCCCGCGCCGTCGCCCTCCTTCATGGCCGAGGCCAGCGCCTCGCGCAACTGCTCCCACGTGCTCTCGTCGTACATCGCGGCGATCACACCGGTGGTGGCGAGGGCCTCGCCGAGCCTGCGGCCGTCCGGGTCTCCGGCGGGGAGGGGGTGTGCGTCGAGCTTGCGGAAGAAGGCCTTCAGGTTCTCGCCGACCTCGGCGGGAGGGGCGCCCTTCGCGGCGAGCGGGCAGTCGGGCCGTCGCACGCAGTCCTTCGCGAACGACCGGAACGCCGTCTCGAACCCGGCCGTCTGGTCCAGGTTCAGCCGGCGGGCGGGCAGCGCCGGATCCATCGCACCGTCGAGGACGAGCCTGCCCACCCGGTTCGGGAACAGGCCCGCGTACGTCGCCCCGAGGAACGTCCCGTAGGACGCCCCCACGTACGTCAGCTTCCCGTCGCCCAGGATCGCGCGCAGGATGTCCATGTCCCGGGCCGCCCCGACGGTGGAGACGTGCCGCAGCAGCCGTGTCGACCGCGCGCCACAGGCTTCCGCGAACTTCTTGTACGCGCCGACGAGTTCTTCCCTCTCCCGCCGGTCGTCGGGGGTGGTGTCCGTCTGCGTGTACGCGTCCATCTCGGGTCCGTCGAGGCACTCCACGGGCTCGCTGCGGGCCACGCCTCTGGGGTCGACGGCGACCATGTCGTAGCGGGCGCGGACGGCGGCGGGATAGCCGATGCCGGCGTACTGCTGGAGGTAGCCGACCGCCGAACCGCCCGGCCCGCCCGGGTTCACCAGCAGCGAGCCGAGGCGCTTGCCCGGGCCCGTCGCCTTCTTGCGGGCGACCGCGAGCCGGACATCGCCCGCGCCCGGCTCGGCGTAGTCGAGCGGCGCCTTCATCGTGGCGCACTGGAAACCGGGGACACCGCAGTCGCGCCAGCTCGGCTTCTGCGCGTAGTACGGCGCGAGTGCCGACGGCGTGGCCCGCGGGAGCGCGGCGAGCGCCGCCCTCGCCGTCGAACCGGCGGTGCCCGTCGGCTTCCCGCCGGAGCAACCGGAGACGAGCAGCGCGGCGAGCGACACAAGGGTGACGCCGGTACGGGACCTGCGGAGAGAACGCCTGATGTCCATCCGACGAGCGTAACTGTGAGCGACGAGTCACACGCTCTGCGTACATCAAGTGCTCACGGACGAGTGACGCGGTCAACGCGCGTCCGACGGTTCCCGGGGCTCGGCCCTCCCAGGCCCAGGGGTCGGCGGGCTCGTCAGCCGGCTCTCAGGGCGAGGGTCATCGCCTCCACGGCCAGCAGCGGGGCGACGTTGCGGTCGAGGGCGTCCCTGCAGGCCGCGATGGCGTCGATGCGGCGGAGCGTCGACTCCGGTCTGCTGCCCCGGGCGAGCCTCTCCAGCGCGTCTTCGGCGTCCGCGTTGGCGATCGCGATGCGCGAGCCGAGCTGAAGCGCCAGCACATCACGGTAGAAGGCGGTCAGGTCGGTGAGCGCGAGGTCGAGGCTGTCGCGCTGGGTGCGCGTCCTGCGCCGCTTCTGCTTGTCCTCGAGGTCCTTCATGACGCCCGCCGTACCGCGCGGCATCCGGCCGCCCTGGGCCGCGCCCAGTGCCGCCTTCAGTTCCTCGGTCTCCTTGCCGTCCCGCTCCTCCGCGAGCTGCTTGGCGTCCTCGGCGGCCGCGTCGACCAGTTCCTGGGCCGCTCTGAGGCAGCCGCCGACGTCGTCGACGCGCAGGGGCACCTTCAGCACGGTCGCCCGGCGCTCCCGCGCGGCGGGGTCGGTGGCGAGCCGCCGGGCCCGGTCGACGTGCCCCTGGGTGGCCCGGGCGGCGGCCGCGGCGACGGCCGGCTCGATGCCCTCGCGCCGTACGAGCATGTCGGCGACGGCGTCGACGGAGGGCGTGCGCAGGTTCAGGTGCCGGCAGCGGGAGCGGATGGTGGGCAGCACGTCCTCCAGGGAGGGCGCGCAGAGCATCCAGACCGTGCGGGGGGCGGGCTCCTCGACCGCCTTCAGCACGGCGTTGGCCGACTTCTCGTTCAGCCGCTCGGCGTCCTCGACGAGGATGACCTGCCAGCGGCCCGTGGCGGGTGAGGTGTAGGACTTGCGGACCGTGTCGCGCATGTCCTCGGCGAGGATCTGCGACCCGACCGCGGCGACGGTCGTGACGTCCGCGTGCGTGCCGATGAGCGCCGTATGGCAGCCGTCGCAGAACCCGCAGCCCGGGACGCCGCCCAGCGCCCGGTCCGGGCTCACGCACTGCAGGGCGGCGGCGAAGGCGCGTGCCGTCTGGCTGCGGCCGGCGCCCGGCGGGCCGGTGAACAGCCAGGCGTGCGTCATCTTCGACGCCTCCGGCGGGGCGGTCCGGGAGGCGGCCGCGGTGACGAACGCGTCGGCGTCCCGAGCGGCGGCGATCAGCTGCTCGCTCACCTTCTCCTGGCCGACGAGGTCGTCCCACACGGTCATGCGTCACGCCGTCCTTCCGTCACGTTTCGCGCTGCGGGTTCCATTGTGCGGGCCGCCACTGACAACCGGCCCCGGCGCGGCGGCCGGGGCGGCCCGCAGCCGGACCCACCACGCCACGAAAGACCCGTCGGACGTCCGACGCCCCGCTGCTCGAGGCGGGAGCGGGAGGCGGGAGGCCGGGGCGGCAGGCCAGGGGCGGGAGGCCGGGCCCTTCGCTCCCCGCCTCCCGCCCCCGGCGTCAGCCGACCGCCGTCAGTCGACCGCCGTCAGTCGACCGGCGTCGGCCGACCGGAGTCAGCCGACCGGCGTTCAGCGGCGACGGCCTCGCCCGCGGCCCTCGTCGCGGCCCTCGTGGTCGTCCTCGTCGCGGTGCGGTCCCAGCAGTTCGTCCGCCAGCGTCGGCAGATCGTCCAGCGGGGTCTCCTCGGCCCAGTCCGGCCGCGGGCGTCGGCGGGGCGAGCCCTCCTCGTCGAGCTGCGGCAGTTCGCGTGTCCGGTCGTCGGCGCCGTCGGGACGCGCGCCGCCCCGCTCCGCCCGTCCGTCCCGCTCGTCGCGGAAGAAGCCCGGCGGCACCCGGTCCGAGGGGGTCTCGTCCCTCACCGGAGGCAGTACGGCCGTCTCCTCCTCGGGGCGGTGGTCACGCACCGGAGGCAGGACCGCGGTCTCGTCCGCGGCGCCCGCCGGGACGGGCGGCTGCGGCAGCTCGGTCGTCACCTCGGTGTCGGCCGCCGGCCCGGCGGGCTCGGCCGGCGTCCGGGAGGACTGCACGGGCTCCTTGTCCATCCGGACCGGCGGCAGCACCGCCGTCTCGTCGACCGGGCCGCCCGACGCGTTGGTCGGAGTCACCACCGGCGTCGGCACGGTCACCGCCTCCGGCGGGGCCGCCGGCGCCGCGGCGGGCGGGCGGGGCGTCTTCGGGCCGACCGACGCGGCGGCGGCTGCCTGCTCGGCCGCGCGCCGGGCCTGCTCGGCCCGCAGCAGCGCCTCCTCGGCCTTGCGCTGCTTCTCCAGCCGCCGGGTCTCGGCTTCGGCGCGCAGCCTGGCCTCTTCCTCGGCCTGCTTGCGACGCCGCTCCTCGTCCGCCTTGCGGCGGGCCTCCTCCTCGGCGCGGGCCTTCTCCTCCGCGAGGAGCCGGACCCGCTCCTCTTCGGCGCGCCTGCGGGCCTCCTCGGCGCGCAGCCGGGCCTCCTCGGCCTGCCGTTCGGCCTCGCGGCGCTGCGCCTCCTCCAGCTCGCGCCGCTTGCGCTCCTCCTCCTCGGCGCGCAGCTTGGCGAGCTGCTCCTGGCGCTCGCGCTCGAGGCGCTCCTCCTCCGCCTTGCGCGCGGCCTCCTCCTCGGCCTTGCGGCGGGCCTCCTCCTCGGCCTTCCTGCGCGCCTCCTCCTGAGCCTTGATCTCGGCCTCGGACAGCGGCAGCAACTGGTCGAGCCGGTGGCGGACGACGGTGGTGACGGCCTCGGGCTCCTGTGCCGCGTCGACGACCAGGTAACGCCCGGGGTCGGCGGCGGCCAGGGTGAGGAAGCCGGAGCGCACGCGTGCGTGGAACTCCGCCGGCTCCGACTCCAGCCGGTCCGGCGCCTCCGTGAAGCGCTCGCGGGCGGCCTCGGGCGACACGTCCAGAAGGACCGTCAGATGCGGGACCAGGCCGTTCGTCGCCCAACGGGAGATCCGCGCGATCTCGGTCGGGGACAGGTCACGGCCGGCGCCCTGGTAGGCCACGGACGAGTCGACGTACCGGTCGGTGATGACCACCGCGCCGCGCTCCAGCGCGGGCCGTACGACGGTGTCGACGTGCTCGGCGCGGTCGGCCGCGTACAGCAGCGCCTCCGCGCGGTGGGACAGCCCGGCGCTCGACACGTCGAGCAGGATCGAGCGCAGCCTCTTGCCGACGGGGGTGGCCCCGGGCTCGCGGGTGAGGACGACCTCATGGCCCTTGGCCCTGATCCACTCGGCGAGCGCCTCGGCCTGGGTGGACTTGCCGGCGCCGTCGCCGCCCTCCAGGGCGATGAAGAAGCCGTTCGAGGCCGGCGAGACGTCCGGGTCGTCGCCGCCCAGGAGCGCGTCCCGAAGGTCCTTTCGGAGGGGGACGCCGGAGCGGTCGTCGACCTTGGCGAGCACCAGGGCGGCCACCGGCAGCAGCAGCGCTCCGACCAGCATGAGCACGAACGCCGCTCCGCCGTGCGCGAAGACGAACCTGCCGTTCTCCAGGCGGTGCGGGCCGATGAGCGCCGCCACCGGCGGGGCGAGCAACGCGCCCAGCGCCACCAGGACCCGGACCACGGCGTGCAGGTGCTCGGTCGTCCGCGCGCGGCGGTGGTCCTCGGTCTCCTGGTCGAGCAGCGCGTGTCCGGTGTTGGCGGCGACGCCCGCGCCGACGCCGGCCAGGGTCACGATCAGCAGCACGCTGGTGACGTCCGGGACCAGGCCGGCGGCCAGCAGCGCCACGCCGGTGAAGGCGATGGCCAGGGCGAGCAGCCTGCGTCGGGACAGCGACACCAGCACCTTGGGGGCGGTGCGCACGCCGATGACGACGCCGCCGGTCAGCCCGAGCACGAGCAGTCCGTACAGGACGGGGCCGCCGCCCAGGTCCTTGGCGTGCAGCACGGCGACGGCGACGGCGGCGGAGATCGCCCCGGCGACCGCGGCGCAGGCGAGGACCAGCAGCGGGATCGCGCCCGTGCGGCCGCTGTCGACGCCGGTGGCGGTGCGGGGGCGGCGCAGGCCCTCGAGCGGCGACCGCGCGCGCGGGGTGCGCACCGCGGGCAGTTCGAGGAACGTCACGATGGACAGCGACCCGGCGAAGAGTCCGCCGGCGACGTACGAGGCGAGGGCCGCCTGGTGCTGGTCGAACCAGGCGACGCCGACGCCCAGAAGGTTGTTGAGCAGCGCTGCGACGACCAGGGCGACCGCGCCCAGCGGGATCGTCACGAAGCCGGTGCGCAGCGACAGGCGGCGCAGGGCGTCCATGTGGTCGGGCAACGGCCGCACCGTCGCGCCCTCCAGGGGCGGCGCGGGCAGCAGGGCCGGGGCGGCGCTCTCCCGGGCGACCGTCCAGAACCGTTCGGCAACACCCGTCACGAACACGGTGACGAGCAGCAGGGGCAGCGCGTCGTCGGGGGTCCAGTCGATCCACAGGGGTGCGACGATCAGCAGCGCGGCGCGCAGACCGTCCGCGGCGACCATGGTCCAGCGGCGGTCGAGCGGGCCGTCGGGCGAGGTGAGCGAGGTCAACGGGCCCAGGAGGACCGCTCCGAAGAGCAGGGTGGCCAGAATGCGCACCCCGAAGACGGTCGCCACCGCGAACGCCACGCCGCGGTAGCCGCCTCCGAAGGAGGCCTCCGCGATGGCTGCCTGGAGGACGAGGAGGACGAGGACCAGAAGGGCGAGGGCGTCTCCCACACCGCCCACCAGCTGCGCACTCCAGAGCCGCTTGAGCTGTGGCTCGCGCAACAGTGCGCGCACTGCGCGCTCGCGGGAGTCCGCCACCAGGGCGTCGTCCGGGGCCGGGTGGTGGGCCGTTGGCTGCTCGGCTCGCGTCATGCTTTCAGCCTATCGGCCGCGGCTGACAGCCCATGGCCCCCGTCCGGACGTGCGACCGCCCCGACACCAAAGTGATGCCGGGGCGGTCGTTCCGTGGACGCGATGTGCGGAAACCGTGTCGGATCCGCCCGCCGTTTCGCCGGAAGAGGGCTGTATGCCGGAAAGAAGCGGTCCGTCCGGGCGAGGGCCGCGGTCCGGGCCGGCGAGCGGGCCGGTCAGTCCTCCGACGTCGGCCGTGCGGCCGCCGTCTTCGTCGCGGTGGTCTTCTTCGCCGTGGTCTTCTTCGCCGTCGTCTTCGCGGCCGTCGTGGTCTTCTTGGCGGCGGCCTTCTTCGCCGGCGCGGCCTTCTTCGCGGTCGTCGTCTTCTTCGCCGGGGCCTTCTTCGCCGTCTTCTTGGCGGGCCCCTTGGCGCGCTTCTCCGCGAGCAGCTCGTAGCCGCGCTCCGGGGTGATCTCCTCGACGCTGTCGCCGGAGCGCAGGGTCGCGTTGGTCTCCCCGTCGGTGACGTACGGGCCGAAGCGGCCGTCCTTGACGACGACGGGCTTTCCGCTGACCGGGTCGGCGCCCAGCTCCTTCAGCGGCGGCTTGGCGGCGGCCCGGCCGCGCTGCTTGGGCTGGGAGTAGATCTCCAGCGCCTCTTCGAGGGTGATCGTGAAGAGCTGCTCCTCGGTCTGCAGCGACCGCGAGTCCGTGCCCTTCTTCAGGTACGGCCCGTAGCGGCCGTTCTGGGCGGTGATCTCCTGGCCCTCCGCGTCCACGCCGACGACGCGCGGCAGGGACATGAGCTTGAGGGCCTCCTCCAGCGTCACGGTGTCCGGCGACATCGTCTTGAACAGCGAGGCCGTGCGCGGCTTCACGGCGTTCTTGCCGGTCTTCGGGGTGCCCTCGGGGAGCACCTCGGTGACGTACGGGCCGTAGCGGCCCTTCCTGGCGACGATCTGGTGACCCGTCGCCGGGTCTGCGCCCAGCTCGAAGTCACCGCTCGGCGCGGCGAGCAGTTCCTCGGCCATCTCGACGGTCAGCTCGTCGGGGGCCAGCTCTTCGGCGATGTCCGCCCGCTGGTGACCCTCGGCGCCCTTCTCCCCGCGCTCGATGTACGGGCCGAAGCGGCCGACCCGCAGCATGATGTCGTTGCCGACGGGGAACGACGACACTTCGCGGGCGTCGATCGCGCCCAGGTCGGTGACCAGTTCCTTGAGGCCGCCGAGGTGGTCTCCGTCGCCGTTGCCGGCGTCGGCGGCACCGCCCTCGGCCGCTCCCTCGCCGAAGTAGAACCTCTTCAGCCACGGCACGGACTGCGCCTCGCCGTTGGCGATGCGGTCGAGGTCGTCCTCCATCTTGGCGGTGAAGTCGTAGTCGACGAGCCGCCCGAAGTGCTTCTCGAGAAGGTTGACCACGGCGAAGGACAGGAAGGACGGGACGAGCGCCGTGCCCTTCTTGAAGACGTAGCCGCGGTCGAGGATCGTGCCGATGATCGACGCGTACGTGGACGGCCGGCCGATCTCGCGCTCTTCGAGCTCCTTGACCAGGCTGGCCTCGGTGTAGCGGGCCGGGGGCTTCGTGGCGTGCCCGTCGACGGTGATCTGCTCGGCGGACAGCGGGTCGCCCTCGGCGACCTGCGGCAGCCGGCGCTCACGGTCGTCCAGCTCGGCGTTCGGGTCGTCTGCGCCCTCGACGTACGCCTTGAGGAAGCCGTGGAAGGTGATCGTCTTGCCGGAGGCGCTGAACTCGACGTCCCGGCCGTCGGCCGCGGCGCCGCCGATCTTGACGGTCACGCTGTTGCCGGTCGCGTCCTTCATCTGGGAGGCGACGGTCCGCTTCCAGATCAGCTCGTACAGCCTGAACTGGTCGCCGGCCAGGCCCGTCTCCGCGGGGGTGCGGAAACGGTCGCCCGAGGGGCGGATCGCCTCGTGGGCCTCCTGCGCGTTCTTGACCTTCCCGGCGTACGTGCGGGGCTGGGCCGGCAGGTAGTCGGCTCCGTACAGCTGCGTGACCTGGGCGCGGGCCGCGGAGATGGCCGTGTCGCTCAGCGTCGTGGAGTCCGTACGCATGTACGTGATGTAGCCGTTCTCGTACAGCTTCTGCGCGACCTGCATGGTGGCCTTCGCGCCGAAGCCCAGCTTGCGGCTGGCCTCCTGCTGCAGGGTCGTCGTACGGAACGGGGCGTACGGCGAGCGGCGGTACGGCTTCGACTCGACGGAGCGCACGGAGAACCGCGTGTTCTCCAGCGCTGCGGCCAGGGCGCGGGCGTTCGCCTCGTCGAGCGGGAGGGTGTTCGCGCTCTTGAGTTGTCCCAGGGAGTCGAAGTCGCGGCCCTGCGCGACCCGCCTGCCGTCGACGGACTGGAGGCGGGCGACCAGCGACGACGGGTCCGACGGGTCGCCGGCGCGGCCGGTCGCGAAGGTGCCCGTCAGGTCCCAGTACTCGGCAGAACGAAACGCGATGCGCTCGCGTTCCCGCTCGACGACGAGACGGGTGGCGACGGACTGGACACGGCCGGCCGACAGGCGCGGCATGACCTTCTTCCACAGGACCGGCGAGACCTCGTAGCCGTAGAGACGGTCGAGGATGCGGCGGGTCTCCTGGGCGTCGACGAGCTTCTGGTTGAGCTGGCGCGGGTTGGCGACGGCGGCCCGGATCGCATCCTTGGTGATCTCGTGGAAGACCATCCGCTTGACCGGGATCTTCGGCTTGAGGACTTCCTGGAGGTGCCAGGCGATCGCCTCGCCCTCGCGGTCCTCATCGGTGGCGAGGAAGAGCTCGTCGGACTCCTTCAGCAGGTCCTTGAGCTTCTTGACCTGCGCCCGCTTGTCGGCGTTGACCACGTAGATCGGCTGGAAGTCGTGCTCGACGTCCACGCCGAGGCGGCGGACCTCGCCCGTGTACTGGTCCGGCACCTCCGCGGCGCCGTTGGGAAGGTCGCGGATGTGCCCGACGCTGGCCTCGACGATATAGCCGGGGCCGAGGTAACCCTTGATCGTCTTCGCCTTGGCAGGCGACTCGACGATCACGAGTCGGCGGCCGCCCTGTGCGGTCTCGCTGGTCGGGGACAACTTCGCTCTTCTCTCCGGTCGGGGCTGGGGCCTCCCCAGGCCTTGCTCCCGGGGTCGGGTCATGGTGACGCTGCGGAGTGTGACGGTACATCCCGCCCCCGTGTCAAACGGGAAAAGCCCGCAACGGCCACTCGAACGGTAACCCGACTACCGCCATTCCTGCCGCCCGGAGTGCCGACCGGCCGTTTTCCGCACGACCGCGGGACGCCCTCCCCGTGATCGGCGTGAGCACCCTCACGCCGGCCGAACGCGCGTGCGGCGAGATCGACTCACAGGCGGGCCAGGCACCACACGCCGACCGCGAGCGCCGCGCACGAGGCCACCAGCGCCAGAGCAGCCGATGCGACAGGGCTCACATCCTGGGCCACGGGCTCCCGGTGCCCCACCCGGACCGCCGTCCACACCAGCAGAGCGCCCCCGAACAGAACGAACACCATTCCCGCGAAGATCATCGGCCCGTTCTCCATGGTCGCCTCCGCCCCCCTTCGTCTGCCCGCGCGCCCGTGCCTGCCCGGCTCGGACCCGGCCCCGAGCAGGACGCTGTCACGCGCGGGCGGCGATCCGGCGAACCCGAGGTGAACGCCCGGCCTACGTGCGGGGCGAACCCCGCGGCACCGGGCGGAGGGGCCCGGCAGGCCAGGGCAGGAGCAGGCACGGGACGGCGGCGCGGTCCGCGGCGTGCCGCCGTACGGGCAAGGCGGCCCCGCGCATCCCGACGGCCCTCGCATCCCGACGCCCGCCCTCGCATCCGAAGCGGCGCCGACGCGAAACCGCGAAGGAAAAGGGAGACGAGGACACGCGGAGCCGCGGGGTCACGGGTTACGGAGCCGCAGGGACGCGGAAGCGTTCGGCGGACCTGCGTGCCCGGAACCCGCCGGGACCGGTCCGTCCCGAGGAGGCGAAATCCGGCCGCGTCGCGGCATCAGTGCGCCGGTTCGAGGAACCCCTGCTCCACCAGCAGGCGGATCTGGGCCGGAGTGCGGTCCCGCAACGCAACCGGGTCCTCGCCCACCAGCTGGGCGATCGCGTCGAGGATGCGGCCGGCGCTCAGCGAGCCGTCGCACACGCCCGCGAAGCCCGCGCCGACCGTGTCGACCTTGGTCGCCCGGCGCATGCCGCGGTGCTGGCGCAGCACCACGTGTTCCGGGTCCTCCGCGCCGGGAAGCCCCACCTGCTCCTGGACGACCTCCTCGACCAGCCGGAAGTGACCGGCGAGCAACGCCGCGTCATCGTGCGCACGCAGGTAGTCGAGCCGCTCGAAGTGCGCCAGGACCGCGTCGCCGAGCGGCTGTTCCACCGGGTGCGGCCATTCCTCCACCGTGATCACGGGCTCCGCTGCCGCCGTCCTGCGGAGCGTGATCCAGCCGAATCCGACACCCTTCACCTTGCGCGCCTCGAACTCGTCCAGCCATGCGTCGTAGCGCGCCTGGTACTCGGCCGGGTCGCTGCGGTGGTCACCGGCGTCCCTCAGCCAGAGCTCGGCGTACTGCGTGACGTCCTGCACCTCGCGCTGCACGATCCACGCGTCGCACCCACGGGGCACCCACGACCTGAGTCTGTCCTGCCAGTCCTCCCCCTCCACGTGCTGCCAGTTGGCGAGGAACTGCGCGAACCCGCCCTCGTTCAGCCGTTCCCCCGCTCCTTGAACGAGCGAGCGGCACAGATCGTCCCCGCCCATCCCGCCGTCCCGGTAGGTCAGCCGGGCGCCCGGCGAGATCACGAACGGCGGATTCGACACGATCAGGTCGTAGGTCTCGTCGTCGCGGACCGGGTCGAAGAGCGAGCCCTCGCGCAGCTCGGCCGCCGGGGCGGCGGACAGCGCGAGGGTGAGGGCGGTGATGTGCAGCGCGCGGGGGTTGAGGTCGGTCGCCGTCACGCGTGTGGCGTGCTGGGCGGCGTGCAGCGCCTGGATACCCGAGCCGGCGCCCAGGTCGAGCGCGGCCTGGACGGGCCTGCGCACGGTGATGCCGGCGAGGGTCGTCGACGCGCCTCCGACACCGAGGACGACCCCCTCGTCGGTGCTGCCGATGCCGCCCGCGCCGCCGACCGCGCACCCGAGGTCGGACACGATGAACCAGTCCTCGCCGCCCGGACCGCCGTACGGCCGCACGTCGACGGTCGCGGCCATCTCGTCCCCTCCCGTGGGGACCAGCCAGCCGCTCTCCACGCACGCGTGCACGGGCAGGAACTCCGCCACGCGCGCGTGTGGCACCGGTTGCTGGAGCAGGAAGAGACGCACGAGCGTCTCGAGCGGCGTGTCCCCGCGGGTCGCGCGCAGCGCCGGCACGGTCTCGCTGCGGGCCAGAGCCGCGTAGGCGGGGGCGCCGAGCAGGTCGAGCAGACCGTCCGCGGTGAAGGAGGCCGCGAGCAGGGCCTCCCGCAGCCGGACGGCGACGTCGGGACGGTCGGCGGAGGGCAGGGGCGACAGGGTGGCGTTACTCACGCCCCCCATTGTCTCCCGTCACCCCCTGGGCCGCTCCCGACCCGGCCCCTCCGATCGCGCCCCGCTCAGCTCTTCGTCGCGCGGGACGACGCGGCGGCGGCCACCTTCTTGCAGCTGTCCTGCTCGGCCATGGCGTCCTTGACGTCGCCCTGCTCCAGGTTCTTCAGCGCGGTGTTGCCGCTCTTGCTGAGCTGGCCGAGATCGGTGGCGATGTCCTGCAGACCGTCGGCGAACTTCCCCTGGTCCTTGGTGTCCAGGGCGTCGACCTGCTTCTTCAGGCCCGCGTAGGAGGTCGAGAGGGTCGTGAGCGCCGCGACGGCGTCCTTCTGCTTCTTCTCGCCGTTGTCGACGCCGGGCGGCGTGCCCGCCTTCTGGACGGCCTGTGCGAGCGCGCTGTAGGCGTCGGACATGTCCTGGAACGCCTTCGAGTCGGTCTTCTGGACGTTCACCGGAGCATTGTTGTCCGTGGCGGCCTGCTTGATCGCGGCGTTGGCCGCGTCGACCTTGGCGTCCTGCGCGGGCAGCGCGTCGCAGACCTGCTTGGCCCAGGCGTCGAGCTCCTTGTTGCCTTCGTCGCTGCTGCATCCGGACAGCGCCAGTACCAGTACCGCACCGCCGGACAGTGCGGCCGTGAGCTTCTTGTTCACCGGTTTGGTTCCTTCCATGGCTCTCGGCCCCGGAACATACACGCCAACCGGGCGACAACCCCAGAACGAATGACCGTTATACAAGCTGATGCACCATTTGCACCATGAGAGAGAAGGCTCACGGCCGGGTCGCACCCAGGACGCGGCGGGCGGGCGACGCGTCAACCCGCGCCGTCCGCCCGCCCTTTGGACTGGGCTCCGGTGAGCCGCGCTAGGAAACCACCGCCGGATCGGCCGACTTGGACGCCCTGCCGGCGCTGTTCTCTTCGTCACCCATGGCGATGCCTCGCCGCTTGGAGACGTACACCGCGACCACGATGACGAGGAGCGAGAGGAGCGCGATCACGATCCGCACGCCGACGCTCTTGTCGTCACCGTAGCTGAACTTGATCACCGCTGGCGCGATCAGGAGCGCCACGAGGTTCATGACCTTCAGCAGCGGATTGATCGCGGGGCCTGCGGTGTCCTTGAACGGGTCGCCGACCGTGTCGCCGATCACCGTCGCCGCATGCGCCTCGCTGCCCTTCCCGCCGTGATGCCCGTCCTCGACCAGCTTCTTGGCGTTGTCCCACGCGCCACCGGAGTTGGCGAGGAAGACGGCCATCAGCGTGCCGGAGCCGATGGCGCCCGCCAGGAACGCGCCCAGCGCCCCGACCCCGAGGGTGAACCCGATGAAGATGGGCGCCAGCACGGCCAGCAGTCCGGGAGTTGCCAGTTCGCGCAGCGCGTCCCGGGTGCAGATGTCGACGACCTTGCCGTACTCCGGCTCCTCGGTGTAATCCATGATCCCGGGGTGCTCGCGGAACTGCCGCCGCACCTCGAACACCACGGCGCCCGCCGACCGTGACACCGCGTTGATCGCCAGCCCCGAGAAGAGGAAGACGACCGCCGCGCCCGCGATGAGACCGACGAGGTTGTTGGGCTGGGAGATGTCCATCATCAGGGTCATCGGCGCGCCCGCCCCGGACAGTTTCTCGCCCACGTCGTGCGCGCCGGTCGTGATCGCGTCCCGGTACGACCCGAAGAGCGCCGACGCCGCCAGGACGGCGGTGGCGATGGCGATGCCCTTGGTGATCGCCTTGGTGGTGTTGCCGACGGCGTCCAGGTTGGTGAGCACCTGCGCGCCCGCGCCCTCGACGTCGCCCGACATCTCGGCGATGCCCTGCGCGTTGTCGGAGACCGGCCCGAAGGTGTCCATGGCCACGATCACGCCCACCGTGGTGAGCAGACCGGTGCCGGCCAGCGCCACCGCGAACAGCGCCAGCATGATCGACGCACCTCCCAGCAGGAACGCGCCGTACACGCTGAGGCCGATCAACAGGGCCGTGTAGACGGCCGATTCGAGACCGACGGAGATGCCGGCGAGGACCACGGTGGCCGGACCCGTCAGCGACGACTTTCCGATGTCGCGCACCGGACGGCGGTTGGTCTCCGTGAAATAGCCCGTCAACTGCTGGATGACGGCTGCCAGAAGGATGCCGATCGCCACCGCGACGAGCGCGAGGAGGCGCGGGTCGCCGCTCTTGCCCTGGATCGCCGCGTCGGTGACGCCGTCGAGGTCGGCGTACTTGCCGGGGAGATAGAGGAAGACCGCCACGGCGACCAGGACGAGCGAGATCGTCGCCGAGATGAAGAAGCCCCGGTTGATCGCCGACATGCCGCTCCGGTCGGCCCGGCGCGGGGCGACCGCGAAGATCCCGACCATGGCCGTGAGCACGCCGATCGCGGGCACGAGCAGCGGGAAGGCGAGTCCGGCGTCGCCGAAGGCCGCCTTGCCCAGGATCAGCGCGGCGACCAGGGTCACCGCGTACGACTCGAAGAGGTCGGCCGCCATGCCCGCGCAGTCGCCGACGTTGTCGCCCACGTTGTCGGCGATGGTCGCGGCATTGCGCGGATCGTCCTCCGGAATGCCCTGCTCCACCTTTCCGACCAGGTCGGCGCCGACGTCGGCGGCCTTGGTGAAGATGCCGCCGCCGACCCTCATGAACATGGCGATGAGGGCGGCGCCGAGCCCGAACCCCTCCAGCACCTTCGGCGCGTCGGCCGCGTACACCAGCACCACGCAGGCCGCGCCGAACAGGCCGAGCCCCACCGTGAACATGCCGACCACGCCGCCCGTGCGAAATGCGATCTTCATTGCCTTGTGCGAGACGGCGGTGAGATCCTTTTCCGGTTCGCCTTCCGCCGGCGTCGCTTCCCGTGCCGCCGCGGCGACACGTACGTTGCTGCGCACGGCGAGCCACATACCGATATATCCGGTGGCCGCCGAGAACGCCGCTCCGATCAAGAAGAACAATGATCGGCCGGCCCGCTGTTTCCAGTCGTCCGCGGGCAGCAGCATGAGCAGGAAGAATACGACGACGGCGAATACGCCGAGCGTGCGCAACTGCCGGGCCAGATAGGCGTTGGCGCCCTCCTGGACCGCCGCCGCGATCTTCTTCATGCTGTCGGTGCCCTCGCCGGCGGCGAGCACCTGGCGCAGCAGCACGCCCGCGACCACGAGTGCGGCCAACGCGACGACCGCGATGACCACCACCAGGAGGCGGTTGCCGTCGGTCAGCTCCGCGGCTGCGAGGGTTGTCGGGTGATCCAACGGATGAGAGGTGGGAAGCCCCGCCATTCGTCCTCCTTGACGCTTGGGCTGAGCTCAAGATGTGGACGGATTGTAGGTACCGGCACCTGATCAAAACAGTGCCCGGCAAACGAAATTCGCCTTTTCGTCAAGTAATGCCCTCAAGGCATTGATCGTGAATTGCTTCACGAATTGCAGTCGATTTCGTTCGCCGCATGATTCACTTCGTGTGACTGTCTTCTCGTGACTGCGCTCTCGTGACCGTGTTCTCATGAACGACTTCTCATGATTCACTCCGCGAGATCACTGCAAGCATGCACGAGCACCCAGGTCCGCGCATGTCAAAGGGCCCCACCGGAGTGGGGCCCTTCGGATGAAGCCGAAACGTCGTGGACGGCTCAGGTCAGCGTGGCCGTCACCGCAGCCGACGGCCAGGTCATACGGATCTGCCCGCCGTGCTCTCCGGCGGTGACCTCCACGTCGTCCACGAGGCCGCTGATGACCGCGAGGCCCATCTCGTCCTCCTCGGCCTCCACGTCCCCGCCGGAGCCGGGCGCCCGTTCGCCGGGCGCCGCACGCGGCGCCTCGTCGCCGACCTCGATGGAGAACTGCTTCTCCTCCTCGATCAGCAGCACCTTCACGGGCGCGGTGATACCGCCCGTCTGGTGCAGTCCGACGGCGCGGGAGCAGGCCTCACCGACGGCGAGCCGGACCTCGTCGAGAACGGCCTCGTCCACCCCGGCCCTGCGCGCCACCGCCGCCGCCACGAGTCGGGCGGTCCTGACGTGCTCGGGCAGCGCGCTGAAGCGGAGTTCAACGGTGGCCATGCGTCCCCCTCGGAACTACGGGCGTGCTGTCAGGGGAGCCGGGCCGCCGAGGCCCGGACCCCCTACGTTGTTCGACCATCCGTGCCGGGCCGCGCGGGCCCGGCACGGGTGGTCAGTCGGTGGCAGCGACCGCTTCGTCGACCGAGGTGTGAATGGGGAACACCTTGGTCAGACCAGTGATGCGGAAGATCTTCAAAATACGCTCCTGGTTGCAGACCAGACGGAGCGAGCCCTCATGGGCACGCACCCGCTTCAGTCCGCCCACCAGTACGCCGAGCCCGGTGGAGTCGAGGAAGTCCACGCCCTCCATGTCGACGACGAGGTGGAAATTCCCGTCGTTCACCAGCTCGACCAGCTGCTCGCGCAACTTGGGCGCGGTATATACGTCGATTTCGCCACCGACCTCGACGACCGTACGATCGCCGACGGTACGGGTCGACAGGGACAGGTCCACGGATCCTCCAGCACCTTGCTATCGAGCGGTCGTCCCTCGGAACACCTGAACAGGAGCCCCCGGGACGGTACGCCAGCCGCGATGGCATTCAATCACTTACCGGCAGGCGTGCACGACGCCTTGGCTCCATTGTCCGTCACGCCAGTGACACACTCGGTGCCGATGGCCAATAATCTCCGATCCGATCCATCCTCGCCCGAGACCGCGTCCCGCCTGTCTCCGGGCGCGGTCCTCGACCGGCTCGCCCCCGGACCGAGCCGGGCGTCGCGCATCACTCATACGGAGCACTTGCCCCCGCGCGCGGGCCGCCATGCCGTCTGGCCCGACCGGATTCGTTCCGAGGTCGTCGCGGCCGTGCAGGCCTGCGGCATCGAGCACCCCTGGGCCCATCAGGCCCTGGCCGCCGAGCACGCCCTCGACGGGGACTGCGTGGTCGTCGCCACGGGCACCGCGTCCGGCAAGTCGCTGGCCTACCTCGTACCGGTCCTCTCGGCCCTCCTGGACGGCTCCGAGGCCCCCAACGGCCGCGGCGCCACGACGCTCTACCTGGCCCCCACCAAGGCCCTGGCGGCCGATCAGTGCCGCTCGGTGAAGGAACTCTCACAACCTCTCGGCAACGCCGTACGGCCGGCCGTGTACGACGGCGACACGCCGTTCGAGGAACGGGAGTGGATCCGCCAGTACGCCAACTACGTCCTCACCAACCCCGACATGCTGCACCGGGGCATACTCCCGTCCCACCCCCGCTGGTCCTCCTTCCTGAAGTCCCTGAAGTACGTCGTCATCGACGAGTGCCACACCTACCGCGGCGTGTTCGGCTCCCACGTCGCCCAGGTCCTGCGGCGGCTGCGCCGCCTGTGCGCCCGCTACGGCTCCTCCCCGGTCTTCCTGCTGGCCTCCGCGACCGCGGCCGAGCCTGCCGTAGCCGCCGGCCGTCTCACCGGCCTCCCCGTGGTGGAGGTCGCCGACGACGCCTCCCCCCGAGGGGAACTGGTGTTCGCACTCTGGGAGCCGCCGCTCACCGAGATGGTCGGCGAGAAAGGTGCACCCGTCCGGCGTACCGCCACCGCCGAGACCGCCGACCTGCTGACCGACCTCGCCGTCCAGGGCGTGCGCACCGTCGCCTTCGTCCGCTCCCGGCGCGGCGCGGAGCTGGTCTCCGTGATCGCCCAGGAACGCCTGGCCGAGGTCGACCGCTCGCTCGCCCGGCGTGTCGCCGCCTACCGCGGCGGCTACCTGCCCGAAGAGCGGCGCGCCCTGGAGCAGGCCCTCCACTCGGGCGAGCTCCTCGGTCTCGCCGCGACCACCGCCCTGGAACTCGGCATCGACGTCTCCGGACTCGACGCCGTCCTGATCGCGGGCTATCCGGGCACACGCGCCTCCCTGTGGCAACAAGCCGGGCGGGCGGGCCGCGCGGGTCAGGGCGCACTGGCCGTGCTCATCGCCCGCGACGACCCCCTGGACACCTTCCTCGTCCACCACCCGGAGGCGCTGTTCGACCGTCCGGTGGAATCGACGGTCCTCGACCCCGACAACCCGTACGTTCTCGCCCCGCATCTGTGCGCGGCGGCCGCCGAGCTGCCGCTCACCGACGAGGACCTCCCGCTGTTCGGCCCCGAGACCGAAGGCCTGCTGCCACAACTGGAGGCCGCAAAGCTGCTGCGCCGCCGGACGAGGGCCTGGCACTGGACGCGCCGCGAATCGGCCGCCGACCTGGCGGACATCCGCGGCCAGGGCGGCCGCCCGGTCCAGGTCGTCGAGACCGGCACGGGCCGACTGCTCGGCACGGTCGACGCCGGGGCCTCCCACACCACCGTCCACGAGGGTGCGGTCCACCTCCATCAGGGCCGCACGTATCTCGTGCGTTCCCTGGACCTGGACGACTCGGTCGCCCTGGTCGAGGAGGCCAGCCCGCCCTACTCGACGGTCGCCCGCGACACGACGTCGATCTCCGTCCTGGAAACGGACGTCGAAGTCCCCTGGGGTCAGGGACGGTTGTGCTACGGGTCGGTGGAAGTCACCAACCAGGTCGTCTCCTTCCTTCGCCGGCGTGTCATCACCGGTGAGGTCCTGGGCGAGTCGAAACTCGACCTCCCTCCCCGTACATTGCGCACGCGCGCCGTGTGGTGGACCGTCACCGACGACCAGCTGGACGCGGCCCGGATCAACCCCGAGATTCTCGGCGGGGCCCTGCACGCCGCCGAACACGCGTCGATCGGCATGCTGCCGCTCTTCGCGACCTGCGACCGCTGGGACATCGGCGGCGTGTCGGTGCCCCTCCATCCCGACACGCTGCTGCCGACGGTCTTCGTCTACGACGGCCATCCCGGCGGCGCGGGCTTCGCGGAGCGGGCCTTCCACACCGCCGGCGCCTGGCTGACCGCCACCCGCCAGGCCATCGCCTCCTGCGAGTGCGACGCCGGCTGCCCGTCCTGCATCCAGTCCCCCAAGTGCGGCAACGGCAACGACCCCCTGCACAAGAGAGGCGCGGTCCGCCTCCTCACGGAGCTCCTGCGGGAGGCTCCGCAGGAGAAGCCCGAACCGACCACGGAGGACTCGGGGGAAGCGACCGCAGAGGAGACGGAGGAACCGACCGCGCGGCAGACGGCGGAGCCTGCCGCGCAGGAGGGGGCGGGAGAGCGCCGGCAGGCTGAGCCGGACGTGGGTCCGCAGGCAGAGCCGGAGATGTCTGCGGTGACGGAGGCACCGGACGTGCCGCCGCCTCCGGCGGTCCCGCCCGCGCCCTGACCTCGGCCGCGAACGGTCCCCGTCCCGAGGACGCCGTCACGTCCGAGATCTGGCCGATCACAGAGCACCGCACCAGCCGCGCACCTTGCGCGCGGGCCACCCGGTCCGCCCGTGCACAGGCCCGGTCGGCGCCGTCCGACCAGTGATCGGCGGCCGCGAGCGCCGCGAGGTCGGCGCCGCCCGCGGCCCGGTGCCGGGTCGTCACAGCCTGCCCGAGGGCGAGTACCGCGCCGAACACCACGCACAGCACGGCGATCACGCCGACGCTCCAGACGGTGGCCGAGCCGCGGTCTCCACCCCGACGGCGGCCGGCCGAGAGACGCCGAAGGCGGGTCCGGCGCCCCTCGGCGCGACGCAGGCGCCCGCCGAGACCTTCCCGCAGGCCGCGGAGATCGCCCCTCCCGCCTTCGCCGAGACCACGAAGGCCTCTCCCGCCTTCGGCGACGCCATGACGACCCCTCGTGCCTTCGCCGAGGCCGTGCAGACCCGCCCCGCCCCCTCCTGCGTGGCGCAGGTCTCCCCCCTCCGCCGAGAGGCCGCGCAGACGCCTCCCGCCCTGGCCGAGGGGGCGGGGCAGCCCCCTGCGGTCCGCTTCGACGCGCCCGGGGCGGCTCATGACGCCGTCTCCGCACCCGGGGCCTCCCCATGGCCGTCGGCCGCGCTCCCGGTGTCTCCCGGGCCGTCGCCCGCGTTCCCGGTGCCCCCTCGGCCTCCGCGGCCTCCAGGGTCCTCTGCGCCACCCTGCTCGCCCACGGTGTCCTCCGCGGCGGCCACGGCCTCCTCCCGTACCTCGAAAGGCAGCCCACGCAGTCCCGGCGGCTTCGCCACGACCACCACACGAACCTGATCGCCCTCCCTGCCGACGGTCACCCGCGCCCCGCGCGGCGCCGTGGCGCGGGCCACCTCGAGCACCGCGGCGTCCGGATCCCGCCGGGCCGCGGCCCGGGCGCCCGCCCTGGCCGCGTCCACGCACTGGATCTGGGCGGACACGGCGAGCAGCCCCCAGACCAGCGACATCGCGAAGACCACCAGCACCGGCAGCACCACGGCCGACTCCGCCGTCACGAACCCGCGGTCCCCGCGGCAGCGCTGCCGTCGGGACAGGCGCGCGGGCTCGCCTCCGTGCCTACGCGCCCGCACTGAGCGCCCGCTTCACCAGCGCCTGCAGTTGCTCCGCGACCACATCGCTCGTCACCACCTGGTAGAGAAGCACCGCGAAGCCAACTGCCGCCACGATTCCCATCGCGTACTCGGACGTCACCATTCCCGCGTCCCGCCGTGCACCCTGCGCCCCGCGCACCAGGGCGAACAGCCTTGCCCTCACCGTCCGTACCACCCGTGCCGTCGTCCTGCTCATCTCAACCCCCGTTATTTCCGGTCCAGTTCGGCTGAGCCCAGTTCGGCTGAGCTCACTTTCGTTCTGTCGATCTCTCGTCGTCCGGCCGCTCATACGCGTCGCGTCGTCACGGCCCACCCCCTTCCAGCACTCCACTCATGGCCCACCCCCTTCCAGCACTCCACCTGTCAGTCCGAGCACGATCGGCAGCACCCCGACCGCGATGAAGGCGGGAAGGAAGCACAGCCCCACAGGCGCCGTGACCATGACGGCCGCCCGCCGGGCCCGAGCCGTCGCCGCGCGCGCCCAGCCGGCCCGGGTGTCGGCGGCGAGCCGGGCGACGGGTGCGGCGGCCGGCACACCCGACACGTCAGCCCGCTCCAGCAGCCCGGCCAGCGCCGCCGCGCCGGGCGTCGCGGCCAGCTTCCGCCAGGCGGAGCCCGGTTCGCCGCCCAGCCGTACCTCGGCCGCACCGCGCGCCAGCCCGTTCCCGACGGGACCGCCCAGAGCGTCACCGACCGCCTGCGCCGCGAACACCGGTCCGGCCCCGGCCGCGATGCAAGCGGCCAGCAGATCCGCAGCGAGCGGGAGCTGCCGTGCGGCGAGCCCCGCGGCGCCCTCGCTCACCCTGCTCGTGGCCCGCTGCCGACGTCGCCAACGTCCCAGACCCACCGCGCCCGTCAGCCCCAGGGCGAGACCCGCGACACCGCCGACCGCCACCCATCCGGCGCCCGCCACAAGCAGTTCGGGGAGCCACCGCCCTACGACCTCCCGCGGCCTCGGACGCCGTCTGCCCGGCGGCGGCTCGTACGCCGGACCCGACGCCGCGTCCGAGGTCAGCAGCCCGGCCAGCCGCCGACGGGCCCTGCGCCCGCGCCTGACCGCAGCCAGCCGCCGTACCGACCACCACAGGGCCGACGCGATCCCCACGGCCGCCCCCAGCCTGTGGACAACTTCTCCGTTCATGACCGCTCCGTCCACATCGCCCATGTCCCGTCTCCCTCGACGCCGGTCCGGCCGCCCGGCCCGTGTCCCGCTCACGTCGCCTCCGCCTTGCGCACGATCCGCAGCGCCCACCACGCCCCGGCGCCCTCCAGCACTCCGCCGACGAGCAGGCAGCCCAACCCCGCTCCGGTGTGCAGCAGGACGTGCAGGGGGTCGGCGCCGAGCGCGGCGCCCAGCAGCAGTCCCAGGACCGGCAGGCCGGCGAGCATCACCACGGTGGCGCGGGGTCCTGCCAACTGGGCTCGCAGATCGGCTCGTTGGTCCCGCTCCGCTCGCAGGGCGGCTTCGAGACGATCGAGTCCGGCCGCGAGACCCGCACCCTGGTCCACGGCCACCCGCCAGCACGCGGCCAGTCCGAGCAGTCCCTCGGCGCCCGGCGACCGTGCGGCGAGCGCCAGGGCTCGTGGCACGTCACCGCCGAACCGCGCCGCCGCCAGCACCATGGGCTGCGCCTCGCCCAGCCCTCCCGAGTCCCGCGCGGCCCACTGCAACGCCTCCCCGGGCTGCCGGCCCGCGAGCACCTCCCCCGCGAGCGCCGCGCACAGCGCGATCACCGCGTCACCTCGCCGTTCCCCCTCCCGCCGCGTCTCGGCCGCCCGCCGCGCCCGGCGCAGCAGGGGCACTCCGGCCGCCCCCGCGACGACCGGCAGTGCCGAGCCGCCCAGCATCGCGAGGAGCACACCGGCGACCGGCGCCCACCATTCGGGCCGCCACCGCCCCCTGAACCTGCGCAGTTCGCCGACCAGTCGGCGCCAGGCCGGGGGCGGCCCACTGCCTACCGCTCCGCCTCCGGCGAGCAGCAGCTGCGCCCTCCTGGCCCCCGCGTACGGTCCGCCCGTCAGCCAGGCCGCTGCCCCTGCACAGGCCACGGCGGCAGCCATGGGCATCTCACTCATCACACCCGCCCACCCCTTCATCACCGGTCACAGTCCTTTCCTCTCCCTCACCCGTCACAGCCCTTTCCTCTCCGTCACCCGTCAGAGCCCTCTGCTCTCCCTCACCTCTCATCGCGCCCACGCGTCGGCCTCCTCGCTCCGCAGCAGCTCGCGCAGCTGCTCCCATCCCCGCTCGCGGGCGAAGGCGTCGGGCGTCCAGCGCAGTGCCGGCACGGTCCGCACCAATCCGGAGGGGTCCCGTTCCAGCACGTGCACCTCCGCGATCCGCCGTCGGCCGGCCGGGTCGCGTGCCAGGTGCAGGACCACCGACAGCGCTGCCGCCAACTGGCTGTGCAGGGCGACCCGGTCGAGCCCGGCCGCCGTGCCGAGCGCCTCCAGCCGGGCAGGGACATCACCGGCGGCGTTGGCGTGGACCGTGCCGCAGCCGCCCTGGTGGCCCGTGTTGAGCGCCGCCAGGAGATCGACGACCTCCCGCCCGCGCACCTCGCCCACGACGAGCCGGTCCGGCCGCATCCGCAGGGCCTGGCGCACCAGGTCCTCGAGCGTGACGAGCCCCGCGCCCTCCTGGTTGGCGGGTCTGCTCTCCATGCGGACCACGTGCGGATGGTCCGGTCGCAGCTCCGCCGAGTCCTCCGCCAGGACGATCCGCTCCCCCGGCCCCACCAGGCCGAGCAGCGCACTCAGCAAGGTCGTCTTGCCGCTCCCGGTCCCACCGCTGACCAGGAAGGACAACCGTGCTCGCAGCAGGGCCCGCAGCACCCGATCGCCGCCCGGCGGGACCGTGCCTGCCGCCACCAGCTCCTCGAGCGTGAAGGCGCGAGGCCGCGCGACGCGCAGCGACAGGCAGGTGCAGCCGACGGCCACCGGGGGCAGTACCGCGTGCAGTCGCGTCCCGTCCGGCAGCCGGGCGTCGACCCACGGGCGGGCGTCGTCCAGCCGCCGTCCGGCCACCGCCGCCAGTCGCTGGGCCAGGCGTCGCACGGCCGCCGCGTCCGGGAAGGAGACATCGGTCGGCTCGAGGCCGCCGCCGCGGTCGACCCACACCAGGTCCGGGGCGGAGACCAGCACGTCCGTCACCAGGGGATCGGCCAGCAGCGGCTCCAGAGGGCCACTGCCGATCAGTTCGGAGCGCAGATGCTCGGCCGCCCCGAGGACCTCCGCGTCCCCGAGGACCCGGCCCTGTTCGCGAAGGGCCTGCGCCACACGCGCGGGAGTGGGATCGGCCCCGCTCTCGGCGAGCCACTGGCGTACGCCGTCCAGAAGCGCCCTGGCCTCTCTCGTCTGCCCGAGGCCGAGCGGCGCGTTCACGACCTGCCCGTCTCGGTCAGTGCCCGCTCCCAGAACTCCTTGCAGAACCGGGCGAGGGGCCCGCTCGCGGTCGCCCCCGGCGGCGCCTTCCCGCCGTCCGGGCGCAGCAGGCCCGCCTCGACGGGCACCTCGCCTGCCAGCGGCAGCCCGAGCAGGCGGGACACCTCGGCGTCGTCGAGCCCGGGTCCGTAGGGGCCGCGCACCGCCACCCGCAGGTCGCGCAGCACCATGCCGACGGCGGAGGCCACGCGACCGGCCGCCGCGACCGCGCGCAGTTCGGCGGGGACCACGAGGAGGCCCAGGTCGAGTTGGGCCAGCACCTCGGCGCCCGAGTCGTCGATACGGCGTGGCAGGTCGACGACGACCGTGCCGCCCCTGCGTCGCGCTGCGGCGAGCACGGCGCGTACGGCCTGGGGCGCGACGGCCACGCAGTCGCCCCGGTCCCAGCTCAGGACGCGCAGCGCGTGCAGCCGGGGCAGCGACTCCTCCAGTGCGCCGCCGCCGACTCGCCCCCGGGAGGCGGCGAAGGCGGGCCAGCGCAGGCCTTCGGCGCTCTCGCCGCCGAGGAGCACGTCGAGTCCACCGCCCAGCGGGTCGGCGTCCACCAGCAGCGTGCGCAGCCCTTCGCGTGCCGAGGTGACGGCGAGGGCGCAGGCGAGTGTGGACGCCCCGGCGCCGCCGCGGCCGCCGATCACGCCGACGGTGAGGGCCGGCCGGCCGATGCCTTCGGCGACGTCGGCGATGCGGTCGACCAGCCACTGCTCGCCGTCGGGAAGCATCAGCACGTGGTCGGCGCCGATCTCCACGGCGCGCTGCCACACGCCCGAGTCGTCCTGGTCGCGGCCTACGAGGACCACCCCACGCCGGCGGACGGCCCCGCGCACGCGGCGTGCCGCGTCGTCGCCGACCAGGACGAGCGGCGCGGACTCCCAGCTGCCCCGGCGCTCCGGCGCCGAGTGGTGCACCTCCGGTGTCGCGCCGGCCGCGGCGCACAGGCGCAGTAGATCGTCGAGGAGGTCCGGGTCCTCCGTGACGATGAGGGGCTTGCCCGGCCGCCCTCCGGCGGTGTGCGGCGGCTCGTGTGTGACGGCTCCGGTCATGATTTCCATCCCCTTCACTGCGGAGCCGAGCGGTGTCCGCGGCCCCGTGATTCACCAATGCGCGGAGAACCGGTGTGCGGTCTCCGTATGAGCGGCCACCGGAAACCGGCGGCGGGCATCCGGGAAACGGAACCGACCATGCGAAGTCGGTCCGAGCGGATGCGTGGGAATCACGGTGCGACGAACCCGGAAATCGTGTGGATCTTGGTGGAAAACTGTGGACGAGTGGACAGTTGTGAATATCGCCATCACCCGAACCGGTGAGCACGGCGCCATCTCCTGTGCGACTCCCGCAGAGCAGTCCGACGACTACACATCGTGACGGTTCGAAGGCATGCGGAGGAGGCGGCCGCGGCCGCCTCGGAGCGGCGCACTCGCCGCGTTCAGAAGGAGAAAACCCACCCGGACATGCGACGACCCCCGCCGGGGGGGAGAGCGGGGGTCGTCTCCACGGCCGACTCGGGGGGGGAGGAGCCGGACCGGGTTAGCACGGTCGCGAACGATCCGTGACTTCCATGGTGTACCCGAGAGCCCTCTCAGGCAAACCCACGCGCCCACCTTACGCCGAATGGGCTGCCCCTATGCTCTTGGTTGTGGAAAACCACTCCTTGCCCCGCACAGCGGCCTTCTTTGACCTGGACAAGACGGTCATTGCGAAGTCGAGCACGCTCACCTTCAGCAAGTCCTTCTACCAAGGCGGGCTGATCAACCGCCGGGCGGCCTTGCGCACCGCGTACGCCCAGTTCGTCTTCCTCGTCGGCGGTATGGACCACGACCAGATGGAACGGACCCGCGAGTACCTGTCCGCCCTCGTGCGCGGCTGGAACGTCCAGCAGGTGAAGGAGATCGTGGCCGAGACCCTTCACGACCTGATCGATCCGCTGATCTACGACGAGGCGGCCTCACTGATCGAGGAGCACCACGTCGCCGGCCGCGACGTGGTCATCGTCTCCACCTCGGGCGCGGAGGTGGTCGAACCGATCGGCGAGCTGCTCGGGGCGGACCGTGTGGTGGCCACCCGCATGGTCGTGGGCGAGGACGGCTGCTTCACCGGTGAGGTGGAGTACTACGCGTACGGTCCGACGAAGGCGGAGGCGATCAAGGAGTTGGCCGCGTCCGAGGGCTACGACCTCTCCCGCTGCTATGCCTACAGCGACTCGGCGACCGACCTTCCGATGCTGCAGTCGGTCGGGCACCCGCACGCGGTGAACCCGGACCGGGCGTTGCGGCGCGAGGCCGTGGCGCGAGGATGGCCGATTCTCGACTTCCACCGGCCGGTGCGCCTCAAGCAGCGGATTCCCGCATTCTCCGTGCCGCCGCGCCCGACGCTCGTCGCCATGGCGGCCGTCGGAGCGGCGGCGGCCACTGCGGGCTTGGTGTGGTACGCCAGCAGACGCCGGGCGGCGACCGCCTGAGGCGGGCGCCGCACACCCGCCCGCCCGCAAAACCGTCCCGCCGCACACCCCTCAGCCCGTCCGCCCTGCGCGCGTCCGCGGCGCCCCCTACCCGGAATCGCGCCGCAATGACCGTTTACTTCCAATTCGCCGTTATTTGAGAGTAAAAGTAAAGAACTGGTGCCAGGGCTTCCGCTTGTCCGGGTCCTGGAGTACAAAGGACTCAACGGCCCGCGAGACCAAGGACATCCGAGAGGATCACCTTAATAACGCATTTGGCCCCACGGACCGCGCATGAGAATCAGGCACCCACGCGACGTCGACCCGTCGATTACGGGCCAGCCGCACCAGGTCACGGGCAAAGTCCCGACCTGATGGGCATATATCGAGGACGCTTGGTAACCAGGTGATCATGCCAGCGGCGGTACGAGGACTCGTACCGCCGCAACCCTTTGCCAGGCCCCCGTACGGGGGCCTTTTTCACGTGCCGCTCCACGCGCGCGTGGAACCCCGTCACACCGCTCCGCGCGTGTGGGGCCCCGTCATGCCGCTCCCCGCTGCAGCGCCTCGCACACCGCCGTCGACTCGCGGGCTCCCAGCTCCACGGCCCTGCCGCAGTGGGCGATCCACGCCGCCATGCCGTCGGGGGTGCCGGACACGTAACCGTCCAGGGCCGCGAGATAGGCGGCACGGCCGAGTTCGGCGTGACCCGTCTCGGCGGGACAGACGGACTTGGGGTCGAGGCCGCTGCCGATCAGGACGATGCGCTCGGCGGCCCGCGCCACCAGACCGTTGCAGGAGGTGAAGGGGCGGAGCGCCAGAAGTTCCCCGTGCACGACCGCGGCCGTCACCAGGGCGGGCGCGGACCCTCCCGCGATGATCAGTCCGGACAGCCCCTCCAGGCGACCGGCCAGCTCGTCCGCGCCCGGTAGAGGCAGCTCGATCAGCGGTTCGTCGACCGCCTCCCCGGCGTGGCGCGGACGCCCGACCTCGTCACCGTCGCTCGCCGCGGCGACGAGGTGCAGACGCGCCAGCACCCGCAGGGGCGACTGCCGCCAGATGGACAGCAACTGGCCCGCCTCCGCGGTGAGCCGCAGCGCGGCGCCCATGACGCGCGCGTCGCCCTCCACGCCGAAGTCGCTGCGTCGGCGCACCTCCTCCAGGGCCCAGTCCGCACCGGACAGCGCCGCCGAACCGCGAGCTCCGCGCAGGGCGGCTTCGGAGGTGACCGCGTCGCTGCGCCGGCGCATGACACGGTGCCCGTAGACCCGGTCCACGGCCTTGCGGACGGACTCCACGGACTCGGCCACGCCGGGCAACGAGCCCAGGGCCGCGAGCGGATCGGCGGACGCGCCTGTCGTACTCATGAGTACGACACTACGCAACCTGCGCCCGCACCCCACGAAGGAGTGGTCTTCTTCACGCACTCCTGTCACATACAGCTACTTGTTCACTACGCTTGGTGAACATGAAAATTGCTTTCGTCGGGAAGGGAGGCAGCGGCAAGACGACGCTGTCCTCCCTGTTCATCCGTCACCTCGCCGCCGCCGGCGCACCCGTCATCGCGGTCGACGCCGACATCAACCAGCACCTCGGGCCTGCGCTCGGCCTCGACGAGTCGGAGGCCGCCGAACTGCCCGCGATGGGCGACCGACTGCCGTTGATCAAGGACTATCTGCGCGGTTCCAACCCCCGCCTCGCCTCCGCCGAGACGATGATCAAGACGACACCGCCCGGCGAGGGCTCACGCCTGCTGCGGGTGCGCGAGGACAACCCGGTGTACGACGCGTGCGCCCGGCCGGTGGAACTCGACGGCGGCGCCGTCCGTTTGATGGTCACGGGGCCTTTCACGGAAGCCGACCTGGGGGTCTCGTGCTACCACTCCAAGACGGGAGCGGTGGAGCTGTGCCTGAACCACCTGGTGGATGGTCGTGACGAGTACGTCGTGGTGGACATGACCGCCGGCTCGGACTCCTTCGCCTCCGGCATGTTCACCCGCTTCGACGTCACGTTCCTCGTCGCCGAACCGACCCGCAAGGGGGTCTCCGTCTATCGCCAGTACAGGGAGTACGCCCGCGACTTCGGCGTCGAGCTGAAGGTCGTCGGCAACAAGGTGCAGGGCCAGGACGACGTCGACTTCCTCCGCGCCGAAGTCGGCGACGACCTGCTCGTGACGGTCGCGCACTCGGACTGGGTACGTGCGATGGAGAAGGGCCGACCGCCCCGGTTCGCGCTCCTTGAGGACGCCAACCGTCGCGCCCTGGACCTTCTGCGGACGACAGCCGACGCGGCGTACGACAGCCGGGACTGGGAGCGCTACACCCGCCAGATGGTGCACTTCCACCTCAAGAACGCCGAGTCCTGGGGCAACGAACGCACCGGGGCCGACCTGGCAGCACAGGTCGACCCCGGCTTCGTCCTGGGAGAAGACGTCTCCGCCACCGCCTCCGTGTGACGGATCCCGCGGTGGCCCTCCGGCGGGCGCCTCGTCGGCGGCGCCTGCCGTGACCGCCGGGCCCCGGCACCGGGGCCGGCGTCGGCGCGCGGGCGCCAGGGCCGGGGCAGGTCGGCGGCGGTGATCCTCGTCGGCTACCGCCTCACCGCCGGCGCCCCGGGCACGCCCTTGGGGGCCGGAGCCGGGCGGCCGGAGAGGAAGGACGCCCAGCCCTGCTTGGGGGCCTCGCCCACGTCCAGGGTGCGCATCGCGGCGAGGGCCGCCGGGTCCTGGGCGTCCAGCCAGTCGGCGAGCTGCCGGAAGGACACGCAGCGCACGTCGGGTTTGTTGCAGACGTGCTCGACGACCTGCTCGACGGCGCGCATGTACGTTCCGCCGTTCCAGGACTCGAAGTGGTTGCCGATGATCAGCGGCGCGCGGTTGCCGTCATAGGCCCGGTCGAAGCCCTTGAGCAGGCTCTCGCGCATCTGGTCGCCCCAGTAGGCGAACTTGGCCCGGTCGCCCTGGGTGGCGGTGCCGGACTGGTTGACCATGTAGTTGTAGTCCATGGTGAGCTGCTCGTAGCGGTGACCGGGGAAGGGCACGAGCTGCATGGACAGGTCCCACAGGCCCTGCTTCTTGCCGGGCCAGACCTGGTTGTTGACGCCGCTGGTGTCGTAGCGGAAGCCGAGCTGGCGCGCGGCCGTCATGAAGTTCTTCTGGCCTTCGAGGCAGGGCGTGCGCGCGCCGACGAGCTCTTTGTCGTAGTCGAAGGGCAGCGGGGCCGCCTTCTTCATGCCGGTGTTGCTCTTCCAGGTCTTGACGAACTGTTTGGCCTGGCCGATCTCGTCCTTCCACTCGTCGACGGACCACTCGCCGACGCCGCCGTTCCTGCCGCAGAAGTGACCGTTGAAGTGGGTTCCGATCTCGTTGCCCTCCAGCCACGCCAGGCGCAGCTGCTTCACGGTGGCGGCGATGCCCTGTTCGTCGTTGAACCCGATGTCCGAGCGGCCGGGCGAATGCTGCGGCGGCTTGTACAGGTCGGCCTTCTCCTCCGGCAGCATGTACACGCCGCTGAGGAAGTAGGTCATGGTCGCGTGGTTGTCCCTGGCGACCTTGCGGAAGTGGGAGAACAACTTCTGGCTGTCCTCGCCGGCGCCGTCCCAGGAGAAGACCACGAACTGCGGCGGCTTCTCGCCCGGCTTCAGGCGTTCGGCCCTGGGCAGATGGGGCTGCGCTCCGGTGTACGCGGTGGAACCGTCGCCGATCAGTCTGACCAGGCTCTTGGGCGCCGGGGCCGGCTTCGCCTTCTCAGCCCCCGAAACACCTTCCTCCGAGCCGTGGGAACCACCGGTTCCCGCGGTGCAACCGGCGAGCGATGCGGCTACGGCCGCGGCGACCACTGCGCCTGCGGCGATCCTCTGGGTGGCGGCCATGTTCCGCCCACCTTCTTCCTTCTCTCGGCCAACGCCGACGACGGCGTTCTCTGACGACGCGCCGGAACGAGCCGACGGCGCCGTCAAGATCGCATGAGCCCGAGAAGGAATTAATACGACAAGCCGAAAAAAAGACCACTTCACCCTTTCGGGCGATCTCTTGCCCTATTTGCCACAAAAATCCATGCTTGACCTTTACTCTGCATTACGATTCGTTTACCGAGCGTTGAGATTCATCCCGCCGCTGCACGCCGTGACCCACGGCCGCGACCACCCCCGCCACAGCCGGGGGACCACCAGTTCCGCGACCGCGCTGCCCCGGAGGAGACGGGAACCATGTCCGCCTGCGTCCCCACCCGCACCACCGCCCACTCGACGCGCACCGAGCACGTCCGACAGCCCCACAGTCCGCCACCGCCCCCTCGTCGCCGCTTCCGCGTCGCGGGCGCCGACGTGTCCGCCTCGATCGCGGTGTTCCTGATCGCCCTCCCGCTGTCCCTGGGCATCGCCCTCGCCACCGGCGCGCCCCTGCAGGCCGGCCTCGTGGCCGCCGCCGTGGGCGGGATCGTCGCCGGCTGGATCGGCGGGTCGCCGCTCCAGGTCAGCGGCCCCGCGGCAGGCCTGACCGTCGTCACCGCCGATCTCATCCAACGCTACGGATGGCGCACGACCTGCGCCATCACCGTCCTCGCCGGACTCGCCCAGCTGGGCCTCGGCTGTCTGCGCGTGGCGCTCACGGCCCTCGCCGTCAGCCCCGCCATCGTGCACGGCATGCTCGCCGGCATCGGCGTCACCATCGCCGTCGCCCAACTCCACGTCGTCCTCGGCGGCAACCCGCAGAGCTCCGTCCTCGACAACCTTCGCAGCTTGCCGCGTCAGTTGGCCCACCTGCACCCCGCGGCCGTCGTCGTGAGCGCGCTGACGCTGGCACTGCTGCTGCTCTGGCCGCGTATCCCCGGCCGACCGGGCCGCCTGCTGAACAAGGTGCCCGCCGCACTGGTCGCGGTCACCGGCTCCACCACCATGGCCGCGCTCGCCGGCCTCACCCTGCCGAAGGTCGACCTGCCGTCCTGGAGCAGTCACGCCCTGGCCGGGCTTCCCGAGGGGCCGGTGCTCGGGCTGGTGGCCGCCGTGCTCACCACCACACTCGTCTGCAGCGTCCAGTCGCTGCTCGGCGCGGTGGCCGTGGACAAGATGATCGCCACCCGTCCCGGTCTGCTCGGCTCCCGCTCCGCCCGCGTCGGCCGCTCCGATCTGGACCGCGAGCTGCTCGGCCAGGGCGCGGCCAACATCGTCTCCGGCGCGCTCGGCGGACTCCCGGTCGCGGGCGTGGCCGTGCGCAGTTCGGCGAACGTCCGAGCCGGCGCCGTGAGCCGGAACTCCACGATGCTGCACGGCGTTCTCGTAGTAGTCGCCGCGCTGCTGATGGTCCCGATCCTGGATCTCATCCCGCTCGCCTCACTCGCCGCCCTGGTGATGGCCGTCGGCATCCAGATGGTGTCCCTGCACCACATTCGCACGGTGACGCGCCACCGAGAGGTGCTGGTGTACGCCGTCACCACCCTCGCAGTGGTCGTCCTCGGGGTCCTCGAAGGCGTGGCCCTCGGCATCGCCGTGGCCGTCGCGGTGGCCCTGCACCGCCTGGCCCGCACCCGCATCACGCACCACGAGAAGGAAGGAGTCCATCACGTACAGGTCAGAGGCCAGTTGACGTTTCTCGCCGTGCCGCGACTGAGCCGCATGCTGCACCTCGTCCCCCAAGGCACCCATGTCGTGGTCGAGTTGGACGGGTCCTTCATGGATCACGCCGCGTACGAGTCACTGCAGCACTGGCAGAAGACGCACACCGCCCACGGTGGCTCCGTCCATCTGACCGGCCGGCGCTCCGCCTTCGGGGGCAGAATCCTCGAGCCCGCCGCCGCCGAAGACACTGAAGAGCAGGAAGTGGGCGCTGCCCTCGCCGACTGCCGCTGCCGGCCCTGGACGCCATGGCGCAACCACCAGTGCGAGCAGCCGATGTCCGCTCGCGTGTCCTCGGAGGACGGCGGCGACGGCGGCACGGGCGGCGGATCGAGCGCCGAGCCCGGCACCTCGAAGTCGACACGGTCGGCCGGCGGGCCCGTCGGGTGGCGCGGAGAACCGGCGCAGGACGAACCCGGGCACGAGGTGCCGGTGCACGGCGAATCGGTGCACGGCAGACCGGCGCACGGCTCCGCGTGCTTCGCCGGAACAGAGGGCTCGGTGGCCGAAGCCGGGTCCGACGGGGCCCGGTTCGGGGTCGATGGGCCCTCCGATGCCGGCGGGGCTCCCGAGGTGGGCCGTATGCCCGGCGGCGGTGCCTGCGCCCGTACCGGGAAGAGCGCCGACGGCCACGAGGTCGTCGCCGGGGCCCATCGGCCCGGGTCCGTCGGCGCCGGCGGACCCGGGCGCGAAGGCGGAGGCGAAAGCGCGCGGTTCGGGAGCGGGACCGAGCCGAGGACGTCCGAGCCGAGCGCACGGCGGCTGTTCCGTGGCATCAGCGCGTTCCAGCGCAACACCGCGCCGCTGGTACGGGGCGAGCTGGCTCGACTGGCGCGGGAGGGTCAGCAGCCGTCCCAGCTGTTCCTCGCCTGCGCCGACTCGCGGCTGGTCACGTCGATGATCACCTCCAGTGGTCCCGGCGACCTGTTCGTGGTGCGCAACGTGGGCAACCTGGTGCCACCCTCCGGCGAGGAGAGCGGGGACGACTCGGTGGCTGCCGCGATCGAGTACGCGGTGGACGTGCTGAAGGTGCGGTCCATCACGGTGTGCGGGCACTCGGGGTGCGGGGCCATGCAGGCGCTGCTCACCTGCGAGCCCGGCGCGGCGCGCACGCCGCTGAGACGGTGGCTGCGGCACGGTCTGCCGAGCCTGGAGCGGATGTCCGACGACAGCAGGCCGGTTGCCCGGCTGGCCGGACGGGCGGCGGCGGACACGGTCGAGCAGCTGTGCCTGACCAATGTCGTCCAGCAGTTGGAGCACCTGCGGACACACCCGTCCGTGACGCGGGCGCTGCAGGCCGGGGCGCTGGAAGTGCACGGTCTCTACTTCCATGTCGGCGAGGCCCAGACGTATCTGCTCACCGAGGCCGGGCAGGGCGGAGGCGAGGTCTTCGACCACGTAGGGGTGGCGGACGTGTCCGCCTGAGTCCCGACGCGCAGGCCTCGACAGGCGCAGGACTCGACCGCGCGTCTGTCAACGCACCGCGCACCGCTGCCCTCCCGGGACTCGGACGAGAGGGCGACGGTCGCGGTGGAGAAGGGGCGGCTGGTGTGAGAGGCGTTACACCTGCTGAACTCCATCCGTTCCGTGTCCGTGAGTACGGATGACCCCTGACCCGGTGCGGCGGGGCGAGTACCTCGCGTCACCCCGGCCTGCCCTCGACACCGACCCCCGTCCCGCCCGCACCCGGGATGCTCCACTCACCGGGACAGGTCTAAACCAATTACATGTCGGCCCTTGTCACCGGCCCCTCGGGTCTGATGAGCTGTGGCCTGGGACACAACGGACACGGACACCCTTCGAGAGGGAGATGTCGTGAACAACGAAAGCCTGGCCAACCTGCTGGGGAAGGAGAGTGGCGTATGACCGAGTCTCCTTCACTTTCCAACCTGCTCAAGGAAGAGCGCAGGTTCACGCCGCCCGCGGAGCTGGCGGCCCACGCCAACGTCACGGCGGAGGCGTACGAGCAGGCCAAGGCTGACAGGCTCGGCTTCTGGGCCGAGCAGGCCCGTCGGCTCACCTGGGCCAAGGAGCCGACCGAGACGCTGGACTGGTCGAACCCGCCGTTCGCCAAGTGGTTCAAGGACGGCGAACTCAACGTCGCCTACAACTGCGTCGACCGGCACGTGGAGGCCAGCAACGGGGACCGGGTCGCCATCCACTTCGAGGGGGAGCCGGGCGACAGCCGCGCACTCACCTACGCCGAGCTCAAGGACGAGGTGTCCAAGGCCGCCAACGCCCTGCTGGAGCTGGGAGTTCGCAAGGGCGACCGGGTCGCGGTGTACATGCCGATGATCCCCGAGACGGCGATCGCGATGCTCGCCTGCGCCCGGATCGGCGCAGCGCACTCCGTCGTCTTCGGCGGCTTCTCGGCGGACGCGCTGGCCACCCGCATCCAGGACGCGGACGCCAAGGTCGTCATCACGTCCGACGGGGGCTACCGGCGCGGCAAGCCGTCCGCGCTGAAGCCGGCCGTCGACGACGCCGTCGCGCGCGTGGACAGCGTCGAGCACGTCCTCGTGGTGCGGCGCACCGGCCAGGACGTGGCCTGGACCGAGGGCCGGGACGTGTGGTGGCACGAGGTCGTCGACCGCCAGCCGGCCGAGCACACGCCCGAGGCGTTCGAGGCCGAGCACCCGCTCTTCATCCTCTACACCTCCGGCACCACGGGTAAGCCGAAGGGCATCCTGCACACCTCCGGCGGCTACCTCACGCAGACCGCGTACACCCACCACGCGGTCTTCGACCTCAAGCCCGAGACCGACGTGTACTGGTGCACCGCCGACGTCGGCTGGGTGACCGGCCACTCGTACATCGTGTACGGGCCGCTGGCCAACGGCGCGACGCAGGTCATGTACGAGGGCACGCCCGACACCCCGCACCAGGGCCGCTTCTGGGAGATCGTGCAGAAGTACGGGGTCACCATCCTGTACACGGCGCCGACCGCCATCCGCACGTTCATGAAGTGGGGCGACGACATCCCCGCGAAGTTCGACCTGGGCAGCCTGCGCGTGCTGGGCTCGGTCGGGGAGCCAATCAACCCCGAGGCGTGGATCTGGTACCGCAAGCACATCGGGGGCGACCGCACGCCCGTCGTGGACACCTGGTGGCAGACCGAGACCGGCGCGATGATGATCTCGCCGCTGCCGGGTGTGACGGCGACGAAGCCGGGGTCGGCGCAGACGCCGCTGCCGGGCATCTCCGCGACCGTCGTCGACGACGAGGCCAACGAGGTGCCGAACGGCGGCGGCGGTTATCTGGTCCTGACCGAGCCGTGGCCGTCGATGCTGCGCACCATCTGGGGCGACGACCAGCGATTCCTCGACACGTACTGGTCCCGCTTCGAGGGCAGGTACTTCGCGGGCGACGGAGCGAAGAAGGACGACGACGGGGACGTCTGGCTCCTCGGGCGCGTCGACGACGTGATGCTGGTGTCGGGTCACAACATCTCCACCACCGAGGTGGAGTCCGCGCTGGTGTCCCACCCGTCCGTCGCCGAGGCAGCGGTCGTGGGCGCCGCGGACGAGACGACCGGGCAGGCCATCGTCGCCTTCGTCATCCTGCGCGGCACGGCGAACGCGGAGGACGAGCATCTCGTCGCCGACCTGCGCAACCACGTGGGCGCCACGCTCGGCCCGATCGCCAAGCCGAAGCGCGTCCTGCCGGTCGCGGAGCTGCCGAAGACCCGCTCCGGCAAGATCATGCGCCGGCTGCTGCGGGACGTCGCGGAGAACCGGCAGCTGGGTGACGTCACCACGCTGACCGACTCCACGGTCATGGACCTCATCCAGGCCAAGCTCCCCGCCGCACCCAGCGAGGACTGAGCCCCCGAGGGCCTTGCTCCGAGGCCCCCGCGGACCCGCTCTCCACCGGGCCGTCCGGCGCACGCCGCGCCGGACGGCCCTTCGCGCGCCCCCTTGCCCTCGTGCTCTCCCGCCCGGGTGGCCCGCAGGCTCGGGGAACCCGGGCAGCCGCAGGGAGCCGCATGCCGCTCTGCTCCTGATGCGTCTCGCAGCGCCGTGGGTAGGCTCAGGAAGGAACGTGAACCTCAGGTGCGCCGGGAAGTCTGGTCGGCATGTCGTCACCCCTGCCCACCGACCGGAGGTCTCCCAGTGAACGCGCCCCTCTCCCCGGCCCCCGGCCCCCGCAAGTCCTTCGGACGGCTCTCGCTGCCCGAGCGGAACTTCGTCGCGGAGGCCCTGCGCACGGAGACCGTCGGCGGGGTCCTTCTGCTCGTGGCCGCCGTGACCGCGCTGATCTGGGCGAACGCACCCGGCCTGCACGACGCCTACGAGAGTGTGAGCCACTTCCACCTGGGTCCCGAGGCCCTCGGACTCCACCTCTCCCTGGAGCACTGGGCGGCCGACGGCCTCCTCGCCGTCTTCTTCTTCGTCGCCGGCATCGAACTCAAACGAGAACTCGTCGCCGGTGACCTCAAGGACCCGAGAGCCGCCGCGCTCCCGGTCGCGGCGGCCCTGAGCGGCATGGTCGTGCCGGCGCTCGTCTACACGCTCACGAACCTCACGGGCGGCGGCGACCTGAGCGGCTGGGCCGTGCCCACGGCCACCGACATCGCGTTCGCGCTCGCCGTGCTCGCCGTCATCGGCACCTCGCTGCCGAGCGCGCTGCGCGCCTTCCTGCTCACCCTCGCCGTCGTCGACGACCTGTTCGCGATCCTGATCATCGCGGTCTTCTTCACGAGCACCATCGACTTCGCCGCGCTGGGCGGCGCGATCGCGGGGCTCGTCGTCTTCTGGCTGCTGCTGCGCTGGGGCGTACGCGGCTGGTACGTGTATCTGCCGCTCGCGCTGATCGTGTGGGGGCTGATGTACAACAGCGGCGTCCATGCCACGATCGCCGGCGTCGCCATGGGGCTGATGCTGCGCTGCACGACGCGCGACGGCGAGGAGCACTCCCCCGGCGAGCGGATCGAGCACCTTGTGCGGCCTTTCTCCGCCGGGGTCGCGGTCCCGCTGTTCGCCCTGTTCAGCGCCGGGGTGACCCTCTCGGGCGGCGCCCTCGCGAACGTGTTCGGCCGGCCGGAGACGCTGGGCGTCGTACTCGGCCTCGTAGTCGGCAAGACGCTGGGCATCTTCGGCGGGACCTGGCTGACCGTCCGCTTCACCGGGGCTTCGCTCAGCGAGGACCTGGCCTGGGCGGACGTCTTCGCCGTCGCGTCCCTCGCCGGCATCGGTTTCACCGTCTCGCTGCTGATCGGGGAGCTGGCCTTCGAGGGCGACGCGGCCCTGACCGACGAGGCGAAGGCCGCGGTCCTGATGGGCTCGCTGATCGCGGCGGCCCTGTCGACGCTGCTGCTGAAGCTGCGCAACGCCCGGTACCGCCGGATGTGCGAGACGGAGGAGCGCGACGACGACCTCGACGGCATCCCCGACGTCTACGAACAGGACGATCCGGCGTACCACCTGCGGATGGCGGAGATCCACGACCGCAAGGCCGCCGAACACCGCCGGACGGCCGAGGAGATCAGCCGGCGGATCGCCCGGGAGGACGCCGCCGCGCGCCACGGGCTTGCCGAAGTGCCGGGCGGGGCAGGCGAGGACGGCGACCGTCCGGCATGATCTGACGGGACGGTACAAAAGAACCTGGGAACCAAACCGGAAACGAAGCCGGAAGCGATGCCGAAAACACATCGGACGCCCCGGCCATCGAAACCCGGAAACCCGGTGCCCGGAAACCCGGAACCCGGAAACACAGAGCAGCAGCAGGAGAGGGAGAACGCGATGAGCGCACCCGACGGCAGCCCGGTCGGCGCCGAACGCAGCATCGGCCAGCTGTTCGCCTCGGCGACGACCGAATTGTCGGCGCTGGTGCACGACGAGATCGCGCTGGCGAAGGCGCAGTTGAAGCAGGACGTCAAGCGCGGCGCAGTGAGCGGCGGGGCGTTCTCGGTGGCCGGCGCGGTCCTGGTGTTCTCCCTGCCGATGCTGAACTTCGCCCTGGCGTACGGCATCCGGACCTGGAGCGACTGGAACCTCGCGGTCTGCTTCCTGCTGTCCTTCGCGGCGAACGTGCTGGTGGCGGTCGTCCTGGTGCTGATCGGCGTGGTCTTCGCGAAGAAGGCGCAGAAGGGCAAGGGCCCGCAGAAGGTGGCCGCGTCCATGAAGGAGACGGCGGGCGTCCTGCAGAACGCCAAGCCGCACCCGCGGCCCGAGCTGCCTCACGAGCGGGCGCCGGAGGCCCTCGAGGCTGTGGCACGCTCGTCGTCATGACGGACCCCGAGTTTCCCTCGCCCCCGCCCGCCTCGCTCGTACGGCCGGACGCGGTCCTCGGCATGCCGGTCACCCACCGCGAGGTCGCCGCGAACGGCGCGCGGTTCCACATCGCGGAGGCGGGCGACGGTCCGCTCGTCATGCTCGTCCACGGCTTCCCGCAGTTCTGGTGGACGTGGCGGCACCAGCTGGTCGCGCTGGCCGGCGCCGGCTTCCGGGCCGTGGCGATGGATCTGCGGGGCGTGGGCGGCAGCGACCGCACGCCCCGCGGTTACGACCCGGCCAACCTCGCCCTCGACATCACCGGCGTGATCCGTTCCCTGGGCGAGCCGGACGCCGCGCTGGTCGGGCACGACCTCGGCGGCTACCTGGCGTGGACGGCGGCCGTGATGCGTCCCAAACTCGTGCGGCGGCTGGTGGTCTCCTCGATGCCGCATCCCCGGCGCTGGCGCTCGGCGATGCTCGCCGACGTCCGGCAGACCGCCGCGAGTTCCCACATCTGGGGGTTCCAGCGGCCGTGGATCCCGGAGCGGCAGCTCACCGCGGACGACGGCGAGCTGGTGGGCCGGCTGATGCGGGACTGGTCCGGGCCGCGGCTGCCGGAGGACGACGCGGTGGAGACGTACCGGCGCGCGATGTGCATCCCGTCCACCGCGCACTGCTCCGTCGAGCCGTACCGGTGGCTGGTGCGTTCGCTGGGGCGTCCGGACGGCGTCCAGTTCTACCGGCGTATGAAGCGGCCGGTGCGGGTGCCCACGCTGCATCTGCACGGCTCCCTCGATCCGGTGATGCGCACCCGCAGTGCGGCCGGTTCCGGCGAGTACGTCGAAGCGCCGTACCGCTGGAGGCTGTTCGACGGACTCGGGCACTTCCCGCACGAGGAGGATCCGGTCGCTTTCTCCACTGAACTGGTCAGTTGGCTGAAGGATCCCGAACCCGACCGGTGACCGTTCGATCGCGATCGGTACACCGTTCGGCCGTGCCCGAGCCTCCGACTCGGCACACCTGTACGACGACCGGCCAAATGCCTGACGCATAGGCCAATTGGCGGCTCCCGGGGCGGTTATCGACCTTGGGGCAGGGGCAGACGTCCGGGTATGGGCTGGACGCACGACTACAGTGACGCAGGACGCAACCGCCGCTCGGCCAGTGGCCTGAGCCCCCACCGACGAGGCTCGGACCCGCAACTTCCGGATTCCGATCTCCGGGTGGGCATTCCGCGCATCCTGCGTCGCCGGGCCCGCTGGGTCTCGGTCCGCCTGCGCCACCCTCGAGGCTGACGCAGGCCGCGAGCGGCCCTGGGAGAGCCCCGCCGAACCCCCCGTACCGCTAACGCGTAGCGCCCGGCAGGCCGGGAAAGCCCGGCCGGCGCCGCGGTCGCGGCCGCGGAGAGTTCGCCGAGCCGGTGATCCCTTCCGGTCGCGGCGCTAGAGAGCGCAGCTGTCGCTGTCCACCTGCTGGCCTGCGGTACGCCCCGTGGAGATGTCCTGCTGGATCTCGTCCGCTGTGAGGGCGTAGCCGGTCTTGGCATCGTCCAGGGACTTCGCGAAGACCACGCCGTACACCTTGCCGTCGGGCGTGAGGAGCGGGCCTCCGGAGTTGCCCTGGCGGACGGTCGTGTACAGCGAGTACACGTCACGCTGCACGGTGCCGCGGTGGTAGATGTCGGGACCGTTGGCCGTGATGCGCCCGCGCACCCGCGCGGCCCGGACGTCGTACGACCCGTTCTCCGGGAAGCCCGCGACGATCGCGCTGTCGCCGCTCGCCGCGTCCCCGGTCGCGAACCGCAGGGCGGGCGCGTCGAGATCCGGCACGTCCAGGACCGCGATGTCGCGCTTCCAGTCGTACAGCACGACCGTGGCGTCGTACTTGCGCCCCTGACCGCCTATCTGGACGGTGGGCTCGTCGACCCCGCCGACCACGTGCGCGTTGGTCATGACCCGGCGCTCGCCGAACACGAAGCCGGTGCCCTCCAGGACCTTGCCGCAGCTCTCCGCGGTCCCCATGACCTTGACGATGGAGCGCTGGGCGCGCTTGGCCACCGCACTGTTCGCCAGCGCCGGGTCGGGCGGCCGGACGTCGGTGATCGGCTCGTTGGAGAACGGGCTGAAGACCTGGGGGAAGCCGTTCTGCGCGAGGACGGAGGAGAAGTCGGCGAACCAGGTGTCGGCCTGGGCGGGCAGCGCCCGGGACACCCCTTGCAGCACGTTGGAGCTGCGGACCTCCTTGCCGAGGGTCGGCAGGGTGGTGCCGGCCAGGGCGGAGCCGATCAGCCAGGCCACCAGCAGCATCGCCACGACGTTGACCAGCGCGCCGCCCGTCGCGTCGAGCGCGCGCGCCGGGGACCAGGTGATGTACCGGCGCAGTTTGTTGCCGAGATGGGTGGTGAGCGCCTGCCCGATCGAGGCGCAGACGATCACGACGATGACCGCCACGACGGCGGCCGTCGTGCTCACCTCGGAGTTCTCGGTCAGCGCGTCCCAGATCACGGGCAGCAGATACACGGCGACGAGACCGCCGCCCAGGAAGCCGATCACCGACAGGATGCCGACGACGAAGCCCTGGCGGTAGCCCACGACCGCGAACCAGAGGGCGGCGACCAGCAACAGGATGTCCAGCACATTCACGGGGCTCACCCTGTCATGACCGCCAGTCCAGCGGGACCCGCTTCTCACGGTCCCAGGGCAGCTCCCAGCCCGCGAAGTGCAGCAATCGGTCGATCACGCCCGCCGTGAACCCCCACACAAGGGCCGATTCAACCAGGAATCCCGGGCCGTGATGGCCGCTCGGATGCACGGTCGTGGCCCGGTTGCCCGGATTCGTGAGATCCGCCACGGGGACCGTGAAGACCCGGGCCGTCTCTCCGGGGTCGACGACGCCCACCGGGCTCGGCTCACGCCACCAGCCCAGCACCGGGGTGACGACGAAGCCGCTGACCGGGATGTACAGCTTGGGCAGCACGCCGAAGAGCTGGACGCCGGACGGATCGAGCCCGGTCTCCTCCTCCGCCTCGCGCAGGGCGGCTCTGAGCGGTCCGTCACCGTGCGGGTCCCCGTCCTCAGGGTCGAGGGCGCCGCCCGGGAAGGAGGGCTGGCCCGCGTGGGAGCGCAGGGAGCTCGCACGCTCCATGAGCAGCAGCTCGGGGCCGCGGTCGCCCTCGCCGAACAGGATCAGAACGGCCGACTGGCGCCCCGCGCCGTTCGCCGGGGGGAGGAAGCGGCTCAGCTGGGGGGGCTGGACGGTCTCCACGGCACGCACCACCGGGTCCAGCCAGGCAGGCAGGCCCTCCTTGCTGACCGTCACCGAACCGCCCTGGGTATCGCTCGCTCGCCTCATCGCCACACCACCCCCCGTTCTGCCGAGTCCAACGCCCGAACACCGGCAGATCGTTCCACGGGGCCCATTTCGACCATCACGGCGGTGGGACCCGCGGCCGTCGGCTCTCTCGTCATCCGGCCCCCAGCGGCGGGGCCGGCCTGCCGCCCGCGTCGAGGTAGGACCGGGGCGGATTCAGCCGCTGGCCGGGGAAGCCGCCCTTCTCGTACTTCAGGAGCTTCTTGGCCTTCTCCGGGTCCGTCTCCCCCTCTCCGTACGAAGGGCACAGGGGTGCGAGGGGGCAGGCGCCGCAGGCGGGCTTGCGGGCGTGGCAGATGCGGCGGCCGTGGAAGATCACGTGGTGCGAGAGCATCGTCCACTCGCTCTTGGGGAACAGCGCCGCTATCTCGGCCTCGATCTTGTCGGGCTCCGTCTGCTCGGTCCACTGCCAGCGCCGTACGAGCCGCTGGAAGTGCGTGTCCACGGTGATCCCGGGCCTGCCGAACGCGTTGCCCAGCACCACGAAGGCGGTCTTGCGGCCGACTCCCGGCAGTTTCACCAGGTCCTCCAGCCGGCCGGGGACCTCCCCGCCGAACTCCTCCACCAGGGCCTTGGAGAGGCCGATCACCGCCTTCGTCTTGGCCCGGAAGAAACCGGTGGGGCGGAGGATCTCCTCCACCTTCTCCGGGTCCGCGGCGGCCAGGTCCTCCGGGGTGGGGTACTCGGCGAAGAGACCGGGCGTCGTCTGGTTCACCCGGAGATCGGTGGTCTGCGCGGACAGGACCGTGGCGACGATCAGCTGGAACGGATTGACGAAGTCCAGCTCGGGATGCGCGTAGGGGTAGATCTCCGCGAGCTCCCGGTCGATACGGCGGGCGCGGCGGACGAGGGCGGTGCGGGACTCGGGCTTCCTGACGGCGGCCTTCGCGCCCTTCGCGGCCTTGGGGGCCGTGGCGACCTTCTCGGCGGCGACCCGCTTGGCGGGCGCTTTCTTCGCCGGAGCCTTCCGGGCTTGAGCCTTCTTCGCTGGCACCTTCCGGGCTTGAGCCTTCTTCGCCGGAGTCTTCTTCGCCGCAGCGTTCTCGGCGGGAGCCTCCTCGGTCGGAGCCTTCTCGGCGGAAGCTTTCCCGGCCGGAGCCTTCCCGGCCCGCCCCTCACCGGCGGCGGTTCCCGTGGCCGGGGACCTCTTCACCGGCGCTTTCCCGGCCACCGCCTTCTTCGCCGCAGCGGGCCCGTCCGCGGCTTTCCCGCCGCCCTTCTGCTCCTCGGCAGCCTTCTCGGCGACTGCCCCTCCAGCCGTTTCCACGGATTCGCCACCCGGCATCTCGTTTGCCACCTTTGCCGTTTTCCTACCACCACCAGAGTTCTGTTCGCCCACAGCGGAAACGCGTCGTACAACCACCCGCCCAGCCCCCTAGGCCTGTGCTCTCACCGGCGTTTTGGACACTCGGCCAGCCTAAAGCCCGGGACAGACATCCGCCCCGGACCCTGAAGATCAGCCCCCAATTGGACCCCTGCCGCTTACCTCAGGACATGTGTGCGGCATCCTTGTGACAGATCACACTGTTTGGACCTTCCGGCAGAGTGGGGAACACGGTCCCCTGGTACCCGGGGGAGCAAGATCCCCCGAGCAGGTCGACAAGGAGAGAACTCGTGGACGACGTTCTGCGGCGCAACCCGCTCTTCGCGGCACTCGACGACGAGCAGGCCGCGGAACTGCGCGCCTCCATGAGCGAGGTGACCCTGGCCCGCGGCGACTCCCTCTTCCACGAGGGCGATCCGGGCGACCGGCTCTACGTCGTCACCGAGGGCAAGGTCAAGCTCCACCGCACCTCCCCGGACGGCCGGGAGAACATGCTGGCCGTGGTCGGCCCCAGCGAGCTCATCGGAGAGCTGTCGCTCTTCGACCCGGGCCCGCGGACGGCGACGGCCACCGCCCTCACCGAGGTCAAGCTGCTCGGCCTCGGCCACGGCGACCTCCAGCCCTGGCTGAACGCCCGCCCGGAAGTGGCCACCGCGCTGCTGCGCGCCGTCGCCCGGCGCCTGCGCAAAACCAACGACGCCATGTCCGACCTGGTGTTCTCGGACGTTCCCGGCCGTGTGGCCCGCGCCCTGCTGGACCTCTCGCGCCGCTTCGGCGTGCAGTCCGAGGAAGGCATCCACGTCGTCCACGACCTCACGCAGGAGGAGCTGGCGCAGCTCGTCGGCGCCTCGCGCGAGACCGTGAACAAGGCCCTGGCGGACTTCGCCCAGCGCGGGTGGCTGCGCCTGGAGGCACGCGCCGTCATCCTCCTGGACGTCGAGCGACTGGCCAAGCGCTCGCGCTAGCCGCCGGCTGCCCCCGAGGGCGACCCGGTCGCCGTGACGGTCCCTGGGGGCCACCCGCCCCCAGGCAGGCCGGCCCCTGCCGACGCCCTGAGCGACCGGCGCGTCCGCGCTGCGCAGCAGGCCCCGCCCCCGCGGCGGCGTAGCCGCGCCCAAAAAATGATCCGCCGAGGCGCCGCCACGGGCAGCACAGTGGTCCCATGGCAGAAACGCTTCCCTCCCGAGGTCTCGACGCCCAGGGGTACATCGCGCGCGAAGGCTCCCTCACGCGCGTGCCGACGGCGTTCCGGCCGGTCGTCGCGGGTGCCCGGGACGGCCTCCTCGACTTCTTCGCGGCACGGCTGCACAGCGCGTACCTCTACGGATCGATCCCGCGCGGCACCGCGCGCGTGGGGCGAAGCGACCTCGACCTGTTCGTCGTGCTGCGCGAGGAACCGACCGACCGGGACCGGGCGGCGGCGGAAGCGCTCGAGGGGACTCTCGACGACGAGTTCCCGCAGATCGACGGCTGCGGCACGCTCCTGGTCGACCGGCCGCGCGTGCTGAGCGACCTGGAGACGCACGACCTGGGATGGTTCGTGGCCTGTCTGTGCACTCCCCTGCTCGGCGAGGACCTGGCCGAGTACCTCCCCCGCTACCGCCCCGACTCCCTCCTCGCACGCGAGACCAACGGCGATCTCGCCCGGCTCCTGCCGCGCTGGCGCGAGCGCATCGCCGCGGCCGGCTCCGAGGGCGCCCGGCTGCCCCTCGTCCGGTACATGTCCCGGCATCTCGTACGGACCGCCTTCACCCTCGTCATGCCCCGCTGGAACGGCTGGACGAGCGACCTCCACGAGATGGCGCGGGCCTTCGGCGGGTACTACCCGCGGCGCGCGGAGCAGCTCCGGGCCGCGGCCGTCCTCGGGTACGCGCCGCGGGGCGATGCCGGAGTCCTCTCGTCGTACGTCGACGACGTGGGCCCCTGGCTCGCACGGGAGTACGCGCGCGTGCACGGCGTGAAGGCCCTGAGACCGGCCGAACAGGCCTGACCGGGTCCGACCCGGCCGGGCGCGACGAAGTCCGGCCGAGCGGGGCGCCGGGACGTCAGATGAGTCCGTGCTCCGTCAGGTACTCCATCTGGGCCCGCACCGACAGCTCCGCCGCCGGCCACAGGGAGCGGTCGACGTCGGCGTACACGTGGGCGACGACCTCGGCGGGGCTGCGCCGGCCGTTCTCGACCGCGGTCTCGACCTGGGCGAGGCGGTGGGCCCGGTGGGCGAGGTAGAACTCGACGGCGCCCTGGGCGTCCTCCAGGACCGGGCCGTGACCGGGTAGGACCGTGTGGACGCCGTCGTCGACCGTGAGGGACCGCAGTCGCCGCAGGGAGTCCAGATAGTCGCCCAGGCGCCCGTCCGGGTGCGCCACGACGGTCGTGCCCCGGCCCAGGATCGTGTCGCCGGTCAGGACGGACCGGTCGGCCGGGAGATGGAAGCACAGGGAGTCGGCGGTGTGGCCGGGCGTCGGGACGACCCGCAGCTCCAGGCCACCCACGGCGATCACGTCCCCGGCGCCCAGGCCCTCCTCGCCCAGCCGAAGCGCCGGGTCCAGGGCCCGAACCTTCGTGCCGGTCAGCCCGGCGAAGCGGACGGCGCCCTCGGCGTGGTCGGGGTGGCCGTGCGTCAACAGGGTCAGCGCGACGCGCTTGCCGGCCCGCTCGGCCGTGTCCACGACAGCGCGCAGATGGCCGTCGTCGAGCGGCCCCGGGTCGATCACGACGGCCAGGTCCGAGTCGGGCTCGGAGACGATCCAGGTGTTCGTGCCGTCCAGGGTCATGGCGGACGCGTTCGGGGCGAGGACGTTGACCGCGCGCGCGGTGGCCGGGCCCGAGAGGGCTCCGCCGCGGGGCTGTCCGGGGAGGGCGGCTGCGTCGGTCATGCCGGGCTCCCTTCCCCGGCGCCGGGTGCAACGCGGCGGTGGCGGTCGTCGGCCGGGCGGAAGGCCGGGCGCGGGGCCGGGTGGAAGGCCGTCATGCGGGCCCCTTTCCGGTGGCCTCGGCGCCGATCCGCTTGGTGAACTCGTCGTGCCCGGGCCAGGAGAGCACGACCTCGCCGTCCACCAGCCGGGCCTGCGCCAGGACGGGCGTGAGGTCGAGGTCCGGGGCCGCGGCCAGCGCTTGTGCCGCCGTGGCGAACGGGGTGAGCCGGCGCAGGGTCGCGATGGTGGGCGGCATCATCAGCAGCTCGCCCTTGTCGTACGAGGCGGCCGCGTCCGCCGGGCGGATCCACACCGTGCGATCGGCCTCGGTGGACGCGTTGCGCGTGCGCTGTCCCTGCGGCAGCGCGGCCACGAAGAACCAGGTGTCGTAGCGGCGGGTCTCGAACTCGGGGGTGATCCAGCGCGTCCAGGCGCCCAGCAGATCCGACCGCAGGACGAGGCCGCGGCGGTCGAGGAACTCCGCGAATGACAGCTCGCGGGCCGCCACCGCGGCCCGGTCCGTCTCCCAGTCGGCGCCCGTGATGTCTCCGACGACCGAGTCGGGCGTCGGACCCGCGAGCAGGACGCCGGCCTCCTCGTAGGTCTCCCGCACGGCCGCGCACACGATCGCCTGTGCGGCCGTCTCGTCGACGCCCAGCCGCTCGGCCCACCACGCGCGCGTGGGGCCCGCCCAGCGCACGTGCCGGTCGTCGTCGCGGGGGTCGACTCCGCCGCCGGGATAGGCGTACGCGCCTCCGGCGAAGGCCATGGAGGCGCGTCGGCGCAGCATGTGCACCACGGGACCGGTGTCGGTGTCCTTGAGGAGCATGACGGTGGCCGCGCGCTTCGGGACGACCGGAACGAGGTCGCCGTCCGCCAGCGCGCGGATGCGTTCCGGCCAGTCCTGCGGAAACCACTGCCCATTCGCCATGGGCGCGAGGCTATCCCGTGGTGCGCGAATGTTCGAGAGCTCGCCGAGGTCAGCGGGCTCCGGCGGGACGCCTGCCCGCCGTCGGGGAACGGCGGGGCTGGCCCTAAGGGGCGAGCTCCACCTGGATCTCGACCTCGACCGGCGCGTCCAGCGGCAGCACCGCGACGCCGACCGCGCTGCGCGCGTGCACGCCCTTGTCGCCGAAGACCTCGCCCAGCAGCTCGCTCGCGCCGTTGAGCACGGCGGGCTGGCCGGTGAAATCCGAGGCCGAGGCCACGAAGCCGACGACCTTCACCACGCGCGCGACGCGGTCCAGGTCGCCCGCCACCGACTTGACGGCGGCCAGGGCGTTCAGCGCGCAGGTGCGGGCCAGCTCCTTGGCCTCCTCGGCGGTGACCTCGGCGCCGACCTTGCCGGTGACGGGCAGCTTGCCGTCGACCATGGGCAGCTGGCCCGCGGTGTAGACGTACGGGCCGGACTGCACGGCGGGCTGGTAGGCCGCGAGGGGCGGCACGACCGCCGGCACCGTCAGGCCGAGCTCGGCGAGCCTCGCCTCGACCGCGCTCACGCCTTCGCCCGCTTCAGGTAGGCGACGAGCTGCTCCGGGTTGTTCGGCCCGGGCACGACCTGGACGAGTTCCCAGCCGTCCTCGCCCCAGGTGTCCAGAATCTGCTTCGTGGCGTGGACGAGCAGCGGCACAGTTGCGTATTCCCACTTGGTCATGGGGGCGACTGTATCCGCTGGCGGGCAGAGCCCCGTTTCACAGGCCATGTGGCCGATTGCCGCCCCCGTTGTCCACAGCCTCCCGATTGCCTCGGGCGCGGACTGGTTACGCTCGAAGACGTGAGCAGGCTCCAGGTCGTCAGCGGCAAGGGCGGGACCGGCAAGACGACGGTCGCCGCGGCCCTCGCGCTGGCCCTCGCCACGGCAGGGAAGCGGACGCTTCTCGTCGAGGTGGAGGGCCGGCAGGGCATCGCACAGCTCTTCGAGACTCAGGCGTTGCCCTATGAGGAACGCAAGATCGCGGTCGCTTCGGGGGGCGGTGAGGTCTACGCCCTCGCCATAGACCCCGAACTGGCCCTTCTGGACTATCTCCAGATGTTCTACAAGCTGGGGGGTGCCGGGAGGGCCCTGAAGAAGCTGGGCGCGATCGACTTCGCCACCACCGTCGCGCCCGGCCTGAGGGACGTGCTCCTCACCGGCAAGGCGTGCGAGGCGGTACGGCGCAAGGACAAGAACGGGCGGTTCGTGTACGACCACGTCGTCATGGACGCCCCGCCCACCGGTCGCGTCACCCGCTTCCTGAACGTCAACGACGAGGTCGCCGGGCTGGCCAGGATCGGCCCGATACACAATCAGGCGCAGGCGGTGATGAGGGTTCTGAAGTCGGAGCAGACCGCCGTGCACCTCGTCACACTGCTGGAGGAGATGCCCGTCCAGGAGACGGCGGACGGCATCGCCGAGCTGCGGGCGGCGAAGCTGCCGGTGGGGCGCGTCATCGTCAACATGGTGCGGCCGGAGATGCTGGACGAGGACGGTCTGGAACTCGCACGGACCGTGACGCGTTCTTCGGTCGCCCGGTCGTTGTCCGCCGCCGGGCTCGGCGGGGCACGGCGGGGCGGGCACGCCGAGCGGCTGGTGGACCCGCTCCTGCGGCAGGCCGAGGAGTACGCCGAGCGCTACGCGCTGGAGCGCGAGCAGCGCGCGGTCCTCGGCGAGCTGGATCTGCCGCTGCACGAACTGCCCTTGCTCGCCGAGGGCATGGACCTCGCGGGCCTGTACCAGCTCGCCAACGAACTGCGGAAGCAGGGGATCGCATGAGCGCGGACCGGACGCACGACCAGGGGGCCACCGGTCGCCGTCTCACCCCCGCGCCCGTGCTCGACCTCGATCCGCTGCTCGACGACCCGGCGACGCGCATCGTGGTGTGCTGCGGCTCGGGCGGTGTCGGCAAGACGACCACCGCGGCCGCCCTGGGGCTCAGGGCGGCCGAGCGCGGCCGCAAGGTGGTGGTCCTCACCATCGACCCGGCGCGCCGGCTCGCCCAGTCCATGGGCATCGACTCGCTCGACAACACCCCCCGCCGCGTCAAGGGCGTGGAGGGGGACGGCGAGCTGCACGCGATGATGCTCGACATGAAGCGCACCTTCGACGAGATCGTCGAGGCGCACGCGGACGGCGACCGGGCCGCCGCGATCCTGGGCAACCCGTTCTACCAGTCGCTCTCGGCGGGCTTCGCGGGCACGCAGGAGTACATGGCGATGGAGAAGCTGGGCCAGCTGCGGGCCCGGGACGAGTGGGATCTGATCGTCGTCGACACCCCGCCCTCCCGCTCGGCACTGGACTTCCTGGACGCGCCGAAGCGGCTCGGATCGTTCCTGGACGGCAAGCTGATCCGCGTCCTGCTCGCGCCGGCGAAGGTCGGCGGCCGCGCGGGGATGAAGTTCCTGAACGTCGGGATGTCGATGATGACCGGCGCGCTGGGCAAGCTGCTCGGCGGGCAGCTGCTGAAGGACGTGCAGACGTTCGTCGCGGCGATGGACTCGATGTTCGGCGGCTTCCGCACGCGCGCGGACGCCACGTACAAGCTGCTTCAGGCGCCCGGCACGGCGTTCCTGGTGGTGGCGGCTCCCGAGCGGGACGCGCTGCGGGAGGCCGCGTACTTCGTGGAGCGGCTGGCCGCCGAGGACATGCCGCTGGCCGGTCTGGTCCTCAATCGGGTCCACGGCAGCGGTGCCGCCCAGCTGTCTGCCGAGCGGGCGCTCGCCGCTGCGGAAAATCTTGAAGAGCCCGGCATTGTGGATCAGGACGGCGGGAAAGCTGGAGTTCGTAACTCTCCCGACAACCACGGCAGTTCAGCACCCTCCGCACCTGATCCGGAGCGCGACGCCCCCACCGGAGCGGCCCGGACCACGGACCACCCCGGGACCACCGGGACGGAACGGACGCCGACCACGGACGCGCACGACGGCGCGGACGCGGACCGGACCGTGGACGACCTCACCGCGGGCCTGCTCAGACTGCATGCGGAACGCATGCACCTGCTCTCCCGCGAGCAGCGCACACGGGACCGCTTCACCGCCCTCCACCCGGAGGTGGCGGTGGCCGAAGTGGCCGCGCTCCCCGGTGACGTGCACGACCTGGCGGGGCTGCGCGACATCGGACAGCGACTCGCGGCCGACCGGCCGGAGCTGCCCGAGACCGCCGGTTCCTGAGCCCGGGCCGAGGGTTCCCCTCAGCCCACCGCCGCGAAGGTCTCGTACATCCGGTCGTCGTCGAGCGGCAGGATGCCCGCCCCACGCTCGTACTCCGAACGCGCCGTCTCCAGGAGCCGGCGCCAGGAGGTCACCGTCGGCCGCCTGCGCAGCAGTGCCCTGCGCTCGCGCTCCGTCATGCCTCCCCACACGCCGAACTCGACGCGGTTGTCGAGCGCGTCGGCCAGGCATTCAGTGCGTACCGGACATCCGGTGCACACTGCCTTGGCTCTGTTCTGCGCTGCTCCCTGAACGAACAGTTCATCCGGATCGGTAGTGCGGCAGGCAGCCTGCGCACTCCAGTCGGTAACCCAGCCCATACCGGCGCCGTCCTCTCCCGAATCGAGGCTCCCCCACGGCGGCAGCGGCATATTCACCGCCGCCAGTTGAGGACGTTACGGAAGGCGGGCACAGCGCAACACCCCCTTCGGGCCCAATCTTGAATGGCCCGAACGGACTATGCGTAAGCGGCAGATCACCCGGGGGAGTGAGCCTGCGACATGTGTGACTTTCCCGGCGAACGGGACAGTTCAGTTGAGTCACAACGGACGCCGGGTGACACACAAGGCGGATTCGGGCACACCCCCACCAAAAAAGTCGGGGAACCTCCGGAACGATTCGGGGTCGCCGGACGTATTGATACGGAGCCCTGCTGCTGTGACAGTTGCGAGCAGCTTAGGCCAAGGCATTGACGCGTGTCCGGCGAATGAGAACGTAGGCTGCCCTCATGCCAAAGAAGCGCTCGGGCGGTGGTCTGTCGCCAACGCAGCAGGCCGCCAAGTTCCTCGGTGTCAGTGTGCTCGCGGGAGCCGTGCTGGCGGGCATCGCCCTGCCCGCCTTCGGCGCGCTGGGCCTGGCCGCCAAGGGGTCGGTGGAGTCGTTCGACGAACTCCCGGCCAATCTCAAGACGCCGCCGCTGAGCCAGCGCACCACGATCCTCGACTCCGAGGGCGGCCAGATCGCCACCGTCTACTCACGTGACCGCACGGTGGTCGACCTGAAGAACGTCTCGCCCTACATGCAGAAGGCGATCGTCGCGATCGAGGACTCGCGCTTCTACGAGCACGGCGCGGTGGACCTCAAGGGCGTCCTGCGCGCGCTCAACAAGAACGTGCAGAACAGCGGGGTGTCCCAGGGCGCCTCCACGCTCACGCAGCAGCTCGTGAAGAACGTCGCCGTCGAGGAGGCGGGCGACGACCCGACGAAGGTCGCGCAGGCCACGCAGCAGACCATCGGGCGCAAGATCAAGGAGCTGAAGTACGCGATCCAGCTCGAGGAAGAGCTCAGCAAGAAGAAGATCCTCGAGAACTACCTCAACATCACGTTCTTCGGTGAGCAGGCCTACGGCGTCGAAGCGGCCTCCCAGCGCTACTTCTCCACGCACGCCAAGAGCCTCACGCTCCCCCAGGCCGCACTGCTGGCCGGCATCGTCCAGTCGCCGAGCCGCTACGACCCGGTCAACGACGAGGCCGAGGCCACCAAGCGCCGTAACACCGTGCTGAAGCGCATGGCCGAGGTCGGCGACATCTCCGAGGCCGAGGCGGCCACCGCGCAGAAGGCGCCGCTGGGCCTGAAGGTCAAGAAGCCGAAGAACGGCTGCATCACCGCCGTCAAGGGCGCCAGCTTCTTCTGCAAGTACGTCGAGCGCGTCTTCCTCAGCGACCCGGTCTTCGGCAAGACCAAGGAGGAGCGGGCGAAGGTCTGGAACCAGGGCGGCCTGACGATCCGGACGACGCTCGACCCGCAGTCCCAGAAGTCCGTGCAGGACTCGCTCAAGGACCACGTCTACAAGTCGGACAAGGTCGCCGGGGCCGCGACCCTCGTCGAGCCCGGCACCGGCAAGATCCTCGGCATGGGCCAGTCGAAGCCGTACGGCTACGGCAAGAACGAGACCGAGTACAACTACTCGGTCAACGCCTCCATGGGCGGCTCGAACTTCGGCTTCCCGACGGGCTCCACCTTCAAGCCCTTCGTGGCCGCGGCCGCGCTGGAGGAGGGGCGCCCGCCGAACCAGTCGTACTCGGCGCCGTACCAGATGGCGTACCCGGACACGGTCCAGACGTGCAGCAGCAAGCCGTGGACGAACGACGGCAGGCCCAAGTACACCCTGGAGAACGAGAGCGCGTCCGAGAAGGGGCCGTACCAGCTGCAGAAGGCCATGGAGCTGTCGGTCAACACCTACTTCGTGCAGATGCTCGCCGACATCGGCATGTGCCCCGTGGTGAAGATGACCGACAAGCTGGGCGTCGTCCAGGGCAACGGCACCAAGGTCCCCGAGGTGCCCTCCTCGATGACCCTCGGCTCCACCGGCCTCTCCCCCCTGACGATGGCGAGCGCCTACGCCGCCTTCGCCAGCCGCGGCATGTACTGCACCCCGATCGCCATCGAGTCGATCACCCAGACCGTGGGCGGCACGAAGAAGTCGCTGGAGGTCCCGAAGTCGACCTGCTCGCGCGCGATGAGCGAGAAGACCGCGGACACCATCAACACCCTGCTCAGCGGCGTGGTCGACTCCGGTACGGGCAAGCAGGCCGGCCTGTCCGGTCGCGACAACGCCGGTAAGACGGGTACGACGGACTCCCGCAAGAACGCCTGGTTCGTCGGCTACACCCCGAACCTGTCGGGCGCCGTCTGGGTCGGCAGCGCCACCCAGAAGGTCGAGATGACCAACATCTGGATCGGCGGCCGCTACCACCCTGAGGTCTACGGTGGCGACACCCCCGGCCCGATCTGGCGCGACGCCATGACCGGCGCACTCGAGGGCAAGGAACCCGCACCGTTCAACAAGGTCTTCATCCCGAAGCCCCCGGAGAAAGAGCGCGGCGACAACGACGGCAACGGAAACGGGAACGGAAACGGCCGCAACGACGGCGGCAACGGGGACGACGGCGGTTTCCTCAGCGGACTGCTCACCAACGGTGGGAACACCAACGGCGGCAACGCGAACCGGGGCAACGGAAACGGCGGCTTCTTCCAGGGCCAGAGCAACGGCGACGACAACAGCGGCGGACGCGGCTGACACCGGCCGAGCCGCTGAACCGGCCGGAGCGAGCGGGTCCGGCCGAGCCGACCGACCCGGCTGACCTGAGCCGGCTGAGCCGGAGACGTGAAAACGGTCCCTGACCCTCCCGTGAGGAGGGTCAGGGACCGTTCTGTTTCAGCGAGCCGGCAGGATCGGCTCCGTCGGGTCAGCGCGCCCGAAGGGTCAGTCCGTCGGGTCAGCCCGCGAGCAGCTTCTTGACGACGGCGGCGACGCGGCCACCCTCCGCCAGACCGGCCACCTTCGGGTTCACGATCTTCATCACGGCGCCCATGGCCCGCGGCCCCTCGGCGCCGGCCGCCTTCGCCTCCTCGACGGCCTGCCCGACGATGTCGTTCAGCTCGTCGTCGCTGAGCTGCCTGGGCAGGTAGCCGGCGAGCAGCTCACCCTCCGCCTTCTCCCGCTCGGCGCTCTCGGGGCGACCGCCCTGCGCGAAGGCGTCGGCCGCCTCCCGGCGCTTCTTCGCCTCCTTGGCGATCACCTTGAGGATCTCGTCGTCGGAGAGCTCGCGCTTCTCCTTGCCTGCGACCTCCTCCTTGGTGATCGCGGTGAGCGTCAGCCGGAGCGTCGAGGAGCGGAGCTCGTCGCGCTCCTTGATCGCGGCGTTGAGGTCTTCCTGCAGCTTCGACTTGAGCGTGGTCATGGGTCTGATTGTCGCAGGTGTGGACTGCCCGACGCCCGGTCATTTACCGGGCGGTGCGGGAAGGGCGCGGGGCAGCGGCGTCCCACAGGCCTCAAGGGCCAACGAGGGCAGGCCGCTTGGGGGGACGGCGAGGCGGCGCCGTGCAGTGCGCCGTGCAGTGCACCGTGGAGTAGGGCAGGGCAGGGCAGGCGGAGACAGCGCGGTCGGAGACAGGCCTTGCAGCAGGCTCGGTGACGGGAGTGGGGCAGCGGACCGCCGTCACCGTCCGGCGGACGGACGGGGCGGACGGACGGGTCGGACGGACGGGGCGGACGGACGGGGCGGACGGACGGACGGAAGCAGCGGCCCGGTCTGAGACGATGGACGTATGCGCGCGCGATATGGAGTACCTCTGTCCATTGCGGCGGTCGGCACCGCCGGTCTGGTGTACGCGGCGGGTTTCGAGGCCCGCTCCTTCCGCCTCCGGCGAGTCACCGTCCCCGTCCTTCCCGCCGGAATGCGCCCCCTGCGCGTATTGCACGTCTCCGACATCCACATGGTCGGCGGCCAGCGCAAGAAGCAGCGCTGGCTGCGCTCGCTCGCCGGACTGCGCCCCGACTTCGTGATCAACACGGGCGACAACCTGTCCGACCCGGAGGGCATCCCGGAGACGCTGGACGCGCTGGGGCCCCTGATGGAGTTCCCGGGTGCGTACGTCTTCGGCTCGAACGACTACTACGGCCCGAAGCTGCGCAACCCCGCCCGTTACCTGCTGGAGAAGGTCCAGGGCCGGCACGGCCTGAACGGCAACGCGCCCGCGGTGGACGTCGTCCACAACCCGTGGGAGGACCTGCGCGACGGCTTCGACGCCGCAGGCTGGCTCAACCTGACGAACACCCGGGGCGTACTGAAGGTCGAGGGCGCGTCGATCGAGCTGACGGGACTGGACGACCCGCACATCAAGCGCGACCGCTACGCGCGGGTGGCCGGCGGTCCCTCGGAGTCGTCCGACTTCTCGATGGGCGTGGTGCACGCGCCGTACCTGCGGGCCCTGGACCCCTTCACGGCGGACGGCTACCCCCTGATCCTGGCCGGCCACACCCACGGCGGCCAGATCTGCATCCCCTTCTACGGGGCCCTCGTCACCAACTGCGACCTGGACACGGCCCGCGTGAAGGGCCTGTCGACCCACACGGCGGAGGGCCGCACCTCCTACCTCCACGTCTCCGCGGGCTGCGGCGCCAGCCGCTACACCCCCGTCCGCTTCGCCTGCCCGCCCGAGGTGACGCTGCTGACGTTGGTGGAGCGGGAGTAGCGGGACCCTCTCCGGGTTCCTCTCTTCCGCAGGCTCAGGGCGTCCCCCGAACGGCCCACCCGTATCGCCCGGAATGTCCCGCCTGCCTAGCGTGAGGGCATGACCGCGCCGATACCCAGGGACCTCCCGGACCTGCCCGCCATCCCGCGGACCCACGCGATCCTGCTCTCCTCCGTCCCCGCCTCGGCGGTGGTGCCCCCCGCCCGCCGCCCACTGGCCGCCGTGCTCCGCCTGCTCCTGGCCGGCACGGCGGCGGCGGGCGTGACCCTCGCGTTCCTGCTGGGCAGCCCGCTGCGGGTGCTCAGCCACTTCGCGATTCAGAGCAACATCCTGCTGGCCCTGGTCACGCTGCTGTCCGCCCGCCGGGCATGGACGGCCCGCCGCCCGCTCCCCGCCGCCCTTACAGGCGCGGCCCTCCTCTACGTCATGATCACCGGCCTCGTCTACCACCTGCTCCTCGCAGACGGGCCCACACCCTTCCCGCTGACCGGCACGACGGCCCTCACGGGCTGGCACCTGGTCGCCGTCCACCTCCTCCACACCGTGACCCCGATGGCCGCCGTCATCGACTGGCTCCTGCTGACCGCCCCGGGCCGACTACGCCTGCGCCGGGCCGCCACCTGGATGCTGTATCCCACGCTCTACCTGGCCTTCTGCCTGGCCCGCGCCCAGCTGATCACCCCCGGCACGCCGGGCCGCTACCTCTACCCCTTCCTCGACGCCGAGGCCCACGGCTACAAGCACGCCCTGGCCAACGCCCTGCTCCTCGGGCTCTCCTTCTACGCCCTCGCAGTCCTCCTCGTGGCCCTCGACCACACCCGCCCGAACCCCGTCACCCACCGCGCCAAAACCGGATTTCGTCTCCGGCCACCGGTGGGCTAAAGTAAACGACGTCGCCGCGACAAGCAGGACAAGCAGCGACATCGGGGTGTAGCGCAGCTTGGCAGCGCGCTTCGTTCGGGACGAAGAGGTCGTGGGTTCAAATCCCGCCACCCCGACGCTGGTCAGAGGCCACATACGGACTTCCGTATGTGGCCTCTGTCGTGCCCGGGGGGCCAAACAGGGGGCCAAAGGAAGTCGATCAGGACGTAGGCGCCGTCCTCTTCCGCCCTCTCGGTTTTCGGCCATCACCTCGCCGCTCCCCCCGAAGCCGGGCTACGAAGTGACCAGTGCGAGCACGCCTCGAACCGAGGTACACGACCCGGCAAACCCCTGTAATCTGAGAGTCGTTCGTGCCGCGCCAACGCGGTGCCCCTTCTGCGCCCGTCAGTGACCTCTTCGACGGGCAGGGCTTCAAGTCGAACTTTGGAAGGAAACGGAAAGCGAGATCGAGAGTGACATGGCATGTCCATGGCAACTCCGGGATGCTTTCCTGCGCCTCGGATGAGCCTCATGAGCTCCGGTCCGAGCAAGTCCGTTCGGATTCGGCCCTGCACGCTAAGAGGGGATCCAAGTACGGATGAAAGAAAAAATCATCAAGGGTCTGGCCATTGCCGGGCTTGCTCTGTTCGGGATTGTGTACCTGGCTCATGGGGTGAGTGACGCGGCTACCGCCACCCTCGACGCCCTCACCGAGGTACGAGAAGCCTGGCACGATTTGGACAGCAACTGACACCAGCCATAGAGGAGCCCCCTCGGAGTCATCTCCTTGGGGGTTCTCTTCGTGGACTTCCATCAGGCCGTCGCGTCGCCCTCTTGAGAGTCTTCCGCTTCCTCCTCTTCCCGATCTTCAGCGAAGATGTCGTCCATCGCTTCGGCGCCCTCCGTGATCACCGGACGAAGCTGCTTGCGGTATACCGCCTCCGTGGTGGCTTGGCTGCTGTGGCCGACCAAGAGCGCGATCCTCTCCAGAGGGATGCCGTGGCCTGAACTTCCCTCCCTCGCTCCAAGGCGATCTCTGCGAAGCCGTCGGCCTGGAGCTGGAGCCGACGGAGAGCGAACAGTTCTCGGCCGTGCGCGGGCGGCGGGATCCCCGGATGCGGGAGCAGGTCCTGACGGCATACGAGTACCAGTGCGCCTTCTGCGGCTACGACGGCAGGATCGGCGCGGTGCCGGTCGGGCTGGAGGCCGCGCATGTGCACTGGTGGGCGTTCGACGGCCCTGACGACGTCGACCACGGCCTGTGCCTGTGCTCGCTGCACCACAAGCTCTTCGACAAGGGCGTCCTCGGCATCGGATGGGGGTCCCCCCGCTCGAGCGAAGCCGAGAGTGGGGGAAGTCACCGCATCCTGGTCTCGCAGCGCTTCGTCGGCCACAGCCCCGCCGCCCGCGAGCAAGTCATAGCGCTCGCCGGCCGCCCGCTCATCGGACCTCAACCGGGTGCCAGTCCCGTCGCGGCGGTCCACCGCTCCTGGCACCAGCCAGGTCTTCCACGGCAGCCCACGCCCCGCCCCGGCCGCCTGATCGCCGAGCGCCTATCACGTGACCCGCTGGTAAGGAGTGCGATACCGGGAGTATGGTCTCTTGTATGGCGACGAAGAAGGTAACCGTGACGATTCCCGAGGATCTCCTGGACGAGATCCGCGCGGACGCGGCAGAGCGGGGCCTGTCGGCGTATGTCGCCGAAGCGCTGCGCTTCAAGCGTGACCGGGACCGGCTCCTGGAACTGGTCGACTGGCTGCAGGAAGAGCACGGCCCCATCACCGAGGACGAGCATGCGGCAGCGCTCGTCGAGCTGGACGAACTCGACGCCGAACACGAGCGGCGTCGAACCGCCGGAAAGCACAACGCCGGAGAGGCTGCGTGAAGAAGCGAGCCGCCGAGCACGGACAGCGACCCCTCCGCGTCTTCGTACTGGACTGTGAAGCCCTGTCCCTTGCGGTACGCGGCGACCGGAAGATGATCGCCTGGCTCGACCTCGCGGCACGCGGGGAGGCCGAAGTGGTGACGTCCCCGATGACACTGGTCGAGGCGTACGACGGCAGAACGACCGAGCAGCGCTGGGACTGGGTACTGTCCCGGCTCCAGGTCGTCGACATCGGGAAGGACGAGGCCCGCCAGGCGCGTCGCCTCCTGGCCGACGCCAAGTTGCACGGCCACAAGTACGCGATCGACGCCGTGCTCGCCGTCGTCGCGCGACAGCAGAAGGGACAGGTCACCGTCTTCACATCGGACGTCGACGACCTGGAGAAGCTGGTCCCGGACACGATCGTCGTCAAGAAGGTCTGACCCGACCCGCACCCCTCCAGCGCCCGCAACCGCGATGGGGTTCATCGACCCGGACCGGGCGGCACCGGTGAGCCCGTGGCGGCCCTGATCAGGCCGGGAAACGCAGGCTCGAACACGGCCACCGACCACATCACCACCCGCCCAACTGGCGCTGGCCCAACTGCCGAAGAAGTACCGGCGCGGACGTCAGACCCTGATACGCACCGACTCCGCGGGCGGCACCCACGACTTCGTCGCCTGGCTCGCTCAGCGAGGACGGTGGCTGTCCTGCTCGGTCGGCATGGTGATCACGGACACCATCCACCAGCACGTGCTGAAGGTTCCGGAATCCACCTGGACACCCGCCGTCGAGGCCGACGGCGAAATCCGTGACGGCGCCTGGATCGCCGAACTCACCGGCGATGTCCTGGACGGCTGGCCGAAGGGCATGCGGCTGATCGTCAGGAAGGAACGGCCCCACCCTGGCGCCGTCGCGGTGGCTCAGTCTCCGAGGCCGTCGCGTAGCAGGCGTCGGGCCGCCTCGGTGCGTGCCACGGCAAGTTCCTTGACGATCTGCTCGGTTTGGTGGGCTTGCGGCATCACCGCGGCTGCCACGGGTTCCCCGGCAAGCAGGCAGGCGCGCCGCAGATGGGTCGGTGGGTGGGTGCTGTCGACCTGGTGTCCGCGTCGCGCTCCGGCGCGGCGCTGTCGTTCGTACTCGTGCTCCGGGACGGACGCCGCGTATGTGGTGAGCAGCCCCCACAGCTCATCGGCCCGGGCTGTGGCCTCTCGGGTCGACCTCGACCCGCCGAGAGCGGCACGGTTTGCCTCGCTGCGCAGCAGGATCTCGATCGTTTCGGTGATGAGCAACCGGTCCATGAGGCCCACCGCCGCTTGGGTGGAAGCGGTTCGGGCGGCCAGCCGGTCGGCGAGGTACTCGGCCCGTACCCCGGCCCGCGACGTCAGTCGGAGGAGCAGTTGCAGTACTCCTCGGACCAGCAGACGTGGCACCACGTAGAGGGCGTTGACGGCCATCTCGACGGCGGAGGGATGCGGAAGCGGTCGCAGGGTGTGGTGCCAGAGGTACAGGGTGCGCACCGCCGTGCCCACCACCAGGCCGTTGCGCGTGTCGCCGTTGGCGTAGTGGGCCAGTTCGTGCCCGAGCAGCGCGATCCGCTCTGCGGGCGTGAGGACCTCCCACAGCGGCATGCCCAGCACCAGTAGCCGTCGGCCGCGCACACCGTACGTCATGACACTGGCGTTGATGCTCCCGTCCACTGCGATCGCGTGCACGCTCCGGGTACCAACCGCCCGCGCCACCTCGTCCACCAGGGCGAAGAGTTCGGGCGCGTCGGCCCGGAACAGCACGGACCTGTCGTCGGGCAGGCGGCCCACCCTCGGGGCGAGCGCCCAGGCGAGTACGAGGAGCACCAGACCCGCCACCACGGTGACGGCGCCCCGGCCTGCCACCATGCACCAGACACCGCCGGCTGCGAGCGCGAGGGTGAGGCCGTGCACGGCCAGTGCGAGCGCGGTGGCCGTCACCGCCGAGGCGTCGCGCCGCGGGCGCGGTGTGTGCCCGCTCAGCATCTCGGTGAGCAGTTGCTCGCCATGTCGTCGGGCCAGGGCGCGCCCAGCTCGTTCGAACCGTCCCGCCTCCGGCTGCGGCGCATTGGGGTCCACGTTCCAGTCGCAGGCGGCGCACCAGAGGGTGAACCGGCTGTCGCCGCGGATCTCCGTGCCGCAATCCGGGCACGGCTGTGTCGTCTCGCTGGTGACGGCGGGCATCACGGTTTCCCCTCCTCAGCGGCCCTCCCCGAGCCGCCAACTGCTAATACGGATTGATCTGATCACACGGCGAAGCCACGATGAAGGCCGATCGTCCGCACGGGGTGAACCGTGATCCCGCCGCAACCGTCCGAGGGGTGGCGGGGCCGCAGGATGTCCTTCTCCAGGCCGGATCGAACGAGGGCCAGTCTGCCCACGTTGACGTCAGCATTAAATGTCATTGGGACAGGCTGGGGACTGGGCAGACATTGCTGTCGATCATCGACCAGAGCGTGAAGAGCCTCGCCCGGCGTGTCAGAGAGCTGACCGCCGCGCACGAAGCCCTGACCCGGGCCCTGGACAGCGAGACCACCGCCCGCAACCCCGGCCTGCGGGCTGTCCGCGGAGTCGGCCCCGACACCGCGGCCCAGCTGCTGGTCACCGCCGGCGGCAATCCCGAACGTATGAGGACTGAGGCTTCCTTCGCCGCCCTTTGCGGAGCCGCCCCGGTCCCCGCATCCAGCGGCAGAACTAACCGGCACCGCCTCTCAGCGGCGGCGACCGGGCGGCCAGACCGCCCGCTACCGCATCGCCCCGGTCCACATGTCAGCGACTCCCGCACCCGCGAATGCGTAGCGCGGCAGACCACCGCGGGCCGGACGAAGAAGGAGATCATCCGGCTGTTGAAACGGGTCATCGCCCGCGAGATGTTCCGCTGCCTGACCAGCGCGGTGACCATCCCCGGCATCGCCGACCTGCGGCCTCTGCGCCAGTCCAAGAACATCAGGATCACCGCGGCCGCCCGTCACTTCGGCCTCTGGCCGGGCACCATCTCCACCCTCGAACGCGGGATCCGCCGAGACGAGGACCTCGCCCGCACCTACCGCGACTGGCTCCGCGCGGCCTGGCCTTTCGACGCGAACACCACTTCACTCATAGACGGTGGCGGCCTGAAGCGCTCTGGCCAGGAAGGTCCAGTCCCCGCCTTCCGGGAGATCCTCCCCCACGTTCTGGTACCAGCCCGGCGAATCATGCATCCATGCCGCGAGGGCCTCAAGGAAACCGTCGAGGCTCTGGTTCTCCCATTGAGCAGTGTGCATCGTGAAGTTGCTGGTCACGGGTCTGGTATGCGTAGGGTTCGGGATGCTCGGACTGGTCGCGGGCGGATGACTTCCGTG
>NZ_JBIRUL010000033.1:0-80911 GCF_044335095.1 Streptomyces sp. NPDC020597 | reverse complement strand
TGGTACTGCAGGGGGGACCCTGTGGGAGAGTAGGACACCGCCGAACAATCATTGCGAAAACCCCCGTGCCATTCGGCACGGGGGTTTTCTGCGTTTAGGGTCTGAATATGCGCTACGACTTGGTGGTCTTCGACAACGACGGTGTCCTCGTGGACAGTGAGCCGATCTCCAACCGTCTACTGGCCGGCTATCTGACCGAGCTGGGGCATCCGACCAGCTACGAGGACTCCATCCGGGACTACATGGGGTCGGCGATGCACCGCATCCACGACCTGGTCGCGGAGCGGACGGGGGAGCGGCTGCCGGCCGACTTCGACGACGTCTTCCACCGGCGGGTGTTCGAGGCCTTCGAGCGGGAGCTGCGGCCCGTCCCCGGCGTCGTGGCCGTGCTGGAGAAGCTGGCGGCGGACGAGGTGCCGTACTGCGTGGCGTCCTCGGGGAGCCATGAACGGATCCGGGTGGGGCATCGGACGACGGGGCTGGACCGGTGGTTCGACGACAGCCGTGTCTTCAGCTCGCAGGACGTGGGCAAGGGGAAACCGGCCCCGGACCTCTTCCTCTTCGCCGCCGAGCGGATGGGCGTCGAGCCCGGGCGGTGCCTGGTCGTCGAGGACAGCCCGCTGGGGGTGCAGGCCGCGCGGGCGGCCGGGATGGACGTGTACGGGTTCACCGCGATGACGCCTGCCGCGAAGCTCGCGGGAGCCACCCAACTCTTCGCGGACATGGATCAGTTGGGTGACCTGCTGTTCTGACGCCGGTACCGGCGGACGGGCTGACATTTGTCATGCCGAGCTCCGGACGATCGTTTCTACTGGGGGACCCCTCCCGGCGGCGAAGCTGTGTGCATGACGACGAACCAGCACAAGAAGCAGAACGCCTTCGCTCCGCTCATCGTGGACGTGGCGGTGCCGCTCGGGTCGTACTACCTCTTCAAGGGCGCGTTCGGGATGAGCACGTTTGCCGCTCTCGCCTGGAGCAGCGTGGTGCCGGCCGCGCGGACGCTGTGGAGCGTGGCCAGGGAGCGGACCGTCAACGGGCTTGCCGGGCTGATCCTGGTCGTCAACGTCGTCGGACTGGCGCTCAGCTTCGTCGCCGGTGACCCGCGGCTGATGCTGGCCAAGGACAGCGGGGTCAGCAGCACGGTCGGGATCGGGATCCTGGTCTCCGTGATGCTCGGGAAGCCGATGATGACCGCGGGGCTCAAGCCCTTCCTGGTGAAGGGGAACGCCGTCCGGGACGCCGCGTGGGAGCGACTGGCGAGCGGGGCGTCGGTGGCGTCGGCGGACTTCCGACGGCGCGAGCGGGCCTTCTCGGTCGTGTGGGGCGCGGTGCTGCTCGCCGAGTGCGTGGTGCGGGTCGTCGGGGCCTACACGGTGCCGGTGGACACGATGGTGTGGCTCGGCTCGGTGATCATGATCGTGGCGATCGTGCTCGGGATCGTGGTCGGCGGGGCGCTGGGGGCCGGGCCGATGGAGGCGATGGTGTCCTTCGAGGCGAAGGCCGCGGAGGCCGGTGGGACGGACGCCGGGGCGGACGTCCGTGGGGCGGCCGAGGAGGTGCGGGCCGTGACGCCCGAGGTGGTTCTCGCCCGCTAGGGCGGGTCTGCTGCCGGCGGGCCGGCGGCACGGTGGAAGCTGAAGAGAACTCATCTTTGGCTGGATCTACCCACGAGTACGCAGGGGCCCTACGCTCGCCGCCATGACAGATGTGCTGCGGCGCGGTAGGGCCTCTCTGGCGTTCGGCTTCTTCGCGCAGGGAGTCGCCTTCGCGCTGCTCGTGACCAGGATTCCGGCCATCCAGGACCGTTACGGGGTTTCTGACGCGCTGTTGCCGGCCTTCCTGGCCGCCGTCCCCGTCCTCGCCGGCGTCGGCAGTGTGACGACGGAGCAACTGGTGAAGCGGATACCGCCGAGTCGGCTGCTGCGCTGGTCCCAGCCGGTGGTGCTGCTGGCGCTGCTCGGGGTCGGGGCGGGAAGCGGAATGGCGGGGCTGGGCGTCGCGCTGGCCGTGTTCGGGCTGGCCGTCGGTGCGCTGGACGCCTCGATGAACATGCTCGGGGTGAGTCTGCAGCGGACGTACGGGCGCAGCATCATGCTCAGCTTCCACGCGGTGTACAGCCTGGGCGGGATCCTCGGGGCCTCGCTCGCCTGGGTGGGGGCGCACTGGCATCTCGCGCTGTGGGTGTCGTACCTGCCGGTGGTGGCGGTGCTGTTGCCCGCGGCGCTGGTGGGCAGCCGGTGGTACGTCGACGGGAGCTCGGAGGACGGCGGAGCCGGCGCGGAGGACGAGAAGGGGAGCGAGGGTGGGACGGGCCTCGTCTTCAAGGTGCTGCTGCCGCTGTGTCTGGTGATGACCTTCGCCTACATCGGGGACTCGACGGTCTCCAACTGGAGTGCGAAGTACCTCCAGGACGTGCTGGGCAGCTCGGAGCAGCTGGCGACGGTCCCTTTCAACGTCTACATGGTGACCACGCTGCTCGGGCGGGCCATCGGGGACTTCGGGGTGCGGCGGTTCGGGGCCGCGGCCGTGGTGCGGCTGGGGACGCTGGTCGCGGCGGCGGGGTTCGCGGTGGTGGCCGTCGCGCCGGGCGCGTGGGTCGGGATGCTGGGGTTCACGCTCGTGGGGCTGGGGCTGTGCGTGCTGGTGCCGCAGACGTTCGCCGCGGCGGGGCGGCTGTTTCCGGGGGCCTCGGATGCGGCGATCGCGCGTCTCAACATCTTCAACTACGTCGGGTTCCTGGTCGGGTCGCCGTTGGTGGGGGCGCTGGGAGACGCGTGGAGCTATCGCGGAGCCATGGTCGTGCCGATGGTGTTGGTGCTGGTGACGTTGGCGTACGCCCGTTCGTTCGCCCCTCAACCGGACCGATACGGTGACGGGCATGAGCGGCCGCGCACAGCTGATGTGGGACGAGGCAGTAACGGGCTATGACTTCGGGCCCGGGCATCCGATGGATCCGGTCCGGCTGGATCTGACCCGGAGGCTCGTAGGGGCCCTGGGCCTGGACCGGGAGGTGCGCGTCGTCTCGGCGAAGCCCGCCGGGGAGTCGACGCTGCGGCTCGTGCACCGGGAGGACTACGTCGACGCCGTGAAGGCGGCGTCGGCCGACCCGGGGGCGGCGGACCAGTCGTACGGGCTGGGGACCATGGACGACCCGGCGTTCGCGGGGATGCACGAGGTGTCGGCGCTGATCGCCGGGCTCTCCGTGGGGGCGGCGGAGGCCGTGTGGCGGGGGGAGGCGCTGCACGCCGTGAACTTCGCGGGCGGGCTGCATCATGCGATGCCCGGGGGCGCGTCCGGGTTCTGCATCTACAACGACGCCTCGCTGGCGATCGCCAGGCTGCTGGAGCTCGGCGCGGAGCGGGTCGCGTACGTGGACGTGGACGTGCATCACGGGGACGGGGTCCAAGCGGCGTTCTGGGACGACCCGCGGGTGCTGACGGTCTCGTTGCACGAGCATCCGCGGACGCTGTTCCCGCAGACGGGTTGGCCGGAGGAGACGGGCGGGCAGGCCGCGCAGGGGTCGGCGGTGAACGTCGCGCTGCCGGCCGGGACCGGGGACGCGGGGTGGCTGCGGGCGTTCCACGCCGTGGTGCCGGAGCTGATCGCCGACTTCCGGCCGGACGTGCTGGTGACCCAGCACGGGGCCGACACGCACTTCGAGGATCCGCTCGCCCATCTCGCGGTGTCGCTCGACGCGCAGCGGGCCGTGCAGGTGGCCTGCCACGACCTGGCGCACGAGTACGCCGGGGGGAAGTGGGTCGCGCTCGGCGGCGGCGGGTACGCGGTGGTGGACGTGGTGCCGCGGTCGTGGGCGCATCTGGTGGGAGTGGCGGGCGGGGTGCCGGTGCCGCCGGAGACGGTGATCCCGGAGGGCTGGCGGCAGGACGTCTTCGCTCGTACGCGGCAGTTGGGGCCGATGCGGATGACCGATGGGCGGTGGCCGGTGGGGTGGGCCGGGTGGGACTCGGGGTACGACCCCGCCGATCGGCTGGATCAGGCGGTGCTGGCGACTCGGCGGGCGGTGTTTCCGTTGCGGGGGCTGCTGGCGTAGGGGCGGAGCGAGTGGTGTGGGGCGGGCTTCCTTTCGCCCCCGCCGCCCTTCCCGTCCCGCCTGCGGGGGTGCTGCCCCTACTGCCCCTGTTGCCCTGCTGCCCCGCCAGGGGGCTTCGCCTCCGCCAAGGGACAGGGTGAGGTGAGGGTTACGCCGACTGTGGGGTGTTCCCGCGGTTTCTGCACGAGGGTGGGGCTCGTCCGTCAGCATCGCTTGCGTGTTGGGTACCGGGGCGCTTCGGGCGCATCTGCTCGCCGCGCGGCTGGCCGGGGCGGTCGCCACGTCCCGGGAGGCGAGTCTGCGGAGCTATCGGCTCTTCGCCGCCCGGGATCCGCGCGTGCTCATCGGGCTTGATCCCGACGGGAGTTGGGGGCAGCGGGAGCTGATCGCGTTGATGGCGGACAAGTGTGGGGTTTCGGCCGATCCGGGATGCGTGTCAGGGCATGATGTGATCGATCCCGAGCGGACGCTGGCCGCTCTCGACGCGTTCGCGGGGCGGCTCGCCTCGGTCGCCCAGCGTGGCGCTCCCGTGCTCCTCGGCACCGGGCACCCCCATCGGCTGCTGGGTTTCTACGCCGGTCTTGCGGACGCTTTGCAGACGGCGGGATGTGATGTTCTCACCCCGGCGCAGGGTCGCTGTGTCGACATAACGACCCGGTTCGGTCTACGTCCCCACACCCTGGACTACGTACGGGGGGTGGCGGTCGTCCGGGAGGCGGGGGGCGGACGCGCCGGTTGTGCGACCGGTGTGCACAGCCATTCCCCGCTGCCGGTTCGGGTGGCGCTCGGCGCGGCGGCCGAGGCCGGCGGGCCGCTGCCCGAGCTTGTCATCGGGGATCACGGATGGGTCTGCGGGGCTGGTCAGCTGGGGTTCGAGGCGGTCGGGCTGGCCGACACCGACGACCCCGCGCTGTTCGTGGGGGAAGCCGAGGGGACCGTCTCGGTGGCCGTTCCGCTTGATGACGCCGTGCGGTCCGCTTACTACAGGCCGCTGACCCGCTACGTACTCAATCGAGCGTGTCTGTCACGGTAGGCCGCTGATGGGTGCACCTCTTCCCCACTCGCATCACCCGCCCCTACATTGGGGAGTGAGCACGCAGCGACGAAGAGTCACCGGAAGGGGAAGCCGGTGGCCGTCGAGTCGAGTGCGGAAGGTTCAGGTGTGTCATGGCTGCAGCTGGCGAGAGGCCTCTGAACGAGGTTCAGTTCCTGACCGTGGCGGAAGTCGCCTCGGTGATGCGAGTGTCGAAGATGACCGTGTACCGGCTGGTGCACAGTGGTCATCTGCCCGCGATCCGGGTGGGGCGGTCCTTCCGCGTCCCCGAGCAAGCGGTTCACGAGTACCTCCGCGAGAGCTACGTGGGGGTGGAAACCGCCTGACGGCCGGGGGCCTGCCCGCCAGGCAGGCCCATGGGCGAGAGGCCCGGCCGTCAGTGCCGTCCCGGGCCCTTCTGCCCTCGATTACGACCTCAGCGCTCAGGCGGGTAGGCTAGCCCCTCGTAGGTCGTATGGGCCCATGGCGCCCAGCACCGAGTGATGAGAAGTGAGCGAGGGTAGTCGTGGGCTCTGTTATCAAGAAGCGGCGCAAGCGGATGGCCAAGAAGAAGCACCGCAAGCTGCTCAAGCGCACGCGTGTCCAGCGTCGCAACAAGAAGTAGGCGCGAGAAGCAGGCACGTACTGCTTCTTCGCGCGTGCTTCGCGCGACGCGAGCCGCGTAGGCGTGGTGTGGCCCCCCATCGATCCGTCGATGGGGGGCCACACGCATATCCGGGCGCCGTGCGGTCCGTTGAACGCCGTGCGCATGCCTGGACCGGCATGATTGCCGGTGTGGGCCCACCACCACCCGTTTCTCGTCATTTCGCGCGTCGGGCAGTCATCACAGGGCAACACCGACCCGCTAAGTTGGCCCGCAGACGGGAATCCGGTGCGGCAGCCGGTGGTTCCAGGACGGAAGGAAGGCGCGGATCTTGGGAAAGGTCGTGCTCGTTACCGGAGTGGCCCGTCAGCTGGGGGGCCGCTTCGTACGGCGGATCCAGCGTGACCCACAGGTCGACCGGGTGGTCGCCGTGGACGTCGTGCGGCCCGAGCATCATCTCGGGGGCGCCGAGTTCATCCAGGCCGACATCCGGCAGCCCACCATCGCGCGGGTGCTGGCCGAGACCGGCGCCGACACCGTCGTCCATCTGGACGTGACGGCGACCGCGCTGGGCAGCGGCAGCCGGACCACGGTCAAGGAGACCAACGTCATCGGGACGATGCAGCTGCTCGGCGCCTGTCAGAAGTCGCCGAACGTGAAGCGGCTCGTCGTGAAGTCCAGCACCAACGTGTACGGCTCGGCGTCCCGGGACCCGGCCGTGTTCACCGAGACCACGCCCGCCAAGGCGCTGCCGAGCGGCGGTTTCGCGAAGGACACCGTCGAGGTCGAGGGCTACGTCCGCGGGTTCGCCAGGCGGCGGCCGGACGTCGCCGTGTGCGTGCTGCGGTTCGCCAACATCCTCGGGCCCACCGCGGAGACGCCGCTCGCCTCGTACTTCGCGCTGCCCGTGCTGCCCACGGTGCTCGGTTACGACCCCCGGCTGCAGTTCGTGCACGAGGACGACGTGATCCAGGTGCTGCGGATCGCCTCGCACGAGCCGCAGCGGGGCACGCTCAACAGCGGCACCTTCAACGTCGCCGGGGACGGGGTGCTGCTGCTGTCGCAGTGCTCGCGGCGGCTCGGGCGGCCCACGGTGCCGCTGCTGCTGCCGGCCGTCACATGGGCGGGCTCCCTGGTGCGTACGCTGGGTATGACGGACTTCTCGCCCGAGCAGATCCGGCTGCTCACCCACGGCCGGGTCGTGTCGACGGTCCAGATGCGCGAGACGCTGGGGTTCACGCCCCGGTACACGACGGCCGAGACCTTCGAGGACTTCGCGCGCGCCCACGGGCCCGGTCTGCTGCCTCCGGGGGCCGTCGCCGGGGCGGTCGACCGGATCGCCGCGCTGCCGCTGGCCGGCGGCGCCCGCGGCACTGCCCCGGACCGGTCCCCGGCCACCCCCCCGGCGCAGAGCGCCAACTGAGGAGCGCATCAACGATGGCGGACGCCAAGGTCATTCCGTTCGACGACGACCGGTCCCGGGGAAGCGCCGTGGCGCGGCCGTCCCGGCGACGGGGCGCGGGGAGCCGGCGCACGAACGGCGAGCCCGCGCAGGTCCGGGAAATCGGCGAGGCGGGCGAGAACGGCCCGGTCGGCGATGTTCAGCCCCTGCACATCGGGGCGGCCGGGCTGGATGATGTTCCTGTGACGGGTGAGGAGCGGCCTGACGAGGCCGGGGGCGGCCTGGAGCGGCGGATCGCGGGCGGGTTGTCCTTCCTGCGCCGGCGGCTCACGGGCGACTACGAGGTCGACGACTTCGGCTACGACGAGGAGCTGACCGATCAGGTCCTGATGTCCCTGCTGCGGCCGTTGTACGAGAAGTACTTCCGGGTCGAGGTGAAGGGCGTCGAGAACATCCCGGCCGAGGGCGGGGCGCTGATCGTCGCCAACCACTCCGGGACGCTGCCGCTGGACGGCCTCATGATGCAGGTCGCCGTCCACGACCAGCACCCGGCGGGACGTCATCTGCGGTTGCTCGCAGCCGATCTCGTCTTCGTGCTGCCGGTCGTCAACGAGCTGGCGCGCAAGCTCGGGCACACCCTGGCCTGCGCGGAGGACGCCGAGCGGCTGCTCGGCCAGGGCGAGCTCGTGGGGGTGATGCCGGAGGGCTTCAAGGGCATCGGGAAGCCGTTCAACGAGCGGTACAAGCTTCAGCGGTTCGGCCGGGGCGGCTTCGTCTCGACGGCCCTGCGCAAGGGCGTGCCGATCATTCCCTGCTCGATCGTCGGGGCCGAGGAGATCTACCCGATGATCGGCAACGCCAAGACGCTGGCTCGGGTGCTGGGCATCCCGTACTTCCCGCTCACGCCGACGTTCCCGTGGCTGGGCCCGTTGGGCGCGATCCCGCTGCCGACGAAGTGGACGATCCAGTTCGGCGAGCCCATCCCGACGGACGGTTATCCGCCGGAGGCGGCGGAGGATCCGATGCTGATGTTCAACCTGACGGACCAGGTGCGCGAGCAGATCCAGCACACGCTCTACAAGCTGCTGGTGCAGCGCCGCTCGGTGTTCTTCTAGGCGGTGTTCTTCCAGTCGTTCGCCTGCTTCCCGCCGGCTCCGCGCCCGTTGTCCCCCGGTTGTCCGGTGGTCCCTTCGGCCGTTCGGCGGTGGGACGGCGATGGGGCGCACCTTCCTCGGAAGGTGCGCCCCATCGCCGTGTGCGGTGGTGCTACTCCGCGTCCTCGCCGTCGATGCCCAGGCCGGGGAGGAGGCCGGGGAGGAGGGGCGGGAGGGTGACGTCGGGCCGCGTGAGGGGCGGGCTGGTGGTCGGTGAGGTGCCGCCGGTGTCCTTCGGCGGGTCGAGGAGACCGCCGGTGTTGCCGCCGAGGAGGCCGTCGTCGCCGGTCCCGGAGGTGGCGGACCTGCTGGGGCTGCCGGTGTCGCCGCCGGTGTCGTGGGACGTGTCCTTGCCGCCGCCCGGTGCGGTCGTGCGGCCGGTGTCCGAGGAGCTGCCGGTGGACGCCGACCCGGTGCCCTGACGGGTGTCGCGGCCGCCCGCGGCGGGGGGCCGCGGAAGCCGGGACTGCAGCGGGGCGACCTCGTCGTCTATGGCTTCGAAGACCGACGAGACCTGCTGACTGACGTCCCCGAGCTGGACCGGGAGTCGCTCGCGCAGAGCGCCCCAGGCCTCGCGGTGCGAGCGGGAGAACGCATCGAGGGCCTGGATGGGGCCCAGCGAGTCGGGGTCGCGGGTGTACGCCTCGTGGAGGAGACGATGGCCTTCCGACGCGTCGTGCTGCATGCCGTTCAGGGCGCGCCGGATCTCGCCCAGGGATTCGTGGTCGAGGTCGCCGCTGCGGCCCCGTTCCATGAGTCTTCGGGCCTCGCCGAGCCGGGTGGAGGCCTGGTCGAGGTAGGTGCGACCGCGTTCGTCGTCACCGTCGGCCAGGTAGTTGAGCTTGAAGTCCTCGATCCCGCGCTTCAGCCCGTAGAGCCCGTCGCCGGGGAGGGCGTCGGAGCTCGCGGCGGCGACTCCGCCGAAGGCTCCCGCCGCGACGCCGACGCTGAGGCCGCCCGCGGTGAGGCCCCTGGCGAGGCGGGAACGCGGCCGGAACTTGCCCAGGGGGCCGGCCCGGTGTGTGCCCCTGCCCCGGTGGGACCGCTGTTCGGGGACCGACAGGTCCGCTGCCTCGCCTCCCGCGGTGCCGGCCTGCAGCATGGCCTCCATCGCTGCGACCAACTGGGCCCGCTGTACGACCTTGACCTCGGGATCGAGTTCCGGCTTGGGCAGCTCGGCGAGACTCGTGGCGAGGGCCAGCAGCTGGCCCTGCCCGGTCTGGTCCGCAGCGGCCGGCGCCGGCGGTGATCCTTCGGTCTGCTCGGCCGCCGTGCCCTGGTCGGACTGCTCCTCCAGGGCCTGGGCGAAGGCGTTCGCCCGCCGGTGCGCCGATACGTTCGCGATCACGGGCGGCACCTCCTCTCGTCATGACGGTCGACTCCCTCGGGGTGCTGAGGGTTGCACGCCCGGTGCCGGTTGCACCCGATCGAGTGAGCGGGGTCGGCCAGGACGTGACCACAGGGAGCCTGTATCCCGCACAACGACTGGCGCGGCACTTGGGTTACGGACTGCGGATGATCGGATCGGGAAGGCAACGGACTTTCACTGAACGTGAGTTGGGGAACGCCGACAGTGGGCTGCGGGCGGGGGCGGTCAGCGGGCGTCTTCCGGCAGCAGCCGGGCGAGGGTGCGGACGGCCCGGTACTGGAGGGTTTTGATGGCGCCCTCGTTCTTGCCCATCACCCGAGCCGTCTCGGCGACGGAGAGGCCCTGCAGGAACCGGAGCGTCACGCACTCCTGCTGCTGCGGGTTGAGCCGTCGCACCGCGTCCAGCAGTGCGGCGTTGGACAGGGACTCGAGGACGGAGTCCTCGGGGGAGCGCTCGACCTCGTTGGCGTCGAGCATCTCGCCGGTGGTGACCTCGAGCCGGAAGCGGCTCGACTTGAAGTGGTCGGCGACGAGGTTGCGGGCGATGGTGACGAGCCAGGCGCCGAAGTCGCGGCCCTGCCAGGTGAACGTCCCGATGCGGCGCAGGGCGCGCAGGAACGTCTCGCTGGTGAGGTCCTCGGCTGTCGCCTTGCCGCCCACCCGGTAGTAGATGTAGCGGTACACGGTGTCGCTGTACTGGTCGTACAGCCGCCCGAAGGCGTCGGCCTCGCCGGCCTGAGCTCGTTCGACGAGGTCCATCATCCGGGCGCTGTCGCTGTCGGCGGCCGGTCGGCGGGTGGCGGTGGCCGCGCCGCTGGTCGAGCGTCCTCTTCTGCCGACCGCGGCGCTGCCTTCCGCCAGTGCGTAGCAGGGGCCCGCCGGTGCGGCGGTGGCGAAGGCGGGGCCGGCGTACGCGGTGGGGACGAAGCCGCGCAACAGGTCCTGGACCGTAGCGACCGTTGCGCGCAGCGTAGCCAGGCCCGAGGTGTCAACCCCGACGTGTGGGTACACGGGACTCCCAGAGGCAGAGCTTCCATCACGTGCAGTGCGGAACCTTTCACCCGTCGTAGCGACAGGAGGGGTGCCGGATTGCGTCTGAGGAGAATAACGCTTCGTACAGGGGCTGCTACGCCGAGTTGCTCAAATCATCGATTACGTCGCTTCTGTGGCCTATTGGCGCTCGATCAAGTGATGCAGGCTGAGCGGTTGGTGATCGGAACGGTTCGAGTTTCCGGTCGGTCCAGGGCGTGTTGTGGCGGTGCGCGGACAACGGGACTGGATACGGGGTTACGTGGGTACGACCGTCGGATTGGTCGGGTTTGCTCGTGGGTGTGGGGTGTCGTCGCCGGCGTGACGGCCGGGAGCGGGGCGCCGGACGCGGGTGAGGCGCCGGGGCGGGCCAGGCCCCGGGGCGGAACGCGGAGCGGCCGGGCGGTGTCCTGCCGCCCGGCCGCTCCGCCCGTCCTCGCCCCGTGCCGGTCAGCTCATCGCCGGCGCCGGTGCAGCGCGATCGCCGCCGCCGTGCCGCCCGCCACCGCGCCGACGCCCGCCGCCGCCGGGATGCCGACCTTCGCCGCCTTGCGGCCGGTGCGGTAGTCGCGCAGCCGCCAGTCGAGGTTGTGGGCGTGCTTGCGCAGCTTGGCGTCCGGGTTGATGGCGTAGGGGTGGCCGACCAGGGAGAGCATCGGGATGTCGTTGTGGGAGTCGCTGTACGCGGCGCAGCGCGAGAGGTCCAGGTTCTCCGCCGCCGCCAGCGCGCGCACCGCCTCCGCCTTGGCGGGTCCGTGCAGGGGCTCGCCCACCAGCTTGCCGGTGTAGACGCCGTCGACGGACTCCGCGACGGTGCCCAGCGCGCCGGTGAGGCCGAGCCGGCGGGCGATCACCTGGGCGATCTCCACCGGGGCGGCTGTGACCAACCACACCTTCTGACCGGCGTCCAGGTGGGCCTGGGCGAGGGCGCGGGTGCCGGGCCAGATGCGCTCGGCCATGTACTCGTCGTAGATCTCCTCGCCGATCGACATCAGCTCGGAGACGCGGTGGCCCTGGACGATCGACAGGGCGGAGTCGCGGGCCTCCTGCATGTGCTCGGGATCCTCGACGCCGGCCAGCCGGAACCACGCCTGCTGCCAGGCGAAGCGGACCAGGTCGTGGGTCTCGAAGAACTTCCGTTTGTACAGGCCGCGGCCGAAGTGGAAGAGCGCGGCGCCCTGCATCACGGTGTTGTCGAGGTCGAAGAAGGCGGCGGCCATCGCGTCGCCGTGCACCGGGAACTGCGGTTCCCGGTCCGAGGTGTCCAGGGCGTCCTGGGAGTCCAGGGCTTCCTGGGTGGACTTGCGGGCTGCCTCGGCCGAGGCCTCGCCTGCCAACACGCTCCGCGCCGTGGCGGAGCGCCTACGGGGAGTGAGCCATCCTAGAGCGGCCATGGCGTGAGCATAGCCAGTCCGTTCGGCTGTTCCGGATCCATGAGGTTGGCAGCGTGTGAACACTCGCGGCCGTCCCGTCGCCGGAAGCGCGACAATGGCGCCATGACTCCCCTCTTCCGACGCCGGACCGACGCGCGCGAGCGGTCGGTCACTCTCATCCGCAAGGCGGGCTGCCATCTGTGCGACGACGCGGAGCGTGTGATCGCGCGGGTCTGCGGGGAGCTCGGCGTGCCCTGGGAGGAGAAGGACATCGCCGACGACCGCGACCTGTACGAGCAGTACTGGGAGCAGATCCCGGTGGTCCTGGTGGACGGCAGGCAGCACACCTTCTGGCGGGTGGACGAGGCGCGGCTGCGCAAGGAGCTCGCCGGATGAGGCCGGGTGACACCGCACGGGACCGGAAAGGAACTGACCGAGCAGTACAAGGACGTACCGGACGTCGCTTAGGATCGATGGCGCTTTGGTCTCGGGGGCGGGATTCACGAGGAGAGTGACGGTTTTGCCCCCTGTAATGACGCGCGTGACCCCGGTCACGTTGGCCGGGCAAATCGGACACCATCTTTGTGCACGCGTTCACAAAGACATAGCCTGCACTCGACGGGGCGGTCTGGGAACATGTGACCGCCTGCAGCCCCGCTCTACCCGCAGGAGCACCGTGGCAACTGGCCGAACTCACCGACCGGCGACCCGTAGCCGAGGGATTCCCGAGGCCACCGTCGCCCGGCTTCCGCTGTACCTCCGCGCGCTGACCGCACTGTCGGAGCGCTCGGTGCCCACGGTCTCCTCCGAGGAGCTCGCCGCCGCCGCGGGAGTCAACTCCGCGAAGCTGCGCAAGGACTTCTCCTACCTGGGCTCCTACGGAACGCGCGGTGTCGGCTACGACGTCGAGTATCTCGTCTACCAGATCTCGCGTGAACTCGGCCTCACCCAGGACTGGCCGGTCGTCATCGTCGGCATCGGAAACCTCGGCGCGGCGCTCGCCAACTACGGCGGGTTCGCCTCGCGCGGGTTCCGCGTCGCGGCCCTCATCGACGCCGACCCCGCGATGGCCGGAAAGCAGGTCGCCGGGATCGCCGTGCAGCACAGCGACGGCCTGGAGAAGATCATCTCGGACAACGGCGTCTCCATCGGCGTCATCACGACCCCGCCGGGCGTCGCCCAGCAGGTCTGCGACCGGCTCGTGGCCGCCGGCATCACCTCCATCCTGAACTTCGCGCCGACCGTGCTGTCCGTGCCCGACGGCGTCGACGTGCGCAAGGTCGACCTCTCCATCGAGCTGCAGATCCTCGCCTTCCACGAGCAGCGCAAGGCCGTCGAGGAGGCCGCGGCGAGCGACGCCGCCGCCCCCGCGCCCGTCAGCCGCGACGCCTCCACCGACCAGGGACCCGACGGGGACGTGCCCGCCGTGATGCCGGCATGAGCCTCCTCGTCGTCGGACTGAGCCACCGCAGCGCCCCCGTGAGCGTGCTCGAGCGCGCCTCCCTGTCCAGGGACGCCCAGTTCAAGCTGCTCCAGGACACGGTCGCCGCCGAACCCGCCGCCGAGGCCGCCGTCCTCGCCACCTGCAACCGGATCGAGCTGTACGCCGACGTGGACAAGTTCCACGCGGGCGTCGCCGAGCTCTCCACGCTGCTCGCCCAGCACAGCGGCGTCGGCATCGAGGAGCTCACCCCCTACCTCTACGTGCACTACGAGGACCGCGCCGTCCACCACTTCTTCTCGGTGGCCTGCGGGCTGGACTCCATGGTCGTCGGCGAGGGCCAGATCCTCGGGCAGATCAAGGACTCGCTGGCCCGCGCGCAGGAGCTGCACACCGCCGGGCGGCTGCTGAACGACCTGTTCCAGCAGGCCCTGCGGGTCGGCAAGCGCGCCCACTCCGAGACCGGCATCGACCGCGCCGGGCAGTCCCTGGTCACCTTCGGCCTGGAGCAGCTGGCCGCGGGCGGGGACGTGAGCGAGTGGGCGCGGGGCAAGCGGGCCCTCGTCATCGGCGCGGGCTCCATGTCGTCGCTGGCCGCCGCCACCCTGGCGCGCGCCGGGATCACCGAGGTCGTGGTCGCCAACCGCACCCTCGACCGCGCCGAGCGGCTCGCCCAGATACTGACCGAGGGCGGCGGCACGGACGTGTCGGCCCGCGCGGTACCGATGGAATCGGTGCCGGCCGAGCTGACACGTGCCGACGTGGCCGTCTCCTGCACCGGCGCGACGGGCCTGGTCCTGACGGCGGGAGCGGTCGCCGCCGCCGTCGAGGGCCGCACCGGGGCGCCCGCCGCCTTCGACGAGGAGAGCGCGGCCCCGGACGTACGGCCGCTGTCGCCCGCCTCGGCCGGCGCCGACGAGAACTGCCCGCTCGACCTGGCCGCCGCGCAGCAGTCCGCGGTGCAGCAGTCCGGCTTCTCCGTGCTGGGGGAGGCCGCCGTCGCCGGCATGGACGCGGCCACGCTGGAGCAGCACGCCGCCTGGGTCGACAACGCCACCGTGGACCGCCGGCTCGCCGCCCGCCGCGACCCCTCGGCCGACGCCGAGCTGATCACCGCGCTCGCCGCGACCGCCGCCGCCGTCGGCCGCATCCCCGAGCGCCGCAGGCCCGAGCCCGCCGCCGCGCCGGCGAGGCCGCAGCCCGTCCTCTTCCTGCTCGACCTCGCGATGCCGCGGGACGTCGACGCCGCCGCCCACCGCCTCGCCGGAGTGCGGCTGGTCGACATCGAGTCGCTCTCCGAGGCCTCCGCCGACGCCCCGATGGCCGCCGACGTCGACCAGGTGCGGCGGATCGTCGCCGACGAGGTCGCCGCCTTCGGCGCCGCACAGCGGGCCGCGCACATCACCCCGACCGTGGTCGCGTTGCGCGCCATGGCCGCCGACGTCGTGGCCGGCGAGATCGCCCGGCTCGACGCGCGGCTGCCCGGCCTGGACGACAAGCACCGCGCGGAGATCACGCAGACCGTGAAGCGCGTCGTCGACAAGCTGCTGCACGCGCCGACCGTACGGGTCAAGCAGCTCGCGGCCGAGCCCGGCGGCGCCGGGTACGCGGACGCGCTGCGGACCCTGTTCGACCTCGACCAGGAGACGGTGGCCGCCGTGTCCCGGGCTGAGGACAGCACCGAGAAGAACGCACAGAACCGAGGGCCGGCATGAGCGGCATGAGTAAGGCACTGAGACTGGGGACGAGGCGCAGCAAACTCGCCATGGCCCAGTCCGGGCAGGTCGCGGACGCCGTGAGCCGGGTGACCGGACGGCCCGTGGAACTCGTCGAGATCACCACCTACGGCGACGTCTCCCGAGAGCATCTGGCGCAGATCGGCGGCACGGGCGTCTTCGTGACCGCGCTGCGCGACGCGCTGGCGAGGGGTGAGGTCGACTTCGCGGTTCACTCGCTGAAGGACCTCCCCACCACGCAGCCCGAGGACCTGGTCCTGGCCGCCGTGCCGGTGCGCGAGGACCCGCGTGACGTGATCGTCGCCCGGGACGCGCTGAAGTTCACCGACCTGCCGCGCGGGGCGCGCATCGGCACCGGCTCGCCGCGCCGCATGGCCCAGCTGAACGCGTACGCACGGGCCCACGGGCTGGACGTCGAGACGGTCCCCATACGCGGGAACGTCGACACCCGGATCCGGTACGTGCACGACGGCGAGCTGGACGCGGTGGTGCTGGCCGCGGCCGGCCTGAGCCGCATGGGCCGCATCGACGAGGTCACCGACTTCCTGTCGATAGACACCGTTCTGCCCGCTCCCGGCCAGGGAGCACTGGCGATCGAATGCGTCGCTGACGACGCAGCGCTGATCGCCGCGCTCGGCGAACTCGACGACCCCTTCACCCGGGTCGCCGTCACTGCCGAAAGGTCCCTGCTCGCCGCCCTGGAGGCCGGCTGCAGCGCCCCCGTGGGCGCGCTGGCCGACCTTCTGGCCGACGGGCAGATTGTCAAGGAAATGCGCCTGCGCGGCGTCGTCGGCACCACCGACGGCGCTCGCACGGTGCAGCTGTCCACCACCGGTCCCGTGCCCGAGACGCACGACGGGGCAATGGCGCTCGGTCGCGAACTCGCCGCCGAGATGCTCGCCCAGGGCGCGGCCGGTCTGATGGGGGAGCGAGCACAGTGAGCCCCACCGCCCTTCCAGCCGCCGGTCCTGAACACGGGCACGTCACCTTCCTGGGTGCCGGACCCGGGGATCCGGGACTACTGACTCTGCGCGCCGTGGAGGCGCTGGCGCACGCGGACGTCCTCGTCGCCGAGCACGAGGTGCTCGACGTCGTGCGGACGCACGCCAGGCCGGGCGTCGCCGTCGTGAGCGCGGACGCGGGTCCTTCGCCGGACCCTGTTCCGCTCACGGGCGCACCCCGTCCGACGCTCGTTGACGGCACGTCAACAACCGCTGAGACACCCGCTGTGCGCGATGCCGCACATCTTGTCATGGAGGCCGCGCGGGGCGGCAGGCGGGTCGTCCGTGCGGTGTCCGGGGACCCGGGACTGGATACGTACGCGGCGGAGGAAATGCTCGCCTGCGCGGCCGCCGGTGTTCCCTTCGAGGTGGTCCCCGGCATCGCGGCCGCCGTCGGCGTGCCCGCGTACGCCGGTGTGCCGCTGCGCGACGCGCAGGGCGCGGACGTCCGGTTCGTGGACGCGCGCACGGCGTCGGACCGCTGCTGGACCGAGGTCGGCGCCTCCGACGGCACGGTCGTCGTGTCGACGACCCTCGACTCGGTGGCCTCGGCCGCGGGCGAGCTGGTCTCGGCGGGCCGCAAGCCGGACACGCCGATGACGGTCACCGTGGCCGGAACGACGACCCGGCAGCGCACCTGGGCGGCGACGCTCGGCACGATCGCCCAGACGCTGAAGCAGGCGAAGGTGCTGCCCTCCCCGGAGGGCGGCCGGCCGGTGATAGTCGTGGTCGGCGAGCGTTCCGCCCCCGCCCAGCGCCACCAGTTGTCGTGGTTCGAGTCCAAGCCGCTGTTCGGCTGGAAGGTCCTCGTGCCGCGCACGAAGGAGCAGGCGGTGTCGCTCTCCGACCAGCTGCGGTCGTACGGGGCCGTGCCGCACGAGGTGCCGACGATCGCCGTCGAGCCGCCGCGTACGCCCCAGCAGATGGAGCGCGCGGTCAAGGGCCTGGTGACCGGACGCTACGAGTGGATCGCCTTCACCTCGGTCAACGCCGTGAAGGCGGTGCGGGAGAAGTTCGAGGAGTACGGGCTCGACGCGCGTGCCTTCGCGGGCATCAAGGTGGCCGCGGTGGGCGAGCAGACCGCGAAGGCGCTGATCGCCTTCGGCGTGAAGCCGGACCTGGTGCCGAGCGGCGAGCAGTCGGCCGCGGGCCTGCTCGAGGACTGGCCGCCCTACGACCCGGTCTTCGACCCGATCGACCGGGTGTTCCTGCCGCGCGCCGACATCGCCACCGAGACCCTGGTGGCCGGGCTCATCGAGTTGGGCTGGGAGGTCGACGACGTGACGGCCTACCGGACCGTGCGGGCCTCTCCGCCGCCGGCGGAGACGCGCGAGGCGATCAAGGGCGGCGGTTTCGACGCCGTGCTCTTCACGTCCTCGTCCACCGTGCGCAACCTGGTGGGCATCGCGGGCAAGCCGCACAACGTCACGGTCATCGCGTGCATCGGTCCGGCGACCGCCAAGACGGCCGAGGAGCACGGGCTGCGGGTCGACGTGATGGCTCCCGAGCCGTCGGTGCACAAGCTCGCCGAGGCGCTGGCCGACTTCGGTCTGCGCCGGCGCGCGGCGGCCCAGGAGGCCGGGGACCCGGTCAGCCGGCCGAGCGAGCGCCGTCCGGGCGCGCGCCGCAGGCGGGCCACCTGAGCGACGGGGTGAGGGCTCCCGGGGCTGCGCTGCGGCCCCGGGGCCCCTCCCGGATCTGAAGAGAGCCCTCGGCGAGGGAGCCCGGCCGAGCGTGACCCGGCCCGGCCTGCGTCGCCGCGGGAGGCGCCGGCGGAGAGGTCCGGGCGCCCCGCTCCGGGTCGACAGGCCGTCGGCAAGTGGTCCCCCGGGCCGGGCGTAGCGTAGGGCGCATGACGAAGTACGGATCCTTTCCCGGGACGCGTCCCCGGCGGCTGCGCACCACTCCCGTCATGCGGCGCATGGTCGCCGAGACGCGTCTGCATCCGGCCGACTTCATCCTGCCCGCGTTCGTGCGGGAGGGCGTGAGCGAGCCGGTGCCGATCACGGCCATGCCGGGGGTCGTGCAGCACACGCGGGACAGTCTGAAGAAGGCCGCGCTGGAGGCCGTCGAGGCGGGGATCTCCGGGATCATGCTGTTCGGGGTGCCGGAGGAGTCCAAGAAGGACGCCCTCGGGACGCCGGGGACCGATCCGGACGGGATTCTGCAGGTCGCCATCCGCGACGTCCGCGCCGAGGTGGGGGACGACCTGCTCGTCATGTCCGACCTGTGCCTCGACGAGACGACCGACCACGGGCACTGCGGCGTGCTGGACGACGAGGGGCGCGTCGACAACGACGCCACCCTCGAGCGGTACGCGGAGATGGCGCAGGTGCAGGCCGACGCCGGCGCCCACGTGGTGGGGCCCAGCGGGATGATGGACGGGCAGATCGGGGTCGTCCGCGACGCGCTCGACCAGATCGGGCGGGAGGACGTCTCGATCCTCGCGTACACCGCCAAGTACGCGTCCGCCTTCTACGGGCCCTTCCGGGAGGCCGTGGGCTCCTCGCTGAAGGGCGACCGCAAGACCTACCAGCAGGACCCGGCCAACCTCCGTGAGTCGATGCGCGAACTCGCCATCGACCTGGAGGAGGGCGCGGACATGGTCATGGTCAAGCCGGCCGGCCCCTACCTGGACATCCTCGCCCGGGTCGCCGACGCCGTGGACGTGCCCGTCGCCGCCTACCAGATCTCCGGCGAGTACTCGATGGTCGAGGCCGCCGCCGAGAAGGGCTGGATCGACCGCGACCGGGCGATCCTCGAGACGCTGACCGGGATCAAGCGGGCCGGCGCCCGGAACATCCTCACGTACTGGGCCACCGAGGCGGCCCGGAAACTGCGCTAGCTCCGGTCGCCGGGGCCGGTGAGCGTGACGGAGCCGGTCAGGGTGCCGGAGCCGGGGAGCGGGCCGGAGCCGTTCAGGGTGCTGGAGCTCGACGGGCCCTCGTCGCGCAGGCCCTCGCCGTCACGGCACGCGGTGAGGGTGAGCGCCGCGGCGGCGGTGAGCGCGACGGCGAGCAGACGGACGCGGCGCCGGGTGGGGGGAGCGGGGCGAGTGGGCATGGGGCCAGCCTGTGCCGTACGCCTCGCGTCTTCCACACCCCTGGCCCGATTTGGGACGCCGATACGGTCCCATGCCGTCCGACCTGCGAAGACATGGCCGATGCGGGACGCGGTGCGGGACGCCCGACCGCCTGCCGGACGGCCGGCGCCCGCCGGGTGCGGGCACCTCGGCGGAGCCGACGTCCGGGCCGGGCCGTCCATATGTCAGAAACCCAGGTGTAGGCGGCACGTATCTCCTTAGGGTGCGGACATGACTGTCGCATCCGTGTCCGCACCCCGCTCGGTTCCCCCGCTCGCCGCCCGCAGCCGGTCGGTCGGCGGCTCGCCCGTGCGGGACATCCTCGCCGTCACCGCCCGCCCCGAGGTGATCAACTTCGCGGGCGGGCTGCCCGCGCCCGAGCTGTTCGACCGCGAAGGGGTGGCGGCCGCGTTCCGGCACGTGCTGGAAGAGGTCCCGGCGCGGGCCCTGCAGTACTCCACGACCGAGGGCGAACCGGCCCTGCGGGAACGGCTCGCCGCCCGCACGACGGCCCGCGGGCTGCCCACCGCCGCCGACGACCTCCTCGTCACCACCGGCTCCCAGCAGGCGCTGTCCCTGCTGGCGAGCGCGCTGCTCGACCCCGGCGACACCGTCCTCGTCGAGGCCCCCTGCTATCTGGCCGCCCTCCAGGTTTTCGCTCTCGCGGGAGCGCGCATCCTCGCCGTGCCCGGCGACGCGGACGGCCCCGACCCCGAGGCGCTCGCGGACCTCGTCGCGCGCGAACGGCCCAAGCTGCTCTACACCGTGCCCACCTTCCAGAACCCCACCGGCCGCACCCTCCCCGCGGAACGACGTGCCGCCCTCGCCGGCGTCGCCGCCCGGCACGGCCTGTGGATCGTCGAGGACGATCCCTACGGCGAACTCCGTTACGACGGCGCGCGCGTGCCCTGGATCGCCGCCCACCCCGACGCCCGCGACCGCACGGTGCTGCTCGGCTCCTTCTCCAAGGTCATGGCCCCCGGCATACGGCTGGGCTGGCTGCGCGCCCCCGCCGAGCTGCTGCGGGCCTGCGTCGTCGCCAAGCAGGCCGCGGACCTGCACACGCCGACCGTCAACCAGCTCGCCGCCGCCCGCTATCTGACCGTCGAGGACCTCGACGCCCATGTGGGACGGGTGGCCCGCGTGTACCGCGAACGGCGCGACGCCATGCTGGCGGGGCTGGGCGAGGCGCTGCCGGACGGGTCGGTGTGGAACACGCCCGAGGGCGGCATGTTCCTCTGGGCCCGCCTTCCCGACGCGTACGACACGGGGGCCCTCCTCCCGCAGGCCGTCGCCCAGGACGTGGCCTACGTGCCCGGCGCCCCCTTCTACGCGGGCGACCCCGACCGTTCGACGCTGCGTCTGTGCTTCGTGACGCAGACGCCGACGGAGATCGCGGAGGGGCTGCGCAGGCTGGGGCGCGGACTCAAGGAGTGACGGGGGCGGGGGTGGCCCGTCAGTCCCACCAGAAGGACCAGGCGTGCTCGCCGACGAGCCGCTCCGCGTAGGACGCCAGGTCCCCGTCGCCGCCCTGGAGGACGTTGTCCGGACAGAACGCGAAGTGCTCGGCGGCCACCGCCGCCGCCTGAGCGGCCGTGGCGGGCGGCGCGGCCACGGAGAGCACCAGCACGTCGAAGCCGAGCCCGACCACCCGTATGCCGAAGCGGTCCTCCCACGAGCGCAGCACCGCGCTCAGCCGGGCGGTGTCGTACTCGTGGCCGGCCGGGCCCGTCCAGCCGAGCGCCGCGGGCACGTCAGCGCTGCGGCGCGCCGGGACCAGGGCGAGATGAGGAGCTGCGAAGAGGGAACCGCCCTCACCGGTCAACGCGTCGGCGACCTGCGCGGCGCGCGCGTCGGGCTCGGCGGCGAGGGTGAGGCCCTCGGCCAGGCCCGGCCACTCCTCGCCGTCGGCCGCGCACTCCTGCCAGTACTCGGCGAGCACGTCCTGCGCGTCGTGATCGCCCGGGTACGACATCTCCCCGGGCGCCAACTCCCACTCCTGCGGGCCGCCTTGGGAGCCGCCCAGGTCCACCAGCACCGGCAGCAGCCCCGCTCGCGCCGAACTCCCTCCGAGCGCGGCCCAGTTGCCCGGCGCGGCCGGCCGCTGCGCATGCCACAGCAACGGCTCGTGCCAAGGACCCTCGTCGGTCGCGTCGATCAGTCTCCCCGGGGGGAGCTGCAGCCCGAGGGAGCGCCCGCTCGGATCGGACGCGAGCTTGGGCAGCGGGTTGGGAAGAGTCGCCATGCCGGCGACTGTACGGGCAGCCACTGACATCGGGTCACCGCCCGCCGTCCGCCGCTGCGGCCGTCCCGTCGGCACGTCCCGCGACGCGGTGTCTTCGCAGGCCGGCGCGGTGGTCGTCCCGCGGGGACGTCAGTTTCCCGGCGACCGTGGCGGGCGGTGCTCCCCGCCCCCCAGTCTCGTTGCCGAGCCGGTCGCCCCGACCGGCCGCCAACCATCAGAGGGGACAGAATGCGAGCTCTGACCAAGACGATCGTCGGCTTCGCCGCAGTCGTCGGGATCGCAGCCGGAACCCTGGCGGGGGCCGGCGCGGCCACCGCCGCGGACACCGCCGGCGCGTCGCGGACGGCCGTGAGCGCCCAGGCCGCGATCCTCGCGACGCAGAACTTCGGCCTCAGCAGTCAGCAGGCCAAGAACGTGCAGTGCCTGCTGCGGACCGCACCGGCCAGCTACACCGGCAACATCGACGGAGAGCTCGGCACCAACAGCTGGAAGGCGATGCAGCGCTGGCTCCGCGAGTACTGGGACTACAACGACAGCATCGACGGCGACCCGGGCCCGAACACGATCCGCGCGCTGCAGCGCATGCTGGCCTTCGGCTGGGGCTACAACGACAGCATCGACGGGAAGGCGGGCGCGAACACCAAGGCCGCGTTCAAGCGGTTCGCCAACGACATGAGCGACCTGTACCCCTGCTGACGGCAAGACCGCGGCCCGCCTCCCGGTGCGGGAGAGCGGGCCGCGGTCGCGTGCTTGCGTCGTGTCAGAGCCGCTCGGGCGTCCGGATGCCGAGCAGCGCCATTCCCCGGTGCAGGGTGCGGGCCGTGAGGTCCACGAGGAACAGGCGGTTCTCCACGACCTCCGGCGCGTTGTCGGGGGACAGCACGTGGCACTGGTCGTAGAACGTCGTCAGCAGCGAGGCCAGCTGGTACAGGTACGCGGCGAGCTTGTGCGGCTCGTACGCCTCCGCGACCTCCGCGACCGTCTCCCCGAACCGGTCCAGGTGCAGACCCAGCGCCCGCTCGGCCGGAGCGAGCGCCAGCTCCGGATGGGCGGCGGGCCGGGCCTCGCCCGCCCTGCGCAGGATCGACTGGATACGGGCGTACGCGTACTGGAGGTACACGGACGTGTCGCCGTTCAGCGAGACCATCTGGTCCAGGTCGAACTTGTAGTCCCGCACCGCCGACGTCGACAGGTCGGCGTACTTCACCGCCCCGATGCCCACGTACCGGCCGTTCTCCGCGACCTCCTGGTCCGTCAGGCCGACCTTCTCGCGCTTCTCGCCGACCACGGCCGTCGCCCGGTCGACCGCCTCGTCCAGCAGGTCCACCAGACGCACCGTCTCGCCCTCACGGGTCTTGAACGGCTTGCCGTCCTTGCCCAGGACCGTGCCGAAGGCCAACTGGTGCGCCTTCACGCCGTCGCCCAGCCAGCCGGCCCGGCGCGCCGTCTCGAACACCATCCTGAAGTGCAGCGACTGACGGGCGTCCACCACGTAGAGCAGCGTGTCCGCCTTCAGCTGGAACACCCGGTCGCGGATCGCGGACAGGTCGGTGGCCGCATAGCCGAAACCGCCGTCGGACTTCTGGACGATCAGCGGCACCGGGTTGCCGTCCGGGCCCTTGACGTCGTCGAAGAACACGCACAGCGCGCCCTCCGAGCGGACCGCGACCCCGGACTCCTCCAGCAGACGGCAGGTCTCGTGCAGCATGTCGTTGTAACCCGACTCGCCGACGATGTCCTCGTCCCGGATCTCCATGTCCAGCTTCTCGAAGACGGAGAAGAAGTAGATCTTGGACTCGTCGACGAACTTCTGCCAGGACGCGAGCGTGTGCGGCTCGCCCGCCTGGAGGTCCACGACCCGGCGACGGGCGCGCGTCTTGAACTCCTCGTCCGAGTCGAACAGCCGACGGGCCGCCTTGTAGAGGCGGTCGAGGTTCGACATCGCCTCCTCGCCGCTCACCTGGGCGTCCTTGTGGTCCAACTCGTGCGGATGCTCGTCCAGGTACTGGATGAGCATGCCGAACTGGGTTCCCCAGTCGCCGATGTGGTGTCGGCGCACGACCGTCTCGCCCGTGAACTCGAGGATCCGGACCACCGCGTCGCCGATGACGGCCGAGCGCAGGTGGCCGACGTGCATCTCCTTGGCCACGTTGGGCTGGGCGTAGTCGATGACCGTCGTGCCCGGCCGCGCCACGTGCGGCACGCCGAGGCGGGCCGTGTCGTCGGCGTAGCGCGCGGCCAGGTTCCGCGTGATCGCCCCGTCGGAGACCGTGACGTTGAGGAAGCCGGGGCCCGAGACCTCGATCTCTTGGATCACCTCGCCCGACTCCACGTTCGCCACCACCTGCGTGGCCAGCTCCCGCGGGTTGGCCTTCGCCTTCTTGGCCAGCGCCAGAATGCCGTTGGCCTGGAAGTCGGCCCGGTCGCTTCGTCGCAGCAGCGGGTCCGCACCGGCCTCCGGCAGGGTGGCCGAGAGGGCGTTCGCGAGGCACTGACGGACGAGATCGGTGAGCGACGTGACCGAGGTCATGGGGTGGGAGCCGTTCTCCTCGTGGGATCGGTAGACGTCGCCAGTATCCCACGCGGGGTAAAGCGGTTGTCCGGGCGCGGGAGGCCGGGGCCGGGGCGGGGGCCGGGGCACGGTCTCGTAAAGGGGTTTTCGCGGTTGCGGGCGGAACTGGGAGAATGGGGCTCCAGCCGTCGACCGTACCGGCTGCCCCGGAGAAAGAAGGACGTGCCGATCGTGGCTCAGAGCACCGAGACCACCGACTGGGTCTCCCGTTTCGCGGACGAGGTCATCGAAGAGTCGGAGCGTCGGGCCCCCGGCAAACCGGTGGTGGTCGCCTCCGGGCTGTCCCCCTCCGGCCCCATCCACCTCGGCAACCTCCGCGAGGTCATGACCCCGCACCTCGTCGCCGACGAGATCCGCCGTCGCGGACACCAGGTGCGCCATCTCATCTCCTGGGACGACTACGACCGCTACCGCAAGGTCCCCCAGGGCATCGCGGGCGTCGACGACTCCTGGGCCGAGCACATCGGCAAGCCGTTGACCTCCGTCCCGGCCCCGCAGGGCTCGTCGTTTTCGAACTGGTCCGAGCACTTCAAGGCCGCGATGACCGCGTCGCTCGCCGAACTCGGCGTCGAGTTCGACGGCATCAGCCAGACCGAGCAGTACACCTCGGGCGTCTACCGCGAGCAGATCCTGCACGCGATCAGGCACCGCGCCGACATCGACGCGATCCTCGACCAGTACCGCACCAAGAAGGCCCCGGCGAAGAAGCAGCAGCAGAAGCCGGTCGACGAGGCCGAGCTGGAGGCCGCCGAGGGCTCCGGCGCGGCCGACGAGGACGACGGCTCCTCCGGCAGCGCCGGCTACTTCCCGTACAAGCCCTACTGCGGCAACTGCGAGAAGGACCTCACCACCGTCACCTCCTACGACGACGACACCACCGAGCTGACCTACGCCTGCACCGCCTGCGGCTTCTCGGAGACCGTGCGGCTCAACGAGTTCAACCGCGGCAAGCTGGTCTGGAAGGTCGACTGGCCGATGCGGTGGGCCTACGAGGGAGTCGTCTTCGAGCCCTCCGGCGTCGACCACTCCTCGCCGGGCTCCTCCTTCCAGGTGGGCGGCCAGATCGTCGGCATCTTCGGCGGCAAGCAGCCCATCGGGCCGATGTACGCCTTCGTCGGCATCAGCGGCATGGCGAAGATGTCGTCGTCCAGGGGCGGCGTGCCCACGCCCGGCGACGCCCTGAAGATCATGGAGCCGCAGCTCCTGCGCTGGCTCTACGCCCGCCGCCGCCCCAACCAGTCCTTCAAGATCGCCTTCGACCAGGAGATCCAGCGGCTCTACGACGAGTGGGACAAGCTCGACGCCAAGGTCGCCGACGGCTCCGCCCTGCCCGCCGACGTCGCCGCACACGCGCGTGCGGTGCGGACCGCCGGCGCGGAGCTGCCGCGCACGCCGCGGCCGCTGCCGTACCGCACCCTCGCCTCCGTCGCCGACATCACCGCCGGGGAGCAGCAGCAGGCGCTGCGGATCCTCAGCGAGCTCGACCCCGAGAACCCGATCGCGGCGCTGGACGAGGCGCGGCCCCGGTACGACAAGGCCGAGGCCTGGATCAACAACCACGTCCCCGCCGACCAGCGCACCATCGTGCGCGAGGAGCCGGACGCCGAACTGCTGAAGTCCCTCGACGAGGCCTCCCAGCAGTCCTTGCGGCTGCTGCTCGACGGACTCGCAGGCAACTGGTCGCTGGACGGGCTGACGCACCTGGTCTACGGCGTTCCGAAGGTGCAGGCAGGGTTCTCCGCGGACGCCACGCCCAAGGAGCTGCCGCCGGAGATCAAGACCGCCCAGCGGACGTTCTTCGCGCTGCTCTACCACCTGCTCGTCGGCCGCGACACCGGCCCGCGCCTGCCCACGCTGCTGCTCGCGGTGGGGCAGGAGCGGGTGCGGGCCCTGCTCGGGGAGTAGGCGGGGACGCACGCGAAGGGGCCCTCGCGCCGGTGATCGGCGAGAGGGCCCCTTCGCGTGTTCCGGTCCGCCCCGGCGTGTTCCGGTCCGTCCACGGCGTCCCGACGAAGGCGTGGGACGGGGCGGTGCGTGACGAGGCAGGCGGCGAGGCGGAGCGGCCGGCCGCGGTGTCAGCCGTCGTCAGCGGATCGGTGAATACGCGCCCGCGCGGATCGCGGCGGCGAAAACGCCGCCGTTAGCTCCATCCCTCGGACCCGTAAGCACATTTGGCCGGCCCTGCGCCCGTCAGGCACACGTCGACCCAGACCCGGGTTTGCTCCGGAAGGTCGCCGGTTTTCCAACCCGTGCAATAGGGCGAGGCGTGACCTGAGGTATCGGCGGTGCGAATGACTTTGCCGGTGTCTCGATTGGTCAGCGTCGCCTTTATGCCGCGGCCATCGGCGTGCAGGTCGCAGGCCTTCAGCGCGTCACCGGGAAGACTTCCGTTCGGATCGGCATGGAACCACCCGTACCCCGCAGAGGGGCAGTACTCGAATTCGCACTGCAGAATATGGACAGTGACATCTTGACTTGCAAGGGCCGGAGATGCATCGAACACCACCAGTCCCGCAGTCGCTATCGCCGCCGTTAGTGTACTTTTCATGAAACGAGAAATCGGCACGGGTTTCCCTTTCATCGACGGGTTGGCTGAGCTGACCGCTTCGGTCTTGACGTCACAGGCCTGTCCTGTGGCAAGTCCCAGACGTCTCTGCGGCGATCACAAGGATGTACGGCGCTCATTCCCCTGTCATTGGCACACCGTCCACAGTCACTTGGCACACCGTCCACGGTCACCTGGCACACCGTCCACGGTGTACGGGCGTGGTCCAAGCGGATGGTTACTTGATCAATAACTTCTGTCAGGACGTCTAAGCGATGTGGTCGTCCTGCAGTTCCGCCGTGTGACGGTTGGTGAAGCGGTTGACCATGCGGTCGGCCTCGCGCTGCGGGAGCATCACGCCGTACGTCGCCTCCACGTCGTTCCTGAGCTGGCCGGAGGTGGGGTAGCTGCCGTCTATCGACTTCTTGAAGACCATGTAGTAGTCCTCCTCGGTCGGCTCCGGGGAGCCGCCGCCCCCGCCGAGCTCGCGGCTGCGGCCCGGACCCACCGGGATCGGGAACGAACCGGTCTCCTCCGGGGACGGCTCCTGGAGAGGGGGCTCCTCCTGGTACTGCTCCTGGTACTCCTCCGCCTGCTGCTGCTCCTCGTACCAGTCGGCGTACTGCTCCGCGGGGTCGTAGGTGGGGTCGTAGCCGCCCTGGTAGGCGGCCTCGTGCGGCATCGCCTGGAACCAGGGGCTCTGGTCCTCCTCGGGCTGCCCGGGCTGCCCGGGCGGCTGCTGCGCCTGCCGTCCGAAGCCGGCCGCCGGCCCCTGCGCGTGCTGCGGATTCTGCGGAAACTGCGGATTGCCCGGGGACGCCGGGGCCGTCGGTCCCTGGAGCTCGGCCGGGGCGTGGGACTGCACCTGCGCCCGCTCCTGCGCCTGGGTCGGCATGGGGGGCAGCAGCGCGGGCTCTATCCCCGCCGCCGCCAGACCCGCCGGGGCCGTCTCCGCCAGCGGGACGCCGTAGCGGGCCAGTCGCAGCGGCATCAGCGACTCCACCGGCGCCTTGCGCCGCCAGGCGCGGCCGAAGCGCGAACGCAGCCTGGCCTGGTAGACGAGACGTTCCTGCTCCAGCTTGATCACCTGGTCGTAGGAGCGCAGCTCCCACAGCTTCATCCGGCGCCACAGCAGGAAGGTGGGCACCGGGGAGAGCAGCCAGCGCGTGATGCGCACGCCCTCCATGTGCTTGTCCGCCGTGATGTCCGCGATCCGGCCGATGGCGTGCCGGGCGGCCTCCACCGACACCACGAACAGGATCGGGATCACCGCGTGCATGCCCGTGCCGAGCGGGTCCGGCCAGGCCGCCGCACCGTTGAACGCGATCGTCGCCGCGGTCAGCAGCCACGCCGTCTGCCGCAGCAGCGGGAACGGGATGCGGATCCACGTCAGCAGCAGATCCAGGGCCAGCAGGACGCAGATGCCCGCGTCGATGCCGATGGGGAACACATACGAGAAGTTCCCGAAGCCCTTCTCCAGGGCCAGCTCACGGACGGCCGCGTACGAACCGGCGAAGCCGATGCCGGCGATGATCACGGCGCCGGTCACGACCACGCCGATGAGAACGCGGTGCATCCGGGTCAGCTGTATTGGCGCGGCCACCCGTACTCCCCTCCCCTTGCGTGTTCTTGCGCGCAACAGGGTGGCACATGTGTGCGGTGCACGCCTTTCCGGACCGTCAGCTCTTCGCGGAGGCGGTCGCCTTCGGGGCCGCCGCGGCCGCCTTGGACGCCGTCGCCTCCGGGGTCGGCGACGACGGCAGCGAAGCTCCCTGACCCGGCGAGACGGACGCCGACTTCGACGGGGACGGGCCGGCCGAACCGGTCGCCGAGCCCGTCGGCGTATCCGCCGAACTCCCGCCGCCGCCCGCGCCGTTGGCCGATCGCACCGACGCCACCGCTTCCTTCGCCGCCTTCTGCGCCGACGCCGCCAGCGCGTCCGCGCTCGGCGCCTTGTCGCCCGCCAGACCGGCCCCGTTGTAGTCCAGTGTGACGACGACGTTCTCCACCCGCGCCACCACCGTCTGCTGCTTGAAGGCGCCCTCGGTCTTCTTCAGGTCGTAACGCACCAGCGTCGCCTCGTCGCCCGCGCCGGCCACCGGCTGCGACTTCGCGTTCGTCGCGCCCGCCACCGCCTGGGAGTCCTTGACCTGCTTCGCGTAGTACGTCTTCGCCTGCGACTCGCCGTCGCCGGTCGTCGCGTCCGACTCGAAGCGCAGCAGCGACACGTTCAGCCAGCGGAACTGCGACCCCTTCACCCCGTTGTTGGCGAGGCTCGACCACGAACAGCTCGCCCGGTCCGCGGCGTCCCCGGTCGTCCCCTCCTTGCCGGAGGTCACCCCCTTGGGCACCAGCTCGGTCAGCGTCTTCTTCGACAACGCCGCGCACGCCTTCGGGAGCTGCTGGTAGGCCGCGGCCTGCACGGTGGGGGCGGCGCTCGCGGCGGAGTCCGCGGCGGCGCCGGCGCTCGCGGCGGCGTCCTTCGAAGCGTCGTCCGAGCCGGAGTCCGAGGAGCAGCCCGCGGCGATCAGCATCACCGGGACGGCGACCGCGGCTGCCAGGAGGCGGTTGAGCCCTCCCGTGCGCATCGCTCGCTCGTCACGCTCCTCGCGCTGGTTGAACTGGCCGTCTCGCTGGGCTCGTCGCTGCATGGTTCCTTCACTCATGACGCTCGTGGTTCCTGCGGTCGGATCGGGTCCGAGGGGCCACGGTACGCGGTGAAGACTGTGTGCGGTTCCGCTTCGAAGGCTTCACGGACGGGGCCCGACGCGCCCCGAACCGACCTCAGCCGGCCAGTGAGTCGGCCAACTGGGCGGCCAGTTTCCTGGCCTTGTCCTGCATTTCCTCACTGTCCGGCGTCACGCCGACGATCGCCGGCTGCTCCTCGTACTGGATGGTCACCAGGACGTTCGACGTGCGGAACGCCACAGTCACCGTCCGCTGTGCGACCGTCGAACCGGAACTTCCGAGCGCGTCGTCGATGAACGCCTCGTCGCCGAGGTCGTCCAGGAGCCGGGGCTGCAGATCGGCCGCCGCGGCCGTCGAGGAGGCCGACGCCGACGCCGAGGGGGCGGACGGGGACACGGAGGGTGCGCCGGCCGTCGACGGGGCCCCCGCGCTCGGGGAGTTCGTCGCACTCGTGGAGGGCGGGACACCCGTCGTGGCGGACGCGACGGGCGCCGGCAGGTCGGCCGCCGCCACCTTCTTCGCGAACAGCGTCTCCGCCTGGGAGTCGTCGCTCACCGCGTTGTCGTAGGAGACGACCCGCTCGAAATCGACGAGGAGGTGATCGGTCGCGTCCGCCGACTCCACCTTCCAACGGCACCCCACCTTGCGGTCCGTGTCGTAGGTCAGCGTCGCCTCACCGGCGTAGGCCGTCTCGCGTCGCGTCACGTCGGTGAGCTGCTGGATGCCGGGAAGCAGGGAGTCGAGCGTGGCCCGGCTCACCACGCCGCACGCCTCCGGCAGCGTGGCGTACCTGCCCGGCTGGGCGGCGGGCGCCGAGGTGTTGGCCTCGCCCGGGTTGGAGTTGTCGTCCGAGCCGGCGTCGTCCGAGCCACCGGTGCAGCCGGCCAGCAGCGCCGCGAGAAGGGCGACGGCGCCGGGTACGTAGGCCTTCCGCTGCACGGTCGGCTCCTCTCCACGGTCACTTCGGGATGTCGGGTCTTCGGGTCCGCGTCCTCGCTGGTTAATCGCTTGCCGGGCGAGGCCGGTCCCTGCAGACAATGTGTATCGCACGCACCACCGTGGATGCCGGTCCGTCGTCTGTTTTCACCGACCTTGGCACCGGTTTTGCGACTCACCACTTTTTTCGTTTTCCGGGGGAATGAGGGCGATATGTCGTACGTGGAAATGCCGGGCGCGAAGGTGCCCATCCGCATGTGGACCGACCCGGCGTCGGTCGAGGAGGGCGCGCTGCGGCAGCTGCGCAACGTGGCCACCCTGCCGTGGATCAAGGGCCTGGCGGTCATGCCGGACGTCCACTACGGCAAGGGCGCGACGGTCGGCTCGGTCATCGCCATGCGCGGGGCCGTCTGTCCGGCGGCGGTGGGGGTCGACATCGGGTGCGGGATGTCCGCGGTCAGGACGTCGTTGACGGCGAACGACCTTCCGGGGGACCTGTCCCGGTTGCGCTCGAAGATCGAGCAGGCTGTTCCGGTGGGGCGGGGCATGCACGACGACCTCGTCGATCCGGGGCGGTTCCACGGTCTGGCCGTCGGCGGCTGGGACGACTTCTGGAGCCGGTTCGACAGCGTCGCGGAGTCGGTGAGGTTCCGCCGTGACCGGGCGGGCAAGCAGATGGGCACGCTGGGAGCGGGAAATCATCACTGTGAGTTCTCGCTCGACACCGAGGGTTCCGTGTGGCTCACGCTGCATTCCGGCTCCCGGAACATCGGCAAGGAACTGGCGGAACACCACATCGGTGTCGCCCAGAAACTCCCGCACAACCAGGGCCTGGTCGACCGCGATCTCGCCGTCTTCATCTCGGACACTCCGCAGATGACGGCCTACCGCAACGACCTCTACTGGGCGCAGGAGTACGCGAAGTACAACCGCACCATCATGATGGCGCTCCTGAAGGACGTGGTCCGCAAGGAGTTCAAGAAGGCGAAGCCGACCTTCGAGATGGAGGTCAGCTGTCACCACAACTACGTTTCCGAGGAACGCTACGACGGGATGGACCTCCTGGTCACCCGTAAGGGCGCGATCCGGGCGGGCGCGGGCGACCTCGGAATCATCCCCGGCTCCATGGGGACGGCCACCTACATCGTGAAGGGCATGGGTAACGATAAGGCCTTCAACTCGGCGTCGCACGGGGCAGGTCGCCGTATGAGCCGCACCGCGGCCAGGCGTCGCTTCTCGACGAAGGACCTGGAGGCGCAGACACGGGGCGTGGAGTGCCGCAAGGATTCCGGCGTCGTGGACGAGATTCCAGGCGCCTACAAGAACATCGATCAGGTGATGGAACAGCAGCGTGACCTGGTCGAGGTGGTGGCCAAGCTGAAGCAGTTCATCTGCGTGAAGGGCTGACGCGTGGAGGGGCCCGAACCGGGGTGCGGCTCGGGCCCCTCGGTTCACTGATCGTCTGTCGGCATCGGGACTTTTCCGGTCCGGAACCGCCAGAGGCGCAAGGCGCAGCTCTGGACCGTTCTGGCCAGTGCTTCGGCGGCCGAGTCGGCGTCATTCACTCGTGTGGGTTCAAGTGAGCCGTTTCTCCAGGAGCGTCACCGCGTACGGGCTGCCCGTGCCGCCGTCCTTGGCGCGCTGTTCGCCGACGACCGTGTAGCCGGCCGCCTCGTAGTAGGTGCGCAGGCGGGGGTTGGCGGAGAGGCAGTCGAGGCGGGCGTAGGGGCGGCCGGCGGCGGCGATACGGGACTCGGCGTGCGCCAGCAGCCGGCGGCCCGCGCCGGGCGGGGCGGTGTGGGGGGCCGTCATCAGGCGGTGGACGTAGCCCGCCTCGGGCGGACGGGGGCCCCAGGCCGCCGGGTCGTCCCACCAGAGTTCGTAGGCGCCGGTGAGTGCGGCGCCGGTGTGCGCCAGCCAGACCTCGCCCTCGCGCATGCGGTCGAGGAAGTGGGCCTCGGTCTTCTCACCCGGCTGCCACTGCCGGATGCCGCGGGCCAGTTGCCACAGGGCGGCCGTGTCGCGCAGGCGGACCAGGGTGGCCGCGTCCTGCGGCCGCGCCCTGCGGTAGGACGGCTCCGGCCGGGCGGTGGGGAGCGGTTCGAGGAGACGGGAGCGCAGGGCGCCGGACAGTTCGGCCGCGTTCAGGCCGAGGGCCCGCGTCACGTACGCCTCCACCGAGCCGTGGCGCTCGCGCAGGGCGGCCAGGAACAGGCGCATCGCCGCCTCGGGGGCGCGGCCGAAGGTCGGCCAGGCAGGGGAGCGGCCCCCGTTGCGGTCGCGCCGGTCGGCGAGCAGGCGGGGGGCCGCCAGTTCCGTGAGGGTGTAGTCCTCGACGACCACCTCGTCGGGGACGCCGAGGAGGCCGAGGATCAGGGCGGCGAGCTGGCCGGTGCGGTCCTTGCCGGAGGCGCAGTGGAAGACCAGGGGGTGCTCCGCCGCGGCCACCAGGCGCAGTGCCGTCGCGATCTCCTCGGCGCCGTCCTCGGCGACCTCCAGGTAGCGGGCGCAGAGGTACGGGCCGGGGTCGGTGTCCGGGGCCGGCGCCGCCTGGTCGTAGGAGCGGTGTTCGATGCTGACGTTCCGGTAGGTGAAGGAGCCGTGCCCGGGGACGCGGCCCAGTTCCTCGATCTCCCGGGGGCGCCGCAGGTCGATCACCGTGCGCACGCCCAGGGCGAGGAAGCGGTCCCAGTCCGGGGTGCCGGGGACGAGTCCGCCGAGGGAGTCCGCGCGGAACAGGCGGCCGGGGCGGATGCGGTGCCCGGTGCCGGTGGGGTATCCGCCCAGGTCGCGGAAGTTGTGCAGGTTGTCGAACGGTATGTGTCGGTCCACGGACCAGACCTTACGGCGGAGCGGGAACCGCAACGGGGCGCGGCGGTGTCTTCAGGTGCACCTTCGAGCTTGCTCGAACGGGGATGCGATCCGTGGGCCCGTGAAGGCACGGGGCCGGCGGGTCGCAGGTCACGGGGACACGGGGACACGGGGACACGGGAGAACGGGGGTTCCGCAATGGAGCGCAGGCGGATGCGTGCGGGAGTGTGGGCCGCGGGGCTGGTGCTGCTGGCCGTCGGGGCGCTGGCCGGCTGTTCCCAGGAGTACGAGGACAAGCGGGGCATGGGGGACGCCCCGGTGCAGGGCAGGGCGGGGGACGACACGCCCGCCGAGGTGTTCAACATGCCCGACGGTTTCGGGAACCTGGCCACGAAGTGCGTGGGCCACGGGTACCGGGCGTATGTGACGACCAACGCGACCGGTCCGTCCAACGTGCAGATCGTGCAGGACAAGACGTGCGGCGGCTGACGGCGGCCGTCGTGGTGTGCGCGCTCGCGCTGCTGCTCGGCGGGTGCTCGCAGGAGTACTACGACGAGCGGGGCAAGGCCGACGCCCCGGTGGCCGGGCGGGCCGGGGAGGACACCCCGGCCGAGGTGTACAACTTCCCGGACACGTTCGGGAACCTGGCGACGAAGTGCGTCGGGAAGGGCCGGCGCGGTTATGCCACCACGAAGTTCGTGCAGGCCGAGGACGAGGACGAGGTCGTCGTCATCCCGGCCAACGCGGTGATCGTCGACGATCCGGACTGCCCGGGTCCCTGACCGCGTGCGGCGGCGGCCCCTGAGCGCGGGGGCCGCCGCCCGCGGGCTCACAGCTCCCGGTGGACCTTGGAGTTCGACGCCTGGGCGCGGGGGCGCAGGACGAGCAGGTCGACGTTGACGTGGCTGGGACGGGTCACCGCCCAGGTGATCGTCTCGGCGACGTCGGAGGCGGTGAGGGGTTCGGCGACGCCCTCGTAGACCTTGGCCGCCCTGTCCTGGTCGCCGCCGAAGCGGGTGAGGGCGAACTCGTCGGTCTTCACCATGCCGGGGGCGATCTCGATGACCCGGACCGGCCGGCCGACGATCTCCAGGCGGAGGGTCTCGGCGAGGACGTGCGCGCCGTGCTTGGCGGCGACGTAGCCCGCGCCGCCCTCGTAGGTGCCGAGTCCGGCGGTGGAGGACACCACGACCACGGTGCCGTCGCCGCTCGCCTCGAGCCGGGGCAGGAGCGCCTGGGTGACGTTCAGGGTGCCGAGGACGTTCGTCTCGTACATGGTGCGCCAGTCGGCGGGGTCGCCGGTGGCGACGGGGTCGGCGCCGAGCGCGCCGCCGGCGTTGTTGACGAGCACGCCGATCGTCCGGAAGGCGGTGGCGAACTCGTCGACGGCGGCGCGGTCGGTGACGTCCAGCTGGTAGGCCGTGGCGGAGCCGCCCGAGCGGGTGATCTCCTCGGCGAGCGCCTCGATGCGGTCCTTGCGGCGGGCGGTCAGGACCACGCGGTAGCCGGCCGCGGCGAGTTCCCGGGCGGTCGCGGCGCCGATTCCGCTGCTCGCACCGGTGACGACGGCGATGCGGGAGGCGGTGGGCGGTACGGCGGCGGCCATGGACTGCTCCTCGGGCGGGGTGGTGGGGCGGGGTACGGCTGGGCTACGGCCAGGATAGGCGGGCGGGACGTGCGGCCGGCCGGGGGTCTGCGCCGGGGTCCCGTCACCTGTTGGAGGGCGTCTGCCGGATGCCGGGCGTGGCATACATGCCCTGCGTAGGGGCCGGGCGGTTTCCGATCGAGGAGTGGCGGCATGCGCGGGTTGCGGGGTCTGGCGGTGTGGGGTGCGGCGCTGGCGTGCGGCGCGGCGCTGACGGCGGGGGCGGGTGCGGCGCCGGCCGGGGAGCCGGGGGCGGCCGAGGAGAAGAGGCCGGCGGGGGAGGAGAAGAGGCCGGCGGGGGAGGCCGCCGGGCCGGCGGCCGAGGCGGATCTCTCGTATCACGGGTACGCCGTCATGGCCGGCGGCCGGGTCGACGTGCGGCTGACCCCGCGCAACCACGGTCCGGCGGACGTCGCCGACGCGACGGTGCGGCTGCGGTGGTCGGCGCCGCTGTCGGCGGGGGAGCAGCGGCTGCCGGCGGGATGCGCGCGGACGGGCCGGCAGGAGGTGGTGTGCCGGACGGGCGCGCTGGTCGCGGACGGGGCGGGCGAGCAGATCGCCGCGCGGGTGTGGCTGCGCGGGCGTCCGGCGGAGGTGACGATGACCGTCGGCACGGTGTGGGGCGGCGGGGCGGTGGACCGCAACCGCTCCAATGACCGTCAGGCGGTGCTGGTGCTGGACACCGGGGACGCGTACTTCTTCTGAGGACCGTGGGACGCACGCGTCGTACGATCTGCGGACGGCGCCGACGACGGCGCGGCGAAAGGGAGCGATGTCCCAGAACGTGCGGTCGCGGCTGCTGGACGACCTGTCCGTGGTCTCCCGTCGATATGCGGCCGCGTACGCCCTGTTCAACCAGGCTCTCGCGGACCGGCTGGCGCTGCACCCCACGGATCTGCAGTGTCTGAACCTGTTGGTGCTGGAGCGGGAGCCGGTGACGACGGGCCGGGTCGCGGAGCTGACGGGGCTGACCACGGGGTCGGCGACCCGGCTGGTGGACCGGTTGCAGAAGGCGGGATACGTGGTGCGCGAGCGGGACGCGGCCGACCGGCGGCGGGTGCTCGTGGCGACCGTGCCGGAGCGGATCGCGGAGTTCGGGCGGACGTGGGAGCGGCTGGGCGGCGACTGGATGCCGCTCTTCGACGATCTCGAGGACGCCGAGCTCGCGGTGATCGTGCGGCACATGCGGCGGACGGTGGAGTTCGGCGCGCAGCAGGTCGCGCGGTTGCGGGAAGGGCGGGTGTAGGGCGGGATGCAGGAGACGGACATACGGCCGTCCGGGGCGGTGGCCGGCGGCCCGGCCGGCGGCCCGGCGGGGCGTGGGCTGCCGCGGCACTGGCCGCTGATGCTGCTGGGCGCGGCGGTGGTGCCGGGTGTGCTGCTGGTGGTCGTCGGGCGGTCGCTGGACGAGCCGGCGGTGCAGGCCTGGCGGACGGTGTGTCTGGCCGTGACCGTGCAGGCTCTGCCGTTCCTGCTGTTGGGGACGGCGCTGTCGGGGGCGATCAACGCGTTCGTGCCGGCGCGTGTCTTCCAGCGGATGCTGCCGAAGCGGCCCGCGCTGGCCGTGCCGGTGGCGGGGGCGGCGGGAGTGGTGCTGCCGGGGTGCGAGTGCGCGTCGGTGCCGGTGGCGAACAGTCTGATCGGGCGGGGGGTGACGCCGGCCGCGGCGTTCGCGTTCCTGCTGTCGGCGCCGGCGGTGAACCCGGTGGTGCTGACGGCGACGGCGGTGGCGTTCCCGGGCCGCCCGGAGATGGTCCTGGCGAGGCTGGCGGCCTCGCTGGTGACGGCCGCCGCGATGGGCTGGCTGTGGCTGTGGCTGGGGCGCGAGGAGTGGCTGCGGCCGCGGACCGACCGGCCGGCGGGACATGTGCCGGGGCACAGCCGGTTCCAGGAGTTCCGGCGGGGTTTCCAGCACGACTTCCTGCACGCCGGGGGCTTTCTGGTGGTGGGGGCGATGGCGGCGGCGACGTTCAACGTGGCGGTGCCGCGTTCGGTGCTGGACGCGTTCGCGGGATCGCCGTGGCTTTCGGTGCTGTTCCTGGCGTTGCTGGCGATCGTGCTGGCGGTCTGCAGCGAGGCCGACGCGTTCGTGGCGGCGTCGCTCAGCGGGTTCTCGCCGGTGGCGCGGCTGGCGTTCATGGTGGTGGGGCCGATGGTCGACCTGAAGCTGATCGCGTTGCAGGCGGGGACGTTCGGGCGGGCGTTCGCGGTGCGGTTCTCGGCGGCGACGGCGGTGGTCGCGGTGGTGTGCAGCGCGGTGATCGGAGGGGTGTTGCTGTGAGGCGGTTCACGCAGGCGGCGTTGCTGGCGCTCAGCGGTCTCGGGCTGCTGCACGCCGCGCTCTTCACCGACCTGTACCTCAACCTGGTGAAGCCGGGCATGCGGCCGCTGCTGATCGCGTCGGGAGCGGTGCTGGCGGCGCTGGGATGCGCGGCGGCGGCGGAGGCGTGGGGCGGCCGCGGGGGGCCGGGCGGCGACCGGCACGGGGACGGACACGGGCCCGGGGAGGCGCACGGGCACGACCACTCCCGGGTGCCGAGGGTGGCGTGGCTGCTGTTCCTGCCGGTGCTCAGCCTGCTGTTCTACGCCCCTCCCGCGCTCGGCTCGTACACCGCCTCGCGTGAACCGGCCAAGGCGGTGGCGGTGCAGGAGGACGGGTTCGACCCGCTGCCGGCTACGTCGCCGCTGCCGATCACGCTGACCGACTTCACCCAGCGGGTGCAGCAGGACCGGTCGCGGGCCGTCGGGAAGCGGACCGTGGTGATGACGGGGTTCGTCACGCCGGCCGCGAGCGGGAACGGCTGGTATCTGACCCGGATCATCGTCAGCTGCTGCGCGGCGGACGCGTCGTCGGTGAAGGTGCTGGTCCACGGCGCCGCCGCGCCGAAGGCGGACACCTGGGTGAACGTCACCGGGACCTGGCATCCGGGCGGGACGCTGGGCACGGAGTCGGCGGCGGTCGCGCTGGACGCCGCGAGCGTGGCGAAGGCGCCCAAGCCGTCCAACGCGTACATGGACGCGCTGCCGCTGACGTCCTGAACCGGGGACTACGGCGTGCGGACGGCGTCGGCGTACGCGGCCGGGGGGAGGCCGACGGTGGCGGTGAAGTCACGGGCCAGGTGGGCCTGGTCGGCGTAGCCGAGGTCGGCGGCGAGGCCGGCCCAGTCGAGGTCCCGCCGGGTGCCGGCGACTTCCATCGCCTCGTGCAGGCGGTAGCGGAGGATGGCCCACTTCGGGCTGACGCCGACGTAGGCGGCGAAGAGCCGTTGCAGGGCCCGTACCGACAGGCCCTCGGCACGGGCCAGGTCGGCGACGCGGCGTACGGTGCGGTCGGCGCGGATCCGCTCGACGAGGTCCATGGCCCGGTCGGCGCGCGGGTCGGGCTCGGGCTCGCAGGAGAGCAGGAGGGCGTCGAGGGCGGCGACCCGGCCGAGGTCGTCGGCGGGGCCGGTCACCGTCCGGGGGGTGTCGCCGCCGGCCTGCGGGAAGACGTCGCGGGCGGGCAGGACGCGGCCGGTCCAGTGGGCGACCGGTTCCGCGGGGGCGTAGGGCCGGAAGCCGCCGGGGCGGAACTTCACCCCGCAGACCCGTCCCCGGCCGGTGAGCTTTCTGGTGTAGAGGCCGCGGGCGACGCCGGTCAGCTCGCCGTAGGGCGGACCGTCGGCCTCCTCCCACTGGAAGGTGAGGTTGACCGACGGGTGCGGGACGATGTGGGAGGCGTACGGCTCGGGCAGGTCCCAGTCGATCAGCCAGTACGTCTCGACGTGACGGCGCAGCGGCTCGGCGGGCCGGTGGCGGCGGAACCGCACGCGGGCCAGCAGCCCGGCCGGGTCGACGATCCCGCGGGTGTCGCGGCGGGGGGCGGCCATGGCGTGATCGTACGTCGCGTTTCTTCAAGACGGCCGGCGGCGGCGTCTCTACCGTCGAGGCATGGACATCGACGACAGCGGAGTGGACGACAGCGGCATCGGCGGCGGTGTGAGCGGCGGTGTGCGCGCGTATGGCATCGGCGAGCTGCTCGGGATGGCGCGCGAGCGGGCCGAGCCGGTGCTGCGGGGCATCCCGGACGAGGCGCTGACCGGCCCCACGCCGTGTGCGGAGTACGACGTGAAGGCCCTGGTCAACCATGTGTTCCAGGTGGTCGTCCAGTTCCAGCGGCTGGCGGCGAAGGAGACGGCGGAGTTCGGCGAGGCTCCCGACCGGGTGGGCGCGGGGCCGGACTGGCGCGCGCGGCTGACGGCGGAGACGGACCTGCTGGTGGCGGCCTGGTCCGCGCCGGGCGCCGAGGAGGGCACGACGGGCGCGATGGACATGCCCGCGCGACTGGTCGGCTCCATGGCGCTGCTGGATCTCACGGTGCATGTGTGGGACCTGGCGCGGGCCACCGGCCAGGACTACCCGGAGGCCGACGAGGCGGTGGTGGCGGAGCTGGCGGGGGCGGTCGCCGTGCTGGAGCCGACGGCCCGGCGGATGGGGGTGTTCGGCGAGGCGGTGGCGGCTGCCGAGGACGCGTCGCCGTTCGAGCGGCTGCTCGCGCGGACCGGCCGTGACCCGCACTGGAAGGCGTGAGGCGGGAGGCAGGGGCGGGCGGACCGCGCGTACGGCCGTGGGGCGGACGGCCGGGTGCAGCCGTGTGCGGACGGCCGGGCACAGCCGTGGGGAATAGCCATGGGCGGGCCGCCGTTCTCCGGGTATAGTTGAAGCGTCAACAACCTGGAGGGTGAGCGACCATGCAGTTCGGGATCTTCAGCGTCGGCGATGTCACGCCGGACCCCACCACGGGCCGTACGCCGACCGAGCGCGAGCGGATCAAGGCCATGGTCGCGATCGCGCTGAAGGCCGAGGAGGTCGGCCTCGACGTCTTCGCGACCGGTGAGCACCACAATCCGCCGTTCGTGCCCTCGTCCCCGACCACCATGCTCGGCTACATCGCCGCGCAGACGGAGAAGCTGATCCTCTCCACCTCCACCACCCTCATCACCACGAACGACCCGGTGAAGATCGCCGAGGACTTCGCGATGCTCCAGCACCTGGCCGACGGGCGCGTGGACCTCATGATGGGGCGCGGCAACACCGGCCCGGTCTACCCCTGGTTCGGGCAGGACATCCGCGAGGGCATCAACCTCGCCATCGAGAACTACGCCCTGCTGCGCAGGCTGTGGCGCGAGGACGTCGTCGACTGGGAGGGCACGTTCCGCACCGCCCTCCAGGGCTTCACCTCCACGCCCCGCCCGCTGGACGACGTGCCGCCGTTCGTCTGGCACGGCTCCATCCGCTCGCCCGAGATCGCCGAGCAGGCCGCGTTCTACGGCGACGGCTTCTTCCACAACAACATCTTCTGGCCGGCCGACCACACCCGGCGGATGGTCGAGCTCTACCGCGCCCGGTACGCGCACTACGGCCACGGCACTCCCGAGCAGGCCATTGTCGGCCTGGGCGGCCAGGTGTTCATGCGGAGGAACTCGCAGGACGCGGTGCGCGAGTTCCGCCCGTACTTCGACAACGCGCCGGTCTACGGGCACGGGCCGTCCCTGGAGGACTTCACCGAGCAGACCCCGCTGACCGTCGGCACGCCCGAGCAGGTCATCGAGAAGACGCTGAAGTTCCGCGAGTACGCGGGCGACTACCAGCGTCAGCTGTTCCTGCTGGACCACGCCGGGCTGCCGCTGAAGACCGTGCTCGAGCAGCTCGACCTGCTCGGCGAGGAGGTCGTGCCGGTGCTGCGCAAGGAGTTCGCCGTGGGCCGTCCGGCCGACGTGCCGGACGCGCCGACCCACGGGTCGCTGCTCGCGCGGAAGAAGACCGAGGAGAGCGGCGGCGGCAAGGACACGAAGGAGGTCGTGGCATGAAGCTCGTCGTGCTCTCGGCGGGGCTGAGCGTCCCGTCGTCCACCCGGCTGCTGGCCGACCGGCTTGCCGGGGCGGCAGGGCGGCACGCGTCCGTCGACGTCGAGGTCGTGGAGCTGCGCGACCTGGCCGTCGAGATCGCCCACCACTTCACCAACGGCTTTCCCGGACGCCGGCTCGCGGCCGCGCTGGAGGCGGTGACGGCGGCGGACGGCCTGATCGCCGTCACCCCGGTGTTCTCCGCGTCCTACAGCGGCCTGTTCAAGTCCTTCTTCGACGTGCTGGACCCGGACGCGCTGGCCGGCAAGCCGGTGCTCATCGCCGCCACGGGCGGCTCCGCCCGCCACTCGCTGGTGCTGGAGCACGCCCTGCGGCCGCTCTTCTCCCACCTGCACGCCGTCGTCGTCCCGACCGCCGTCTACGCGGCCTCGGAGGACTGGGGCGCGCAGGGCCTGCCGGAGCGCATCGAGCGCGCGGCCGGCGAGCTGACCGCGCTGATGACGGGCCTGTCGACGCCGTCGTCCCCGTCCCGCCCGGCGAAGGCCGGCACGGACGGGGCCGAGCTCACGGTGGTCCCCTTCGCCGAACGGCTGGCGGCGCTGGCCGCACGGTGACCGCGCCTCTCGGAGCGCCCAGTCGGGACGTTCGGCCCGTCCGGCGATCGAGGACGAAGCCGTTCGGGCCGAAGCGGGGTCCGGGAGCGGCAGCCCCCGGACACGCCCACCCGGACGGTGAGAGCCGAGTAAGAAGGGTGACGCTACGACCGTCCCCCCGGCCCAACCGCCGGAGGCCTTGGCAGACTGGGCAGGTGCCTCCCACCGTGCTGCTCGCCGAAGACGACCGTGCCATCCGCAACGCCCTGGAACGCGCCCTGTCCCTGGAGGGCTACCGGGTCACCGCGGTCGCCGACGGGGTCGAGGCGCTGGCGCAGGCCCACAGGAACCCGCCGGACGTCCTCGTCCTCGACGTGATGATGCCGGGGATCGACGGCCTCCAGGTGTGCCGGGTGCTACGCGCCGAGGGCGACCGCACGCCCGTCCTGATGCTGACCGCGCTGGTGGAGACCGCCGACCGGATCGCCGGACTGGACGCGGGCGCCGACGACTACGTCGTCAAGCCGTTCGACGTCGAGGAGGTCTTCGCCCGGCTGCGGGCGCTGCTGCGCCGGACCAACGCCGACGCCGTCGTGCCCGTCCCCGACATCCCCAAGCCGACCCCCGAGCGGCAGGTGGAGGCGGCCGGGCTGCGCATGGACCCGCAGGCCCGGCGGGCCTGGCGGGGCGAACGGGAGCTGGAGCTCACCCGCACCGAGTTCGAGCTGCTGGAACTGCTGGTGCGCAACGCCGGGATCGTCCTGGACCACTCCACGATCTACGACCGCATCTGGGGCTACGACTTCGGGCCCGGCTCCAAGAACCTCGCCGTCTACGTCGGCTACCTGCGCCGCAAGCTCGACCAGCCCGGCGCCCCGCAGCTGATCCACACCGTGCGCGGCGTGGGTTACGTGCTGCGCGAGGACTGAGGGGCGCGCGGGTGAGCCGTCAGCGCCCCGTGCTACGCCGGCTGCTGCCCGCGTTCCTGTCCCGGCCGCGGCCGAAACTGGTGTCGCTGCGCACCACCTTCGCGGTGTCCTTCGCCGCCGTGACCGCCGCCGTCACCGTCCTCGTCGGCGTCCTGTCCTACTCGGCGGCCGCCCGGCTCGTCCGGGTCGACCAGGAGTCCGTGTTCGACGAGGTCGTGCAGGACCTGCGGGACGAGGTGCGCGACCAGCGGATGGCGCCGGAGGACTTCTCCTCGGCCGAGCCCGGGCACGACATCGTGCGGCCGGCCCGCACCGACGTGCAGGTGCTCGGCCCGGACGGGAGGGTCGTGGACGCCGGCACCCCCGGGCTGCCGGTGGCGGCCGCCGACCGCACGGTGGCGGGCGCCGCCGACGCCGGAGAGATGGCCGAGCACAAGGACGTCGACGTCGGCAGCGACGTCTACCGCATCGCGACCGTCTCGCTCGGCGGCGGGCGGGGCGCGGTCCAGGTGGCGCAGGAGTTCAGCGACACCGAGGACCTGCTGCGGGCGCTCCAGCAGCGCACGCTGATCCTGATGGCCGCGGTCGTGACGGCCGCGGGACTGTTCGGCTGGTGGCTGGCCCGGCGCATCACCCACCGGCTGGTGATCCTCACCACCGCCGCCGAGAGCGTCGCCCGCACCCGGCGGCTCGGCGTTCAGGTGCCCGTCACCGGCCACGACGAGGTGGGCCGGCTGGGCCGCGCGTTCGATCGCATGCTGGGCCGGCTCGCCCAGTCCGAGGAGGACCAGCGGCGGCTCGTCCAGGACGCGGGCCACGAACTGCGCACGCCGCTGACGTCGCTGCGGACCAACATCTCCCTGCTGCACCGCATGGACGAGCTGCCGCCGGACATCCGCGACGAGCTGGTGGCGGACCTCGGCCAGGAGGCCCGGGAGCTGACAGACCTGGTCAACGAGCTCGTCGACCTCGCGGCCGGCCAGTCCGACGCCGAGCCGCCGCGGAGGCTGGACCTCGCCGACCTCGCCGAGGAGGTGGCGGCCCTCGCCCGGCGCCGCACGGGACGGCAGATCCTGCTCCGCACCCGCGGCGACACCAGCTCCTACGGACGGCCGGGCATGCTCCAGCGCGCGGTGTCGAACCTCGTGGAGAACGCCACCAAGTTCGACCGGGACGGCCGGGCCCCCGTCGAGATCGCCGTCACCGGGCCCGACCGGGCGGGTGTCGTCCGCGTCGAGGTCCTCGACCGCGGCCCCGGCATCGCCGAGGCCGACCTGACGCGCGTCTTCGACCGCTTCTACCGCGCCGCCGACGCCCGCTCCCTGCCCGGATCCGGCCTCGGTCTGTCCATCGTGCGCGAGGTGGCGCTGGCCCACGGCGGCGCGCCGTTCGCCGCACGGCGCGCGGGCGGCGGCTCGGTGATCGGCTTCACCGTGGGCGCAGACCTGCCGGAGGGGCGGCGAGGAGAGCACGGAGCACCGGACGGGACGTGAGCGACCGGTGCCCCGGAGCTCCGGGGCGGCGAGCCGCGGGCGGCCGGGCGGACGCGGCATTCTCACGGAAATCTGCGTGATTCTGTGTATGCATGGATTTGCCGGGAATGATACGGGTTGCGCATTCCGCGGGAGAGTGAGATGAGCGAGGCATCGAAGGCCGTCGGCAAGGCGCTCACCGCGCGGGTCACCGTCGACGAAGAGGGCGCCGTCACCGGCTGGAACGCGGGCGCCGCACGACTGCTGGGCTACACGGCGGAGCAGGTCGTCGGCCGCCCGGCCACCACCCTGCTCGCCCACCCCCCGCCCCACGCACCCGCTCCGGCTGCACCCGGCGGCACCCCGTCGCCGTCCGGCGAACCGGCCCCGTCCGGCGGCGAACCGGCCCCGTCCGGCCAACCGCCCCCGGCACACGCGGCGGCCGCGGATCGCCGGCCGCCGCCCGGCCCGCGCCCCACCGCGTCCCCGCCGGACGCGTCGGCCCCCACCGGCGGTGAAGCGGGTCCGGCCGGCGGATCGTCCACGGGCGGCCCGGCCGCGGCCGGCCCGGTGGACGGGATGGCGCCGCCCACCCGTCCGCCGCCGATGGGGCTGCCCCTCACCGATCAGCCGGCCGCCGGGCTGCCTCTCGCCGACCGGGCGCGGTGGCACGGGGTGCTCGTCCTGAGACATCGGGACGGTCGTCCCGTGGAGGCCGGGGTCGTCGCACATCACCGGAGGCGGGACGGCGGCGCACGGGACTGGCTGCTGGTCTGCGCGGTGCCGGAAGCACCGCCCCGGCCCCGGGCCGACGAGGACGCGCTCCTGCGGTGGGGGTTCCTCGAGTCCCCCTGCTGCGCGACCTCCGTCCACGACACGGACCTGCGCTTCTGCCGGTCCAACGAAGCCGCACAGCGCGCCCTCGGCCTGGACGAGCGGTACCTGCGCGGCCTGCGGATCACCGACGTCCTGCCCACCGCGTCGGCGCGGGACGTCGAGCGGCTGATGCGGCGGACGCTGGAGACCGGCGAGCCGCGGCACGTGGAGAACGTCGCACGGGCCCCCGGCGAGAGCCGACAGCACGCCTGGGCGGTCGACCTCTACCGGGTGCAGGACGCGGACGGCCGGGTCCTGGGTGTGGCGTCCACCGGGCACGACATGACGGAACAGCACCGGGCCCGCCAGCGCCTCCAGCTGATCGCCGAGGCCAGCACCCGGATCGGCAGCACCCTCGACGTGACGCGGACCGCCCAGGAGCTGGCCGACGTGGCGGTCGCGGGCCTCGCTGACTTCGTCAGCGTCGACCTGCTGACCTCGTTCGAGGCGGGGCAGGAGGAGGCCACGACCGGCGGATCCCTGCCGCTGCGCCGCGTCGCCCACCAGTCCGTGCTGCCGGGCGTCCCCGAAGCCGTCCTCCAGCCGGGCGACGTCGACGTGTACCCGGACAGCTCGCCGCCCGCCGAGAGCCTGCGCACGGGCCGGGCCGTCCGCCGTCAGGTGACCGAGGCCGCCGTCCCCGCCTGGGTCGCCGGGGACCCCCTGCGCATGGCCCGCATCCGGGACTTCGGCCTCCACTCGGTGATCGCCGTCCCCCTGTCGGCGCGCGGCGTCGCGCTGGGCGTCGCCGTCCTCGTACGGCACCGGCGTCCGGAAGCCTTCCAGCACGACGACGTGGTGCTCGCGGAGGAGCTGGCGGCCAAGGCGGCGGTCTGCATCGACAACGCCTGGCGCTACACCCGCGAGCGCAGGACGGCCGTCACCCTGCAGCGCAGTCTGCTGCCGCAGCGGCTGCCCGAGCAGTCCGCGATGGAGGTCGCCTCCCGCTATCTGCCCGCCGACGCGCGGGCCGGGGTGGGCGGCGACTGGTTCGACGTGATCCCGCTGTCCGGCGCCCGGGTCGCGCTCGTCGTCGGCGACGTCGTGGGCCACGGCATCCACGCCTCGGCGACCATGGGGCGGCTGCGCACGGCCGTGCGCACCCTCGCCGACATCGACCTGCCCCCCGGCGAACTGCTCACCCACCTCGACGACCTGGTGGGCCGGCTGGCCACCGAGGCCGACACACTCGGCGACGAGGGGACCGCGGGCGACGTCGGGGCGACCTGCCTGTACGCCGTGTACGACCCGGTGACGCGCCGCTGCACGCTGGCGAGGGCCGGGCACCCGCTGCCCGCCGTGGCGCGCCCCGACGGCACGGTGGAACTGCTGCCGCTTCCCGCGGGGCCCCCGCTGGGCCTGGGCGGACTGCCCTTCGAGGCGCTCGAGACGGAGCTGCCCGAGGGCAGCCTGCTCGCCCTCTACACCGACGGCCTCATCGCGTCCCGGTCCCGTGACAGCGACGTCGACGACGGCGCCGCCCGCCTGTGCCGGTCCCTGACCGCCCCCGCGGCCTCCCTGGACGTCATGTGCGACGCCGTGCTCGACGGCCTGCTCCCCGGGACGCCCTCCGACGACGTGGCGCTCCTCCTCGCCCGCACCCGGGTGCTGGACGCCTCCCGCGTCGCGACCTGGGACGTGGACGCCGACCCGGCCGCGGTCGCCGACGCCCGGAAGAAGGCGGTCGGACGGCTCGCGGACTGGGGGCTCGCCGACGCCGCCTTCGTCACCGAGCTGATCGTGAGCGAGCTCGTCACCAACGCCATCCGGCACGGCGAACCGCCCGTCCAGCTGCGGCTCATCCATGACCGCACGCTCATCTGCGAGGTCAGCGACGCCGGCGGTACGGCGCCCCACATGCGCCGCGCCCGCACCTACGACGAGGGCGGCCGGGGCCTGCTCCTGGTCGCCCAGCTGTCCCGGCGCTGGGGCGCCCGCCCGGGCGCCAAGGGCAAGACGATCTGGGCCGAGCAGGAGATCGAGGGGCCGGAGGGCGAAGGCTTCTGGAACTGAGCCGGCCCGCACGCCACGCCCGGCCGTGCCGCCCGTCGGCCGTGGGCCCCGTCAGTCGCCCTTGCGGGCCACTGCGCCGTAGATGCCGATGGGCGGGGTGTCCGGCGCGGGCGGCTCGTCGGGACGCCATTGCGGGACCAGGACCAGGCCCGGGTCGAGCAGGGTGAAGTCCCCGAAGAAGTCCAGGACGCGGGAGTGGCCGCGGGGGTTCATGCTGGCGGTCGCGCTCTTGTAGACGGCGGCCGCCTCCTCGCGCCCGTCCTCGTGGAGGTCGCCCGTCGCGTGGGACAGCACCAGGTACGAGCCGGCGGGCAGCGCGTCACGCAGTTCGGCGACGACGGCGTCCGGATCCTCCGCCTCGGTGAGGAAGTGCAGGACGGCCACCAGCAGCAGGGCCACCGGCCGGTCGAAGTCGATCACCCGGCGCACGTCGGGGTGGTCGAGGACGGACCGGGGGTCGCGCAGGTCGGCCAGGACGACGGAGGTGTCGGCGGCGTCGTCCACGAGCGTCATGGAGTGGGTGCTGACGATCGGGTCGTTGTCGACGTAGGCGACGCGTGTCCCGGGCGCGACGGCCCGCGCGATCTGGTGCACGTTGGGCTCGGTCGGCAGACCCGTGCCGATGTCGAGGATCTGTCGGACGCCGCCCTCCGCGACGACATGACGGACGGCGCGGTGCATGAAGCTCCGGTTGGCCCGCACGGCCACCCGGACCTCGGGCGCCGCCTTGATGAACTGCTCAGCGGCTGCCTGGTCGACCTCGTAGTTGTCCTTCCCGCCGAGGAAGTAGTCGTACATCCGGGCGGGGTGCGGCTTGCTCGTGTCGATGTGCAGAGAGGCGCCGCCGTCGCCGCCGAGGGCAGAGGACATGACGAGGGACTCCGTCCATGAGTGACTGTCGGAGCGTCATCCTGACATGCTCCCGCCCACCCTCGCCGCCCGGCCGGCTACTCACGCGCGCCCGAAAGCGCCGCTCCGCAAAGCCAGTTGGCCCGACGGGGGCGATCCCGTCGGGTGACGGAGGAGCCGGCTCAGGGCCACACGAGGCAGTACGGCTGGTGGCCCGCCTCGTGCAGCCGGTGCGAGAAGTCCTGCCACTCGTGCAGCGATTGGAGGAAGTGGGGGACTGACCTGGGGTTTCTTGGTGGGATGCGCGCTGAGCTGCGGAAACGACTCTCGGTAGTTCTCACTGCTCGGCGCCGTTTCCCAGGCTCATGTGCCCTGGCGGGCTTGAATGCCATCGGCTTGGCGAGCAACAACGGCTCTTGGTCCAAGTACGAGGTGGGGGATGACTTCTAGGGCGATGTCGAGGGCGTACTCCAGTGCGCCGCGCTGGGGGACTTGTCGACGTCCAGGGCCTCGGACCAATTGCGGGGCTGGTAGCGGGCCAGCATCGAGAAGCTGTAGAGGATCAGTCACCAGGACATGAGAGGCGTCGGGGGTGCCTTGGCGGGCTCGAACGACGGTCGTAGGAAGCGGTCGGCGTTGAAGCGGTAGGCGGGAGCCCTGCTGTCGAAGAATCCGTCGATGTCTGCCTCGTCCATGTCCCGTTTGGTCGCCGGCCAGCAGAATTCGACGGAGAAGCGCCGAGAGCGGATCTCTCTGAAGGCGTCCTCCTCGTTGCCCCAGAGCTGTGCACCGTGGAGGCCCGATAGTTCGGAAGGAAGGCCGCCAGCCATGCCTTCCTGTCCGCCGGCGTCGGCATTTCCTCGTTCACGCAGACCGACGCGCGCAGGTACTCGGCGGGGGGAGCGGAATTGGTCGACCACCTGACCACCTGACCACCTGACCACCTCGCCTTGGACGGATGTCTGTCTGTCGGCGATGACGCTGGGTCGCTCGTTATCCCGGCAAGGGGCGCTTCGGTGAGTTCGGGAACCGAGTTCCACAGGGATCCGATGGTGATCGAATCAGTGGTTCGCTCGGATCCTGTGGCGTCGGACACTGCTTGGAAGGCACCCACCCCGTCGGGCCTGACCGCCACGTCGGGGATGTCCGGTTCCATGTCGAGGATCTTCAAACCGTGCTTGTTGAAGGTCCACGTGCCCGGTACGTGGGCGGCGGTCATCGTCAATCCGGCCTGGACGAGGCCGTAGTACAGGTTGATAGGCGCGGAGCGGCGGAGACGACCTTCGCCGCGTTCATCTCCGGTGCGATGGTGAGGGGGCGGTCAGCCGAATCGGCCTGCCGGGCAAACCGACGAATCGTCACGACTAGGACTTCGGGGCTTACCTGGCCAGTTGATTAGTGCAGGTCAGTGGGTGCCGAGGCCACCGCGAGCGCCAGGTGCGGGACGGCTTCCAGGCACTGCCTGGTCATCAGGCGCGGGGCAGACGCGGTGCCCGGATCGGCCAGTGCCCCCCCCCGCAGCCAACAAGCGGACGCGCGCATCGGCCAGGTCTTCGCAGGAAGCTGAACGGGACCGAGGCGTCATGGCGTCTGGGTCCGAACGTACTCGGTGACGTTCTGTCGCACGCGGGCCCGGTAGCGCAGCGGCGACTCGCCGACGACGCGTTTGAACGCCGTGCTGAAGGCGCTCTCCGAGCCGTAGCCCAACGCCTCGGCGAGCGCCGCGACGCCGGCGTCACCGTCCCGGAGCGCCCGCTGGGCGAGCAGCATGCGCCACCGTCCCAGGTAGGTCAGCGGTGGCACACCGGCCGCCTGCCGGAACCGCTCGGCGAAGGTCGTCCGGGACATCGCGGCGGCCCGCGCCAGCTCCTCGAGCCCCCAGGGGCGCCCGGGGCAGCCGTGCAGCAGGTCGAGGGCGGGGCGCAGACGCTCGTCGACGAGCAGCCGCAGCCAGCTGGAGGGCAGCGCGGACTGGTCGACATAGGACCGCAGCAGCTCCAGCAGGAAGATCTGGGCGTGCTGCTGGACCGCGAAGGCCGAGCCGGGCCGCTGCGCGGTCGCCTCGTCGAACAGCCGCAGCAGGGCGGCGAGGAGCCGGTCGCCGTCGTCGCCGGCCGACCTGATGTGCGCCAGTGGCGGCAGTGTTTCGAGGAGGAGCGTGCTTCCGGCCTCGTTCAGACTGACGCTGCCGCCGATCACGATGTCGTCGGTGTCGCGGTCTGCGGACGCGAAGCGGTCGGTGGAGAAGTCGGTTTCCGGCTGCACCTCCTGGCGGGGTTCCGCGCCGGCCTCGAACGCGGCCCAGGAGCGCCCGGTGAGGATCGCCACGTCACCGGCCACGAGGTCGACCGGTTCGTCGCTCCCGTCGGTTGTCAGGCGGGCCCGACCGCTGACGAGCGCGAAGAACTTGACCGGGTCGGAGAGCTGTGCGCGGCTCCACCATCCGTCGCGAGCGGCGATGCCGCCCGCGAGGACACCGCGGACCTCGACCAGGTCGAGTGCCTCGGAGAGTCGATCGGTCGCCATGCCCGTACTCTCGCTCAAAAAATCGGGACTCTCAAGTATTCATCGTCCGGCATCCCCCCGGCAGGCTGATGGCTGCACCTCGCAGACGGTTCTACAGGAGGAACATGCGTTACCGCGGCCTGGGCAAGACCGGGATCAAGGTGAGCCCCTACGCTCTCGGCGCCATGATGTTCGGCGCCCTCGGCAACCCCGACCACGACGACTGCGTCCGCATCATCCACCGGGCCCTGGACGCCGGCATCAACCTCGTCGACACATCCGACGTGTACGCGCACGGCGAGTCGGAGGAGATCGTCGGCCGGGCGCTGAAGGGCCGACGGGACGACGTCGTGCTCGCGACCAAGGCCCGCAGGCCGATGAGCGACGAGCCCAACCATCAGGGCGCGTCCCGGCGCTGGCTGGTGCGCGCGCTGGAGGACTCGCTGCGCCGCCTCGACACCGACTATGTGGACATCTACCAGATTCACCGCCCGGACCCCGACACCGACATCGAGGAGACGCTCGGGGCTCTCACCGACCTGCAGCGAGCCGGGAAGATCCGCACCTTCGGCACCTCGGCCATGCCGGCCTCCGACCTTGTCCGCGCCCACTGGGTCGCCGAGCGGCGCGGCCTCGCCCGGCCGCGTACCGAGCAACCGGTGTACTCGATCCTCGACCGGGGCATCGAGCGCGAGGTGCTCCCGGTGGCGCAGGAATTCGGCATGGGCACCCTGGTCTGGTCGCCGCTCGGCGGCGGGCTGCTGACCGGGCGCTACCGCAAGGGCCGGCAGGCCGAGACGCACCGCTCCTCGCAGTACAGTTTCTCGCATCTCAGGGACGAACGGCGGCTCGACGCCGTCGAACAGCTCATCCCGCTCGCCGAAGAGGCGGGCATGCCGCTGACCCATCTGGCCGTGGGCTTCGTGCTCGCTCACCCCGGCGTCACATCCGCGCTCCTCGGACCGCGGTCCATGGCGCATTTGGACGATCTGCTCGCGGGCGCCGAGGCCACGCTCTCGGACGACGTCCTGGACCGGATCGACGCCATCGTGCCGCCCGGCACGGACACGGGCACACTCGACGTGGCCTACCAGCCGCCGTCCGTCCTCCAGCGGGAATTGAGGCGTCGGCCGCCGGTCGAACGCGCAGCGGCGTGACAACAGCCTGACCGCACAGTGCGGTTGGTCTGCGATGTGATCTGGCGGAGGGTGCCGTGTCCCGGGACCCGTGTCATGGAAGGATGGATCTAGTGTCTGATGCTCCGTTGCCAGAGGCCGCCCTGGCCTTTCTCCGGAAGCCGAACCCGGCCGTCATGGCGACGGTCACGGCGAAAGGCCGCCCTGTATCGGTAGCGACCTGGTACCTCATCGAAGATGACGGACTTCTCATGCTGTGCATGAACGCCGACCGCGCCCGCCTGAAACACCTGCAGAACAACGGCCACGTGTCGCTGACAGTGCTGGGAGCGGACGATTTCGGCACGCATGTATCCGTCCAGGGACACGTCGTGTCGATCAAGCCTGATGAGGGACTCGCCGACATCGATCGGCTCTCACGGCACTTCCTCGGCAAGGACTACCCGGCCAGAGAGCACCCGCTCGTGACGGTCCACGTGGCGATCGATCGATGGTTCGGTTGGTCCGGAGGTCGTCCCCTTCAGCTCTGACCAGGCGCTTCACGGAGCTGACTGTCCAACGGGTGGTCAGGAAACAGAAAGGGCCTCTTACCTGGGGCGATAGGACCTGTCGAGGGTCCAGTACGTCGCCGAGCGAGAGGCACCTTTCAAGTGGAGAACCGTAGCGGGTCATACCCGCGTGTGCGGGTTTTGGGTGACTCCAGCGGGGTGGTCTCCCAGGCCGGCGGGGTGCTGCTGGTCGAGACGGCCCGCCAAAGCGGGCTGGACGCGGCACAGGCCACCGCTTCACCGTCTTCGCCACGAACACCTCCGGTGGCCAGCTCGTAGACCTCGAACTTCGCCACCGCCGCAGGGCGCGTGCCGAGGACCGCATCCGCGCCGCCCGCACCACCGGACTGCGCAACCTCCCCCTGCACGGCACCGCCCAGAACCAGGTCTGGCTGGAGATCGTCTGCCTCGCCCTGGACCTGCTCGGCTGCCGATGCTCGCCCTCGACGGCGAAGTCCGCCGCTGGGAGCCCAAGAAAGATGCGCCTGCGACTGTTCTCCGCCGCAGCCCGCCTTGCGACCACCGCCTGCACCCGCCATGCCGGGGGTTGCGGGTCATGCTGGGGTCAGCAGGTCTGCGTGGCCCGTTCGCCGGAGGTAGTCGATCACCGCGTCTCGGCTCTTCTCCAGGCACACGATCCTGTTCTCGACGACGCGCAGCTCGTGAGCGAGCTCCTCTGCCAGGATCTGGGTGCACGCGCCTGCTGCGTCCTGGGTCGAGGGGGCCTCGATGTCCAGCACGATCTTGATCATCCTTGTCGACAGACCGGCCTCGACGAGCGCCCGGACGTGCCGTGCATGCTCGACCTGGTCCTCAGAGTAGTCGCGGTAACCGTTGGTCGACCGCGACGACTCGATGAGCCCGTGCTGCTCGTAGTAGCGGAGCATCCGGGCCGGGGCTCCTACCTTTTTGGCGGCCTCACTGATCTTCATCACTCGCTCCTCCTCGCCGGCCGGCGACTTGACCTTGACACTGATGTCAAAGTTTACGGTGACTCTCGAGACCCCAGCGACCAGAACACACCTGGGAAAGACGAACACGAGAGGAACCTTCAGATGACCAGCGACAGCTCGATCCCCACCTCCCGGGACATCCTCATCATCGGGGCCGGGGAGCTCGGCATGCCCGTCATCCGCAATGTCGTGCGACGAGCGAAGGACGTGGAGGGCGCATCCGTCAGCGTGCTCCTGCGCGCCGGCGCCATCGCGTCCACGGCACCCGACAAGCAGCGCGACGTCGCTGAGATCAAAAACCTGGGCGTGAAGATCGTCGAAGGGGACCTCGTGAAGAACACCGTCGACGAGCTCGCCTCCCTCTTCGCCGACTACGACACGGTCATCGGGTGCACGGGCATCACCGCCGGCCTCGAGACCCCCATGAAGGTCGCCCAGGCCGCCCTCCAGGCGAGGCTCCCGCGGTACTTCCCGTGGCAGTTCGGCGTCGACTTCGACGTCATCGGCCGAGGAAGCCCGCAGGACATCTTCGACTCCCAGCTGGACGTCCGTGACCTGCTCCGCTCCCAGGACCAGACCGAGTGGGTCATCATCTCCACCGGCATGTTCATGAACTACCTCTTCGAGCCCGGCTCGGGCATGGTGGACCTGCCCAACGACACCGTCAACGCGCTGGGAAGTCTCGAGACGGCGGTCACCGTGACGACGCCCGAAGACATCGGCGTCCTGACCGCGGACGTCCTCTTCGCCGAACCTCGCATCCGCAACGAGATCGTCTACCTCGCCGGTGACACCATCACCTACGGCGAGCTGGCCGAGACGCTCGAGACCGTGCTGGAGCGTCCGTTCCGCCGTGCGGTGTGGACGGTTCCGGCGCTGCTCGACGAGCTGGCCGCCGACCCGGACAACATGACGCGGAAATACCGGGCGGTCTTCGCGCAGGGCCGCGGCGTCGCGTGGGCGAAGGACGACACCTACAACGCACGCCACGCGATCCCCGTGACCGACCTCCGCCAGTGGGTCAAGGAGAACCTCGCCGGCTGATGCATCCCCTAGCCCCCGCGCGCGGGCGGCATCGGCCTGCAGTTCCTCACCGGCGCCCTCCAGGGCAGCCATGACCCGGGCGGCGTCGTCTTCACCGTGCTCGCCGCGATGTCGGGCATGGAGCGCGAGTACATCCGCGACCGGACGCTGGAGGGGCACGAGTCGGCTCGTCTGCGGGGGAAGGGGATCGGCGGCGCGAGCGCGATCGAGAAGGTCGGCAACAAACTCCCCGACCCGTTCTGGCTGTTCTGGATCCTCGCGGGGGTTGTGATCGTCCTCAGCGCGGTCCTGGCGGCGGCCGGTGTCAGCACCGTGCACCCCGGGACGCACGAGACAACCAAGGTGCAGAGCCTGCTCAGTAGGGCGGGGCTCACCACGATGGTCGAGGGAGCGGTCGACAACTTCGCGACCTTCCCGCCGCTGGCCACCATCCTCATCGTGGGCTTCGGCATCGCCGTCGCCCAGGCGAGCGGTCTGTTCACGACGTTGCTGCGCCGCATGGTCGCGCGGGTGCCGGGCAAGTACCTCACCTTCGCGCTGTCGATGACGGCGATGGTCGCCCACGTCGCCGGCGACGCCGCGTAAGTCACGCTCATCCCGATCGGGGCGCTCGTCTTCCGCGCGGCGGGCTACCCCGACACCGTCCCCGCCCAGAGCGCACTCGTCGCCGGACTCCTCGGACGACTGACGGAGCCGCTGTGCGGCTGATCCCGGCAGCGACGTACACCCGACGGCGGGGGCGCATCAGTGCCCCCGTCTGAGCCCATGTGCCCTCAATGTGCCCTGGCCGTCCAACGGCCCCTCCCCCGCACCAAAAAGGGCGAGGCCCGAAGACCCCGCCCAACCCGCAAGAAACCCAGCTCAGAGCCGATCAGGGCCACACAAGGCAATAAGGCTGATGCCCCGCCTCATGCAGACGGTGGCTGAAGTCCTGCCACTCGTGCAGGAGTTGGTACACGTTGAACGCGTCGCGGGGGCCGCCGCGGTCCGGGACCGTCGACCAGATGAACGCGGCCGCGCCGACCGCTTCCTCGCCGATGTCCCGCAGCGGGTCGACGACGGTCATGGGGAGCTTCACGACGGCGTAGTCGGGGTGGAGGACGACCAGCTCCAGCGGGGGCACCTTGTGCAGGGGGACGCCCTCGATGCCGGTCAGGACCATCGCGGCCATCGTCTCCGGCTTGATCTTGGTGAACATGCCGTTCATGCCGAGCTCGTCGCCGCCGAGCTCCTCCGGGCGCATCGAGATGGGGACGCGGGCCGCAGTGGCGCCGTCCGGTGCGCCGAAGTACTTGTACGTCACCCCCACCCGACCACCATTCCTGCTTCCCGCCTCGAGACGGTCGACCTGGTCGACCTGCCGGTCGACCCGCTCGGACTCGCTCGGTGCGCCTTGTGCCTGCGTCTGTCGCGCTTCGCCGCTTTCCTCCATGTTGCGCCGGTGCCTTCCCCGCCGGGCACGCCGAGGACCCAGGTCGTCAGTCCCCTCGCCCAGTCCGCCACCGCGATGCATATCTCCACCCGACTGCTTTTCTAGGACGCGCCGGCGCCGCCGCGCAACCCGATCATCGTGTCAGTGACCTCCCCCACGGCCGCCCGCCGAAACGTGCGGTGAAACACCTGTCCGCAGGAAAAACTCGCAGTCCCTCGACACACGGTCGGAGAGAGCTACGTCTGTCAGGCCCGTTCCGACTCAGTTTCGCAGATGGTGAAGCCGTCGGCGGAGCCACGTGCGCCACGGTCGGGCCACGACCGGGCCGGAAGGGGGCCGCGGACGGGCCGCGGGCCGTCCGGGTCCGGACCGGCGCCGCCGTGGCCGGCGACGGCAGGCCCCGTGGGGCCCGGCCACCGCTGGCCTACCCTGGGAGGTCACTGGCAACCGGAGTCCAGCAAGTCGGAGAAGGTCGGAGAAGCCGCAGGTCATGAGCGAACTGCCCTATTCATACGATGCGCCCGTCTCGCAGGCGCTGTTCGACCGTGCGTCCGTCGTCACGCCGGGCGGCGTGAACTCGCCGGTGCGCGCGTTCCGCGCCGTGGGCGGCACGCCACGGTTCATGGTGTCCGGCGCCGGCCCGTATCTGACGGACGCCGACGGGCGGGAGTACGTCGACCTGGTCTGCTCCTGGGGGCCCATGATCCTCGGGCACTCGCACCCCGAGGTGATCGCCGCCGTGCAGGAGGCCGTCACCCGCGGCACCTCCTTCGGCACGCCCGGTGAGGGCGAGGTCGCGCTCGCCGAGGAGATCGTGGCGCGGGTCGAGCCCGTCGACCAGGTCCGCCTGGTGTCCAGCGGCACGGAGGCCACCATGTCGGCCATCCGTCTCGCCCGCGGCTTCACCCGGCGCACCAAGGTGATCAAGTTCGCCGGCTGCTACCACGGCCACGTGGACTCGCTCCTCGCGTCGGCGGGCAGCGGGGTCGCCACCTTCGCGCTGCCCGACACCCCGGGCGTCACCGGCGCGCAGGCCGGCGACACGATCGTCCTGCCGTACAACGACCTGGAGGCCGTGCAGGAGGCCTTCCACCGGCATCCCGGCGAGATCGCCTGCGTGATCACCGAGGCCTCGCCCGGGAACATGGGCGTCGTGCCGCCGCTGCCCGGGTTCAACCAGGGGCTCAAGGACGCCTGCCGGGCCAACGGCGCGCTGTTCGTCTCCGACGAGGTGATGACGGGCTTCCGCACCAGCCGCTCCGGGTGGTTCGGGATCGACGGGGTCACACCCGACCTGATGACCTTCGGCAAGGTCATGGGCGGCGGCTTCCCGGCCGCGGCGTTCGGCGGACGCGCCGACGTCATGGAGCACCTCGCGCCCGCCGGCCCCGTCTACCAGGCCGGCACGCTCTCCGGGAACCCGGTGGCCACCGCGGCCGGCCTGGCCCAGCTCCGGCTCCTCGACGACGCCGCGTACGCCAAGGTGAACGCGGTCTCCACGCAGATCCAGTCGCTGGTGTCGGAGGCGCTGACCAAGGAAGGCGTCGCGCACACGCTGCAGAGCGCCTCCAACATGTTCTCCGTCTTCTTCACGGACCGTCCCGTGCGCGACTACGAGGACGCCAAGGCGCAGGAGTCGTTCCGCTTCACCGCCTTCTTCCACTCGCTGCTGGCGAACGGCGTCTATCTGCCGCCGTCGTCCTTCGAGTCCTGGTTCGTGTCCACGGCCCACGACGACACGGCCGTCCAGAGAATCGCCGACGCCCTCCCGGCGGCGGCCCGAGCGGCTGCGGAGGCCACGGCCTGATGAGCACCTTCGAGAAGAACGGCGCCGCCCAGGACGTCACCGTCGTCCACCTGATGCGGCACGGCGAGGTCGACAACCCCGACGGCGTGCTCTACGGCCGTCTCGACGGCTACCACCTCTCCGAGCTGGGCCGGCGGATGGCCGACCGCGTCGCCGAGCACCTCGCCTCCCGCGACGTCACCCACGTCGTCGCCTCCCCGCTGGAGCGGGCGCAGGAGACGGCGACGCCCATCGCCAAGGCCCACGGGGTCGACCTGTCCACCGACGCGCGGCTTCTGGAGGCTGAGAACGTCTTCCAGGGCAAGACGTTCGGGGTGGGGGACGGGGCGCTGCGCCGGCCGGAGAACTGGAAGCACCTCGTCAACCCCTTCAAGCCGTCCTGGGGCGAGCCCTACGTCGACCAGGTCGTGCGGATGATGGGCGCGCTGGACGCGGCGAAGGACGCGGCCCGCGGGCACGAGGCCGTGCTGGTCAGCCATCAGCTGCCGATCTGGATCGTGCGGTCCTACGTCGAGCGGCGGCGGCTGTGGCACGACCCGCGCAAGCGGCAGTGCACGCTCGCGTCGCTGACGACGTTCACCTACCAGGGCGACCGGATCATGTCGGTCGGATACACCGAACCCGCCCTCGACCTGGTGCCGCCGCACCTGCGTGCCGGAGCCAAGCCGGTCCAGGGCAAGGGCAAGGCCTTCGGGGCGTAGGCCAGGCCCTGCCAAAGGGCATGGACATGCCTGTTGGATCTTGGGTAGCGTCCTCCGTGACCGTCGCCGCGGCCGTGTTCCATGGGCCCGGTCCCGGCTGCCTGCTGGACCGGCAGGCAGCCAGAAGGGGGGAAGAAGTCATGAAGATGAAGAAGCTGGCGTCGCTCGCCATGACGCCGCTGGTGCTGGCCGGCATCGCCGTCGCCGTGCCGATCGCGGGCGCGACCGCCGCGAGCGCCACGCCGGAGGTGTGTCAGCACGGCACCGACGAGATCAATCCGACCCCGAACTGGGGATCCGTGATCTGCTATAGCGGCACCGGCCAGGTGCGCGTCGTGGTGACGTGCGAAGACGGCATCACCGGCAGGAACTGGAAGGTGTACGGCCCGTGGGTCGGCATCAGGAAGACGTCGAAGGCCGCCTGCGGCGCCCCGCAGCGGTACGTCGTGAAAAACATCTCTGACCAGGTCCGCTGAACCGGCGGGCGGGCGGTGGCGCGCCCACCGCCCGTCGCCTGTTTCCGCGAACCCTCGCCGTTGCTCATGACACGTTCGTGACATTTGTTGCCAGATCGACGTGATCGAGAGGAACCTCACCGTTCATCATGTCCTCTGAATGGGTGACCACCAGAGGATCTGATGAACGAGGACGCCATGCGCACGATCACCCGAAGGGGAGCCATCGGACTCGGGGCCGGAGCCGCGGCAGTCGCCGGACTCGCCGGCTGTGGCAGCCTCACGAGTTCGGACGACCCTTCCCCCGCCGGTGACGCGAAGAAGGGCGCCAAGGGCGGCGGTTCCGGCAGCCCCCGCCCGAAGGCCGACGCCCGCCCCCTCGGCGACGGCTCCACGTCCTTCACCGGCAAGCAGCCCCATCAGCCGGCCAAGCCGGTGCCGCTGCAACCCGGCCAGGAGCCGCCGCAGTTCGTCGTCTTCTCCTGGGACGGCGCGGGCGAGGTCGGTAACGGACTCTTCGACCGCTTCCTCGATCTCGCCAAGGCGCACGGCGCGAGCATGACCTTCTTCCTGTCCGGGCTGTATCTGCTGCCCGAGTCGAAGAAGCGGCTCTACGACCCGCCGAACAACCCCCGCGGCGCCTCCGACATCGGCTACCTCACCGACGAGCACGTCAAGATGACGCTCGCGGGCGTCCGTCGCGCCTGGCTCGAGGGGCACGAGATAGGCACCCACTTCAACGGCCACTTCTGCGGCGAGGGCCACGGCTCGGTCGGCAAGTGGACGCCGGCGCAGTGGCGCAGCGAGATAGACCAGGCGAAGAAGTTCGTGAAGGAGTGGCGGACCAACACCGGCTGGACCGACCTGCCCGCGCTGCCCTTCGACTACGACAAGGAACTCGTCGGCGGACGCACGCCCTGTCTGCTCGGTCAGGACAACCTGCTGCCCACCGCCCGCGCCCTCGGCTGGCGCTACGACGCCTCCTCGCCGGGCGGCCGTCAGGTGTGGCCGAAGAAGAAGGGCGGGATCTGGGATCTGCCGTTGCAGCAGATACCTTTCCCGGGGCGCAGCTTCGAGGTCCTCTCGATGGACTACAACATGCTCGCCAACCAGTCCGTCAACTCGACGAAGGCGCCCGCCCACAACTACCCCGGCTGGCGGCAGCAGTCCGCCCAGGCGTACATACAGGGATTCAAGCGGGCATTCGAGACGAACCGGGCTCCGTTCTTCGTCGGCAACCACTTCGAGCAGTGGAACGGCGGCATCTACATGGACGCCGTCGAGGAGTCCTTCAAGCACATCGCGCGCGAGAAGGAGAAGGGCGCGGACGTGCGCATCGTCTCCTTCCGGCAGTTCGTCGACTGGATCGACGTCCAGAAGCCGGAGGTGCTCGAGAAGCTGCGCACCCTCGAGGTCGGGCAGCAGCCGGCCGGCGGCTGGAAGACATTCCTGGCCGAGACCCCGAAGTCGCCGACCGCCCCGAAGTCCCCGAAGGCCTCCGCGTCTGCCACCTGAAATGCGGTTTTCTCCCCGCAAGGGGGGTGCGCAAGATCCCCAGAACGGGCATGCGAAACTTTTCACATGAGTGCCGCCTGGATCCGTCCGCGTCGCCCCGCAGTCCTCGGCGCGGGTGCCCTCGTCGCCGCGTTGCTGCTGTCCGCCTGCGGCTCCGGCGGCACGTCGGGCGGGGGCGGCGGCACCAACTTCGTCCTGGGCAAGGACGGCATCTCCACCGCCGAGAAGGGCGAGCGGGCGCAGGTCCCGGACCTCTCGGGTGAGACCGTCGCGGGCAAGCAGCTGGACGTCGCTTCCTTCAAGGGGAAGATCGTCGTCCTGAACGTGTGGGGCTCCTGGTGTGCCCCGTGCCGCGCCGAGGCGCCCAACTTCGAGAAGGTCTCCAAGGACCTCCAGGGCAAGGGCGTGCAGTTCGTCGGCATCAACGTCGCCGACCCCCAGGTCCGCAGCGCCCTCGCCTTCGAGGAGCAGTACGGGGTCACCTACCCCAGCCTGTACGACCCCAGCAGCAAGCTGATCCTCCGCTTCCGCAAGGGCACGCTCAACCCGCAGGCCATCCCCTCCACCCTCGTCGTCGACCGGGAGGGGAAGATCGCCGCCCGCTCGCTGGCCGCGCTCAGCGAGGAGAAGCTGCGCAAGATGATCGCCCCGATCCTCGCGGAGAAGTGACGTGAGCGCGCTCACCACGTACGCCGCCGCCACGGACCCGAACCAGACGGTGATGAGCGGCGCCCTGCTGCTCGCCCTGCCGCTCGCCCTGCTCGGCGGTCTCGTCTCCTTCTTCTCGCCCTGCGTCCTGCCGCTCGTCCCGGGCTATCTGTCCTACGTCACCGGCGTGACCGGCACCGACCTCGCCGAGGCCCGGCGCGGACGGATGGTCGCCGGCGCCTCCCTGTTCGTCCTCGGCTTCACCGCCGTGTTCGTCTCCGGCGGCGCCCTGTTCGGGTACTTCGGCCAGACGCTCCAGGAGAACCAGGGCGTCCTGTCCAAGGTGCTGGGCGTCCTCATGATCCTCATGGGCGTCTTCTTCATGGGCCTGATGCCCTGGATGACGCAGCGGGAGTTCCGCTTCCACCGCAGGCCCGTCGCCGGGCTCGTCGGCGCTCCCTTCCTCGGCGCCCTGTTCGGCATCGGGTGGACGCCCTGCATCGGCCCGACCCTCGCCTCCGTCATCGCCCTCTCCTCCCAGCAGGGCAGCGCGGGCCGCGGTGCCATACTGACCGTCGCCTACTGCCTCGGCCTCGGCGTGCCGTTCGTGCTCGCCGCGGTCGCCTTCCGCAAGGCGCTCGGCGCCTTCGGCTGGGTCAAGCGCCACTACGTCTGGGTGATGCGGATCGGCGGCACGATGATGATCGTCACCGGTCTGCTGCTGCTGACCGGTGCCTGGGACCGCATCGTGCAGGACATGCAGTCCTGGTCCGCCGGCTTCACTGTGGGGATCTGAGCCATGAGCAAGAGCACGGTCAACGCCGGCCCCGACGGGACTCCGGCCGCCTCCGAGGAGCAGGACCTCGGCGCCGCCGGCTCCCAGCTGTCGACCGCGCCCGCGGACTCGCTCGCGAACATGCCCGCCCTGGGCGTCGTCGGCTGGGCCCGCTGGTTCTGGCGTCAGCTCACCTCCATGCGGGTCGCCCTGCTGCTTCTGCTGCTGCTCGCGCTCGGGGCGATCCCCGGCTCGCTCATCCCGCAGTCCGGCAACGACGAGACGAAGGTCGCCGACTTCCGCCGGGCCCACGAGAGCCTCGCGGTCGTCTACGACCGGCTCGGCCTCTTCCACGTGTACAGCTCGGTGTGGTTCTCCGCGATCTACCTGCTGCTGTTCATCTCCCTCGTCGGCTGCATCGTGCCCCGCACCTGGCAGTTCGTGGGCCAGCTGCGCGGCCGCCCGCCGGGTGCGCCGAGGACGCTGACCCGGCTGCCGGCCTACACGACCTGGCGTACCCCGGCCGAGCCGGAGCAGGTACGCGAGGCCGCGCTGGCCCTGCTGAAGAAGCGTCGCTTCCGCGCCCACGTGAGCGGGGACGCAGTCGCCGCGGAGAAGGGCTATCTGCGCGAGGTCGGCAACCTCGCCTTCCACATCGCCCTCATCGTGATGCTGGTCGCCTTCGCCTGGGGCCAGCTCTTCAAGTCCGAGGGCAACAAGCTCCTCGTCGAGGGCAGCGGCGGCTTCTCCAACACCCTCATCTCCTACGACGACTTCAAGTCCGGCAACCTCTTCGACACCGACGACCTGAACCCGTTCAGCTTCACCCTGGACAAGTTCACCGGCACGTACGAGACCTCGGGCCCCAACACCGGCACCCCGCGCACCTACCAGGCCGCGCTCACCTACAGTGTGGGCGCGTACGGCAAGGACGCGAAGACCGTCGTCAAGGTCAACCACCCGCTGGAGATCGACGACTCGAAGGTCTACCTCACCGCCCACGGCTACGCCCCGGTGATCACCGTCCGCGACGGCAGGGGAAAGGTCGTCTTCCATGACGCCGTCCCGCTGCTGCCGCTCGACTCCAACGTCACCTCGTCGGGCGTGATCAAGGTCCTCGACGGCTACCGCGACGCCCGGGGCGTCAGCGAGCAGCTCGGCATCTCGGCGTTCTTCCTGCCGACGTACACGCCGGGCAGCGAGACCGCCTCCACGTTCCCGTCGCTGCGCAACCCGGTGCTGAACCTGACGCCGTACCACGGCGACCTCGGCGTCAACTCGGGCATCCCGCAGAGCGTGTACCAGCTCGACAAGGCCCATATGAAGGAGTTCAAGGACTCCAAGAACGCGCAGCTGCGCGAGAACCTGAAGCCCGGCGAGACCATGACGCTCCCCGGCGGGGCGGGCACGGTCACCTACGACAGCACCCGGCAGTGGGCCAACTTCCAGGTCACCCAGCAGCCGGGCAGCGGCTGGGCGCTGGGCGGCGCGATCACCGCGATCTTCGGGCTCGCGGCCTCCCTGTTCGTCCAGCGCCGCCGGGTGTGGGTGCGCGCCGTGCGGGGGGCCGACGGGGTGACGGTCGTCGAGATGGCCGGCCTCGGCCGCAGCGAGTCCGCCAAGGTGCCCGAGGAACTCGGCGCTCTCGCCGCAACCCTGTACGACCGGGCCCCCGGCGCGCCCGACGCCGATCCCGACTCACCCGAACCCACCGATCCCCCTGTCGTACCCGCCGAAAAAGGGGCTGAGCAGTGACTCTCGCCGCCGCGACCGAGCTGGCCGCCGCCACCAACGAACATCTCGCGAGCATCAGCAACACGCTGATCTACTCGTCGATGGCCGTCTACACCCTGGCCTTCTTCGCGTACATCGCCGAATGGCTCCTCGGCAGCCGCAGCAAGGTCGGCCGCACCGCCGCCGCGCTCACCGCCCAGCAGGACGCGAAGGCGAAGGGGCCGGCCGTCACCGTGACGAAGGGCGGCTCCACCGCCGTCCTGGAGCGGCCGCAGGTCGTGGTGCGCTCCGCGGCCGGCGCGCGTGACGTGCCCGACGGGCCGGGCGCGCACGGAGGCGACGAGCAGGGCGACATGTACGGCCGGATCGCCATCTCCCTCACCGTGCTCGCCTTCCTGGTCGAGGTGGGCGGCGTGATCGCCCGTGCGGCCTCGGTGCAGCGCGCGCCGTGGGGCAACATGTACGAGTTCAACATCACCTTCTCCACGGTGGCCGTCGGGGTGTACCTCGGCCTGCTCGCGCTGAAGAAGAACGTGCGCTGGCTCGGCCTGTTCCTGATCACCACGGTCCTGCTGGACCTGGGCCTCGCGGTGACGGTCCTCTACACGGCGAGCGACCAGCTGGTCCCGGCGCTGCACTCCTACTGGCTGTACATCCACGTCTCCACCGCGATCTTCTGCGGCGCGGTGTTCTACGTCGGCGCGGTCGCCACGATCCTGTACCTGTTCAAGGACGCCTACGAGAACAAGCTCGCGAACGGCGGAACGCCCGGCAGGTTCGCGAACTCGGTCCTGGACCGGCTCCCCGCCTCCGCCTCCCTCGACAAGTTCGCCTACCGCGTGAACGCCGCCGTCTTCCCCCTGTGGACGTTCACGATCATCGCGGGCGCGATCTGGGCGGGCGACGCGTGGGGCCGCTACTGGGGCTGGGACCCCAAGGAGACCTGGTCGTTCATCACCTGGGTCGCGTACGCCTGCTACCTGCACGCCCGCGCCACCGCCGGCTGGAAGGGCCGCAAGGCCGCCTACCTGGCCCTCCTCGCCTTCGGCTGCTGGCTGTTCAACTACTACGGCGTCAACATCTTCATCTCCGGCAAGCACTCCTACGCCGAGGTGAAATCCCTGGGCGCACTGACCGGCATCACCTTCTGAGCGGGCGGTCGCGTACGCCCTAGTACTGCAACGGTGCTTGTTCTGAGTGCTGGGCAGTTTTCAGGGGCTGTGTCCGCGTCGTTTGTAGTGACTCAGGCGGGCTTGATATTGGCGTCGTCGACGCCACGTTGACCATCGCAGAATGTGCTCGACCGGTTCTGGCCGACGGTCGGTGAGGCGGTGGATCAGGCGTCGGATTTCGGCGAGGCTGAGGTGGATGAGCTGGGAGGATCCGTTTCTGCTTTGTCCATGTCCAGCTGGCGGGCCCGCAGGACGGTCAGGCAGGCGTGGGCGGCCATGGCCAGGGTCATGTGGCGGTGCCAGCCCGGGTAGCGGCGGACCTGGTAGTCGTCCAGGCCGCATTCCTGCTTGGCGGTCTGGAAGCATTCCTCGACTGCCCATCGGCTGCCCGCGATGCGGATCAGCTCGTCCAGCGTCGTGTCGGCGGGACAGTAGGCGACGTAGTAGGAGATCTCCTCGGGCCTGCTGACGCTGCGGCGGGCGAGAACCCAGTGCCGGCGGTCCTCCCGGTGCCAGGGCCTCACTTCGACGCGGGCCCAGTCGAAGATCCGCCGGCCATGGGCTCCTTCACCGCAGGAACGGCGCTTCCATTTCTGCCGTGGCAGGCCGGGAAACAGGTCGTGGACGGGGTGATCGACGGACCAGCGGGTGACGACGGTGTCGTGCCGGGTGGTGGCCATGACGTGGAAGACGTCCGCCTGCTCAAGCTCGAACCGCCAGCCCTTGCTGTAGCCGTAGGCGGCGTCCGCCGTCACCCAACTGAACGGGACCTTGTCGGCGATTGCCCGGCGGACCATCGCCTTGGCCATGACCACCTTCGTCTCGAAGGCGACACTGTCGTCGATGCCGGCCCGGCGGCAGCGGTCCCGGTCGTCCGTCCAGGAGGTGGGCAGATACAGACGGCGGTCGATCAGAGTGCGTCCGCGGCCGGTGGCGTAGGCGAGGAACACACCGATCTGGCAGTTCTCCGTTCGGCCGGCTGTGCCCGAATACTGCCTTTGCACGCCGGCCGAGCGGACGCCCTTCTTCAAAAAGCCGGTGTCATCGACGATCAGCACGGCGTCCCGGTCTCCGAGGTTTTCCACCACGTAGTCGCGCACGTCGTCCAGGACCTCGTCGGCATCCCACTCGATCCGGTTCAGCAGCCGGTGGATGCGATCGGGGCCCGCGTGACCGGCCTCCTCCGCCAGCGTCCAGCCGTTCTTCCGCTCCAGCGGCGCAACCAGCCCCCGCATATAAGCAAGCGCCGACTGACGCGGCTCCTCCCGGTTGAACCGGTGCACGAACCGCTCATGCAGTACGTCCAGCTCTCCGGCCCACAACCTGACTTCAGCAAGGTCCCCACCCATAACCACACCAACGAACGAGCTGGCCAGCAGTCACGGCAAGCACCGTTGCAGTACTAGCCCGGCGCTCCGGTCGCCGGTGGTTCGGCGGGCCGGGACGGCACGGCGGGTCGGGCTCCCTTGACGGCCGGCAGGCACTCCTTCGACGGCGGTTTCCCCTCCGGCCAGGCGAGCCTTACGAAGCGGGAGCCGCCGTCGGCGTGCAGTTCGACGATCGGGACGGCCTTGTCGTACGGGTTGCCGTGCACGTCCAGGCAGATCCAGCCGCTCGCCCCGTTCACCCGCAGTGAGCCCTTGACCTGCGGCCACTGCAGGCCGACGTCCGCGAGGGGCGGAGCCGTCCCGCCCTCCGGGGTGGCCTCGCGGATGCCGTGGACGGCCAGCGTCATCGCGTCGTAGCCGATGATCAGCTGACCGTCCTCCAAGGCGACCTCGCCGATCGGGCCGACCGGCGCCCGGGCGCTGCGGGCGAGGAGGTCGGTGAGGACCTTCGCGTCCCCCGCGGAGCCGCCCGGCCCCGCGGGGGACGTCGTCCAGGCGTCCGGGTGGGCGAGGGCGGTGTACCGGACCGACAGGTTGTGGGTGAGGGCGGTGCGGTCCAGCTTCTTGTCGCCGGACAGGTACGAGCCCTCGTCGCCGGTCAGCACGGTGAACCTCCGGTCCTGGCAGCCGCGGGTGCCCAGCGCGTTGACGAACTGCCGCAGCTGGGTGTGCCGCCCGGCGAACAGGATCGTGTCCGTGCCCGCCGAGGTGTCGCACACCAGATGCGTGATCTGCCGGAAGGTGTTCGCGGTGGTGCCCTCCTGCGTCCGGTCGGCGGGCGGGGTGAAGGGCTGCGGCTCGTAGGGCGAGCCCTTGAGCAGCGCGGCGAACGACGTCTGCAGCGTGCGCGTGTACGGGTCGCCGGGCTTGTCGTACACCAGCAGCGCCCGTGCGGCGTCGACCTTGGCGAACGAGGCCAGGGCGCGCGCCTCGTCGGTGTTGGTGGGGGCCACCCGGGCCAGTCCGGGGAAGGGGTCCCTGCCGTTCTGCCCGTTGGCGAGGTCGTCGGCGGTGATGGACGCGCCGACCACCGGGATGCCCCGCCGGGTCAGCTCCGCCACCGCCTTCTTGTTGGCGTCGGTGCTCTGGCCGACCCCCACCACCGCCCTCAGCCGGTCCTCGCCCCGCGCCATCCGCTCCAGCCGGTCGACCATCGTCTCCCAGTGGGCGCTGGTCGCGCCGGGGTTGGCGAGCACCAGACGGATCGCCGGGGCCTGCCCGTTGGAGGTGTGGTTGGCCTGCCACTGCGCCAGGTACGCCCCCTGCACCTCGTGCTGGATGTCGCTGAGCGTCGAGGGGGTGGTGGCGGTGTACGGCAGCATCAGGGCGACCGTGACGTAACCGCCCGCCTTCAGGCGGCTGTTCTCCCGGTCGATCGCCTTCACCGCGTCACGCAGTTGCGGGTGCCCGAAGTCGAACGCGTCCGTGGCCACGCCCACGCACTCGTCGCTGCCGGGCGGACGGGCCACGCCCGGCGCGCACGCCCGGTGCTCCGCGGTGACCGCCCGCACGGCGAAGACCAGCCCGGTCACCGCGGCGGCCGTGAGCAGCAGCGCCAGATAGCGGTGGAGCCGGATCTCCCAGATCTCCCGAAGCCACCGCACCAGCGGGCTTCTGACTCCGTCCGCCATCACGCCTCCCCGTCCCCGTCGCCGCCGTCGTCCGGTCCGTTCCCGCCACTGCCGTTTCCGTCGCCGTCCGTGTCGCCGTCCTCCTCCGGAATCCGCAGCGGGCGGCCGGCGAGGGCGTCGCGGGGCCACGCCCGGGATGCCGCGAACAGCAGCGCGCCCCCGGCAGGCCGCAGATCGGACAGCTGGCGCAGCTCGAACTCCAGCCGCTCGCACACCCGTTGATCCGGCAGCACCAGTGGGTCGGACACCTGCCAGACCGCGTGCAGCAGCCGCCGTACCCGCAGATGAAGGGCCCGGTCGGCACCCTCGGGCGGCTCCTCTCCGGCGTCGGTGCGGCCCAGCGCGACCGCCGAGCGCCGGTCCTCGTGCCCGTCCGCGTCCCGTCCCTGCGTGTCGTGCGCGTGGAAGTAGGGCGCGGTGCCCAGCAGCCGGAGCGTCAGCAGCCAGGCGCGGGTGGCGAGGACCGGGAACGTGTCCCGCAGGTGGGCGACCGCGTCGGCGGTGTCCCCGAGGGCGAGCCGGTGGTACAGGCGGAAGGCGTCCACGCCGGGACTCGGGGTCCGGAAGCCCAGGCCCGTCGCGAAGTGGGCGATCATCGTCTCGTGCGTCTCGCGCCACCCGGTGTGGTCGGCCTGCCGGTGGTGCAGCCGGAGCAGCAGCAGGGTGCGCAGGAACGGGTCGCCGACGAAGTGCCCGGTCTCGTCCGGGATCCCCTCCTCGGCCAGCCGGATCCGCAGCGCCCGCACGCCCGACGAGCCGAAGTCCTCGGGGAGCCGGGCCTGTGCGAGGGCCGTGGCGGAGGCGTGGCCGTGGGCCGCCGCGAGGACCGTCAGCTCCTCGAGCCGGCTGGCGGGGGCCAGCCGGGCAAGCAGCTCGGCGTAGACGGGCCGGCCCTCGTCGGCCTGCCCCTCCTCCGGCCCGATCCTCGCGGTGAGCAGCCGTCCCAGCGACGCCGCCTGCTCCGGGTGCTGCCGGGCGGCGGTCGCGAGCAGCGCGATGCCGAGCGGGTTGCCGCCGGTCAGCCGGTGGGTGGCGTGCGGAAACCGGGGCGGCGGTTCGACGTCGTCGCAGACCGCGCCGACCATGTGCAGGGTGTCGTCGGGGGAGAGCGGCGGCAGCGGCACCACCAGCGCCCGCGAGGACGGCGTGCCGCCCGGCTCCCAGTCCGTGGTCCGGGCGACCTGCGGCAGGGTGCGGCGTACGGCGTCGCCCAGCGCCGGGTGGTCCGGGCCGCGCACCGTCGCCACCCACACCACCTGGTCGGCGACCCCGTCCGCCCGGTCCCTCAGGACGGCGTCCAGCAGGCCCGGCCCCGGACCGCCGCCCGCGTTGTCCAGCAGCACCAGCGGCCGGCCGAGACGGGTCAGATGCGAACCGAGCCCCGAGTACGCCTCGGCCAGGTCGGCGAGCAGCGCCCGTACCAGCCAGCGCTCGGCGTGCTCGCGCGAGGTGCCGCCCGCCCGGAAGTTCCCGGCGAGCAGCAGCAGACCGCGCTTGGCGTTGCCGCCCGCGTTCGGATAGCCGCGGTACCAGGTGGCCGGCTTCTGCTCCTTGCGGTGCGTGACCCCCTCGGACAGCGCCTCCAGGGTGGCCTCGACGGTCGCCGCGACGAACGGGCCCCCGCCGCTCGCCGCCGCGATCACCTTCGACGCCACCTTCGCCGCCCACCGCCCGGCCAGGGTGAACCGCGAGGCCCGTTCGTTCAGCAGCAGGATGCGCACCAGCTCCCGCCGGATGCGGTCGGAGTCGGTCCGTCCGCTCCAGTCGCTGGCCCGTACGGCGACCAGCCCGGCCGTCAGTCGCGGGAACGTGAGCTGCCCGGCCGCCCGCACCGGCTCCGTCAGCTGCTCGGCGACCACCAGCAGCGCCTGCCACACCGGTGACCAGGACTCGGGGCTCTCCTCGTGCGGCGGGCGGGCGAACTGCTCGTCCTCGCAGTCGATCAACGCGACCGGCGTGCGCCTGCGGGCCTCGCCCCGGCGGGTGCGGCCCGTGTAGGCGTCCCACAGCTCGGCCAGCACCGCGCTCTTGCCCAGTCCCCGGCCGCCCGCCAGCACCAACAGCGGTGGCCCGCCCGGATGTTCGAGTTTCTCCGCGTGCAGCTCGTAGGGACGGATCCCGACCAGCCGCGCCACGAGACCGGGCGGATCGACGTCGAACAGCGCGCCCCGCCCGTACAACCGTCTGTGCACCGTACCTCCCCCAGGGCCGGTCCCCAACGCAAGGGTAAGGAGAGGGAGTTGATATCCGCCAGATCGCGTGGTGTCCCTCGGGCCACGAAAGGGCGCTCACGCGGCGGCGGTACCGGACTCAGGTGCCGTCGGTCACCAGTCCAGTTCGGCGGTGGTCTTCCCCGAGCCGAGGACCTGCACACGGCCGTGGTCGCCGTACACGGCGAGCCGCCAGCGGGCGAAGACCCGCGCGGTGCGGTCGACCCCCGCCTGCTCCCACACGCCGTAGTCGACGTTGACGACGGCCACTCTGCGGTCGGTGCCCGCGGGCACGCGGACATGGACGCCCGTCACGTGGGCTGCGACTGCGGCGTCCTCCTTCGGGAGGCCCGCCCCGAGGTAGGAGCGGAACTCGCGGAGCATCGGGAACCAGCGGTGCGGACCCTCCGTCGGCACCCTCTTGCCGTCTGCCGTCATGTCGCCCGCGAAACGGCCGTCGCCCTGGTCGTCGGACGTGGTGTCCGGGAGCGCGCCCTGGTCGTCGGAGGTCGTGTCCGGCAGGGTGCCCTGGTCGTCGGAGGTCGTGTCCGGGAGTGCGCCCTGGTCGTCGGTCGTGGTGTCGGGGCCGGAGCCCTGGTCGTCGGAGGTGGTGTCGGGGAGGTTCTCCCCGCCGTCGTCGCTCGTCTCGTCCCCCGCGGACGATCCCCCTGCGGACCGGGAGCCCGCCGCATGCGTCCCCGCGCGTTCCGTGCCGCAGGCGGTCAGCGGCAGGCAGCAGCAGGCGAGCAGCGCGGCGATGGCCGCGTACCGAGTCGTCACGATCTTCATCCGATGTCCCCCTTTGCACGGTGAGAGAGGTCCGCACGGCCCGGGGTTGCCTCGACCGGGCCGCGGATCCGCGGTGGGGCCGGTTCCGGTCATCCGGTGGCCCGCCCCGTCCCGGACCGGCCGCGGGCCGCCTGCGGAACACGTACGGTGTCACCTCCTCACCTCCTCACCTCCTCACCTCCTCACCTCCTCACGTCGTCACCTCCTCGCCCGGGAGCCGTTCAGGATGACCCATCGCCGGCTGCGCACCGTCGACCTCGCCCGGCTCGCGGGGCTGTCCACGCAGCAGATCCGCAACTACGAGGAGGTGGGGGTGCTGCCCGAGGCGGAGCGCACCGAGTCCGGATACCGCGTCTTCGGGGCCGCGCACCGGCAGGCGCTGCTGGCGTACCGGGCGCTGGTGAAGGGATACGGGCCGGTGACGGCGGCCCGGATCATGCGGACCGTCCACGAGGGGGACGTCGCGGCGGCGCTCGCCCTCGTCGACGAGGCGCACGCCGAACTGCACCGGGAGCGCACCGCCCTGCGGGCGACCGGAGAGGCCCTGGAGGCGCTGGCCCGGGAGGCCCCCGGTCGCGCGGGAGCGCCCGGACCTGCCGGATCCCCCGGGGCCGTCGCGTCCTCCGGGCTGCGGATCGGGGAGGTGGCCCGACTGCTCGGGGTGCGGACGTCGACGCTGCGCGTGTGGGAGGCGGCCGGGCTGGTCAGTCCGCCGCGCGAGCGCGGGACCCGGTACCGGGTCTACGGTCCCGCGGAGGTGCGGGACGCGCGGATCGTGCACAGCCTGCGCCGCGGTCACCACCTGTTCGCGCAGATCCGGCCCGTGCTGGCGGAGTTGCGCCTGGAGGGCGGCAGCGCGGCGGCGCTGCGGTCCGCGCTCGCGGCGCGCGGTGAGGCGCTGACGGCCCGCAGTCGCGCGATGCTGGCGGGAGCGGGCCGTCTGCACGACTACCTGGACGACGTCCGGTCCGGTCCGGTCACGTAGTGCGGTCACGACACCGGGAGGATCGGGCGTCCGGCGTCCCGCACGAGTGATGCGGCGTTGCCCCCGGCCGTCCGCCGCAGCAGCATGAACGCATGGATCACCTTCTGGATCGGCCCACGGCCCGGACCTGGCTGGCCACCGCCGTCGCCGAGGCCCGCGCCGGTCTCGCCGAGGGCGGCATCCCGGTGGGCGCCGCCCTGTACGGCCCTGACGGCGCGCTCCTCGGCCGCGGCCGCAACCGCCGCGTCCAGGACGGCGACCCCTCCGTGCACGCCGAGACGGCCGCCTTCCGGGCGGCGGGCCGGCAGCGGTCGTACCGCGGCACGACGATGGTCACGACCCTCTCCCCGTGCTGGTACTGCTCGGGTCTGGTCCGCCAGTTCGGCATCTCCCGGGTGGTCGTCGGAGAGGCGACGACCTTCCGGGGCGGCCACGACTGGCTGGCGGAGCACGGTGTGGAGATCGTGCTGCTGGACGACGCCGAGTGCGTCGCGATGATGCGCGACTTCATCGCCCGGAACCCGGCCCTGTGGAACGAGGACATCGGTGAGTGACTTCGTGAGCGATCCCGTGAGTGATTCTGTGCGTGATGCCGCGAGCGATCCCGCCGCCCGGCGGATTCCGCGCATCCCCACCATCGACCTGCGGCCCTGGCTGGACGGCGACCCCGGCACCCGCGCAGCGATCGCCCGCACCGTCGACGAGGCCCTGCAGACCGTCGGCTTCCTGCTGATCACCGGGCACGGCGTCGACCTCTCGCTGCGCGCCCGCCTCCGGGAGGCCGCCCGGGCGTTCTTCACCCTCCCCGCGGAGGCCAAGCAGCCGTACGCCGCGAAGGTGGGCGGACGCGGCTGGCTGGGCCCCGGCGCGGAGGCCAACGGCTACGCGGAGGGCACCGAGACGCCTCCCGACCTGAAGGAGTCCCTGACCTTCGCCACCCATGAGCCCTTCGACGACCCGGTGGTCAACGCCGAGTGGTACGCGCCGAACGTCTGGCCCGCGCAGACCCCGCGGCTGCGGGCGCTGTGCGAGGAGTACCTGGAGCGGATGGCCGGGCTGGAGAAGGAGCTGCTGTCCCTGCTCGGCGAGGCCCTGGGCCTGGAACCGGACTTCTTCTCCCGCCACATGGACCATCCCACCTACGGCTTCAACATCAACTGGTATCCGGGGACGGACGTCGTCGGCGAGCCGCAGCCCGGTCAGTTCCGCATCGGCCCGCACACCGACTTCGGCACCGTCACGATCCTCGACCGGCAGGCCGGCAAGGGCGGTCTCCAGGTCTGGACGGACGACGGCGGCTGGGAGGACGCGCCTTTCGACCCGGCCGCCTTCACCGTCAACGTCGGTGATCTGCTGGCCCGTTGGACCGGCGACCGGTGGCGCTCCGGCCGGCACCGGGTCCTGCCGCCCCCGGCCGACGAGCCCGGCGAGGAGCTGATGTCCCTCGTCTACTTCGGCGAGTGCACACCGGGGACGCTCGTGGAGTCGGTGCCCGCCCCGGTCGGCCGGGTGGCGTACGAACCGGTCGACTCGCACGTCTACCTGCGCGAGAAGCTGGACTCGATCACGGTCGACTGAACTCCGCCCCGTTTCCGGCCGGAAACAGCTGTCCCCTACCGCGACTCCTGTTTCCACCTGCGGAAACAGTCGGTGTTTCCGTTCCGCAACACCCTTGGTCCTCGCCACGCTGGAGCCACTTGTCGAGGCATCCAAGGAGGCTGTCGTGAACCGTACGTTGCTCACCACTCGCTCGGCGCTGATCTTCCTGCTCGCGGTCCTGTGCGGCATCGGCGCGGGCGTCCTGACCGGGTTGACCGGGCTGAGCACCGCACAGGCCGTCCTGACGGGTGCGGCGGGCTTCGGTCTCGCCGTGCCGTTCTTCAACGGTCTGATCGACTGACCCTGGAGGTGGAAGGAGCGCAGGAGGTGGGAATCAATGACGACCAGGGGCACCGAGAGGCGGGACGGTCTGTGGGGGAGCAGGAGTTCGACGACGGGGAGCCGTCCTTCGGCGACGTGGAGCACCTCAAGGGCTTCCAGTCGTTGCGCCCCGACCTTTCGCAGGAGACGCGGGACCTGGTTCTCGCGATGCGCGGCCTTTTCAAGGCGACGCGGCTGAGTCTGCGTGTGTTCGCCGCTCGCCATCATTTCAGCGCGCCCTCGGTCTCCCGCTACCTCAAGGGTGACCGCATTCCCGACAAGCAGTTCCTCGACGTCCTCATGAAGTCGGCCTGCGAGCGGAACGGGTGGGAGGTCACCGCCGATCTGCAGGCACATCTGTATCAGCGGTACCGCGAGGCCCTGATGGCCGATCAGCCCGCCAGGTACCGCGAGCAGATGGCGAGCGACAGGCTGGAGGACGCGGTGCTGAGGCAGGAGGACGCCGAACTGCGCATCCACGACCTCGAAGGGAACCTGTCCCGCCACAGGGAACAGCTGGACGCGCTCAAGTCGCGTATGAAGGAGCTCGAAATCGCCTGTGCGCGTGAGCAGCGGGAGCTCGGGTCGGAGCTGGACCTGTACCGCCGCCAGAAGGCCGATCTCGAGGTCCGCGGCGAGCACCTGCGGGAGAGGATCGCGGAACTGGAGGCGGCGCTTGCCGAAGCGGTCCGGGAACGCGATGCGGCTAGGGCGCGCTGTGGGGAACTGGAGGCGGAGCTCGTCGCCGTCGAGGAGTCGGCGGAACGCGAACGGCTGGAGAGGCGGGTCGTCGAGGAGCGTTTGCGCGCGGCGAATGCGGAGGGCGTCGCGGCAGAGCGTCGCGTGGACCTCGAAGGGGCCCGGCGGGACGCCGAGCGGCTGCGCCTGGAGGCGGAGGCCCAGGCCAGAGAGATCATCGAAGAGGCCACCAACCGGGTGACCAGGATCCGGCCCTCGGTCGTCACGAGGTCGGCGGCACTGCGCCAGCTACGGGACGCGGCGATCGAGGTCGCCGACGTCAGGCTGCCCGCAATGGTCCAGCACATCTCCCCAGCCGACTCGGCCGACGTCGACACCACCGTCAAGTCGATCGGCATCCAGACCAAGGACGAGATCGGGGAGGTCGCCCGGGCGTTCGACCGGCTCCATCTTCGGACGGTTCGCATCGCCGCCGAGCAAGCGTCGCTCCGCGCGGTCTTCGGCAGTATGGCCCGTCGCCAGAAGGCCTTCATCGAAGCGCAGCTGGATGTGGTCTTCCAGCTGCGCCGCCCGGATGCGGACGCCGATCAACTGGAGGGGCTCTTCCGCCTGAACCACTTGGCCACCCGTCTGGGGCGCATCAGCGAGACCCTCCAGCTTCTCGCCGGTGGTGTGTCCGGCCGATACGGGGACCGTGGCGTCCCCCTTGTCGACGTGGTCCGCGCCGCCTCTTTCGAGGTGGAACAGTACGAGCGCTTCGATCTGTCCGGTCTTCCAGGAGTCGAGATCCGCGGCGTCGCCGCGAGCGGCCTTGTCCACCTGCTGGCCGAGTTGCTGGAGAACGCCGCCGCGTTCTCTCCGCCGAACACCGAGGTGCGTGTCACCGGCCACCTGCTGCCGGACGGCCGTGTCCTGCTGGAGATCCATGACCGGGGACTCGGCCTCTCTCCCGAGGACTTCCACGACGTCAACGCGAGGCTGACCGACCTGCGGGCAGCTCCGGACGCCGGGACCTCCCAGCGCATGGGCCTCTTCGTGGTGCGCCGCGTCTGCGAACAGTACGGTTTCCGGGTCCAGCTGCGTCCGTCCGACTGGGGCGGCGTCACCGCCCTGATCATGCTGTCGATCCAGCACGTCGACCGCGACCGCCCGGACACTCACGGCACCGGTGCCTGGAGCCCGCACACCGCGTAGTCGGCGACGGTGCGGCGGTAGCGGGCGTGCCCGGTGTCCCGGGCGTGCCCCCGCTGCCACTCCTCCACGTCGGCGGGCCGCCGCCGGGCTCCGGACCCGGCCGCGCACTCGGTGCACGACGTCTCGTACTCCACCCCATCCGAGGCATTCGGCGCGGGCTCGTACTCCTCCAGCCCCAGCAGCGGTGCGTGGTATCGCCGTTGGTGGCGGCGGAGCAGGACGTCCGCGTCGGTCTCGGCGCTGCCGTCGTGCCGGGCGCGGGCGTCGTCGCGAAGCCCGGCCAGATCGGCGCAGGCCGCACAGTCGCGGACGGGGACGGGGGGCTCCTGCGCATGCTGGGACGAGCGGGAGTTGGCCGCGCGGACGCCCGCGCCGAGGCGTTCGCCGGGGGTGGCCGGACGCAGCGACTCCGGTCGTGTCTCCCACTCCCGGCCGCCGCCGACCGGACGCAGCAGCGCGTAGGGGCCCGCTGTGCCGCGGTACTCGCCGACGTTGCCCGAGGCGGAGTCGTAGACGACCGCTCCGGTTTCGAACTGGTTCTCGGTGCTTTCGGTCATGCTCGTCCGTGCCCTCTCCGTACCGACGTCGTGACTCTGGGTGTGTCGAGCGTCGCGCGAGGGCATGGTGCGTATCAATGCCCGACGCGTGCCAACGGACTCCTGTCACAGAGGGGATGACGACCGTGACCACCAACGCCGCCCTGTTCGGCGAGCTGCTGCGCCACTTCCGCGAGGGGGCCCTGCTGACGCAGGACGGACTGGCGAAGGCGATCCCGTGCGACCGGTCGTTGGTGGCGCGGGTGGAGGCGGGGACACGGGTCCCGCAGGAGCCGTTCGCGAAGAAGTGCGACGAAGTGCTCACCACGGGAGGGGCGTTGGGCCGCCTGTGGGTCCGGGTGGACTGGTATCCACAGGTGGAGCATCCGGACTGGTTCAAGCGCCGGGCGGAGATGGACGCGGAGGCGGTGTCGCTCTGGGAGTACCAAGAACGCGTGATGCCAGGCATGTTGCAGACCCCGGAGTATGCGCACGCTCTGTTCTCACGCGTGACGAGCGGCCGTGAAGTAGAGGAGCGCGTACGGGCTAGGCTGAGTCGACAGCAGCGGTTCCTGGCTGAAGACGGTCCGTTGTACGTCGTCGTACTGGACGAAAGCTGCCTGCGCCACGTCGTGGGGGGTGCGGCGATCATGCGGGACCAGTGCGCGCATCTTTTAGAGGCCGGCCGACGTGCCAATATCCGCGTTCAGGTGGCCCCGGCGGACTTCCCGGAGCTTTTGCGGCCCAATGTGTCGATGTCGCTGATCGAGCTGCCCAATGGTCACCGATGGGTGTACTCGGAGTCGGTGGATCGCGGCCATTTCAACGACGATCCGGCCGTCTTCGCCAGCCATAGCCGCACCTATGATGTGCTCAGGGCGGACGCTCTGTCGGCCCGCGAGTCCGTCGTTCTGATCAGCGACGCGATGGAGGGGTACGGCCACCATGAACAGGTTCGAACTCAGCGCGACGACCTGGATCAAGAGCAGCTACAGCGGCGAGAACGGCGGCAACTGCCTAGAAGTCGCCCCCGGATTCACGTCCGTCGTCCCCGTCCGTGACAGCAAGGTGGCCGACGGTCCGGTGATCGTCGTCGCGCGGAGCGCCTGGGCCGCGTTCGTGGACGCCGTCAGCCTTCCGTAGGCTCCTCGCCCGACTCGCGGCGCTTCAGCTCGTCCTCGCGGCGGCGCAGGTCGGCCTCCCAGTCCTTGAGGAGCTTCTCGTCCTTGTTGTTCTCGTCCTTCAGGGACTTGAGGAACTCGGGGTTGTCGTCCGGCGCGACGAACTCCGTGCGCTGGTTGCGGTGCCACTGCGACGGCGTGGAGCCGCCCGCCGGCGCGTGCCGCGTCTTTCCGGCCACCAGCCAGGCGACCGGGCCCACGAGCACCTCGCCGAAGAGCAGGATGATGATCACCCAGATCACCTTCGGCAGCCCGCGCACCTCCTCCTCGGGGGTGTTCAGGCAGTCGATGAAGGCGTAGATCCACAGTGCCAGGACCAGCAGGAACGGCAGATACCTGAGCATGGTGGCAGGTTCCTTCAACAGAGGGTGGCGGAGCTGGGGCGGCCCCGGTGACGGGGTCAGGGTAGCGGGTGGCCGATACTGGGACACATGGCTTACGACGATCTTCGTTCCCTGCTCAGGGCACTGGAACGCGAAGGCGACCTCAAGCGCGTCAAAGCCGAGGTCGATCCGTATCTGGAGGTCGGGGAGATCGTCGACCGGGTCCAGAAGTCCGGCGGCCCCGCGTTGCTCTTCGAGAACGTGAAGGGGTCGAGCATGCCCCTCGCGATGAACGTGTTCGGCACCGACCGGCGGCTGCTGAAGGCCCTCGGGCTGAAGTCGTACGCGGACATCAGCGACAAGATCGGCGGGCTGCTGCGGCCCGAGCTGCCGCAGGGCTTCGTGGGCGTGCGCGAGGCCTTCGGCAAGCTCGGCGCGATGACGCACGTGCCGCCGAAGAAGGTGAAGACCCAGGATGCACCTGTCCAGGAGGTCGTCCTGTACGGCGACGACGTCGACCTCGACGAGCTGCCGGCCCTCTTCACCTGGCCGCAGGACGGCGGCTCCTTCTTCAACCTGGGCCTGACCCACACCAAGGACCCCGAGAGCGGCATCCGCAACCTCGGCCTGTACCGCCTGCAGCGGCACGACAAGCGCACGATCGGCATGCACTGGCAGATCCACAAGGACAGCCGCAACCACTACCAGGTGGCCGCCCGCAAGGGCGAGAAGCTGCCCGTGGCGATCGCCTTCGGCTGCCCGCCCGCCGTGACGTACGCCTCCACCGCCCCGCTCCCCGGCGACATCGACGAGTACCTCTTCGCCGGCTTCATCGCGGGCAAGCGGATCGAGATGGTCGACTGCAAGACCGTGCCGCTGCAGGTGCCGGCGCAGGCGGAGGTCGTGATCGAGGGCTGGCTGGAGCCGGGCGAGATGCTCCCGGAGGGCCCCTTCGGCGACCACACCGGCTTCTACACGCCGCAGGAGCCGTTCCCCGCCCTGAAGATCGACTGTGTGACGATGCGCAAACGGCCGTTGCTGCAGTCGATCGTGGTGGGCAGGCCGCCGACGGAGGACGGCCCGCTCGGCCGCGCCACGGAGAGGTTCTTCCTCCCCCTCCTCAAGATCATCGTTCCGGACATCGTGGACTACCACCTGCCCGAGGCCGGCGGCTTCCACAACTGCGCGATCGTCTCGATCGACAAGAAGTACCCCAAGCACGCGCAGAAGGTCATGCACGCGGTCTGGGGCGCGCACATGATGTCCCTGACCAAGCTGATCGTGGTCGTCGACGCCGACTGCGACGTCCACGACCTGCACGAGGTCGCCTGGCGGGCGCTCGGCAACACGGACTACGCCCGCGACCTGTCGGTCGTCGAGGGCCCCGTCGACCATCTCGACCACGCGTCCTACCAGCAGTTCTGGGGCGGCAAAGCGGGCATCGACGCGACGCGGAAATGGCCCGAGGAGGGGTACACGCGCGACGGAGGCTGGCCCGAGATGGTCCTCTCCGACCCGGAGACGGCGGCCAAGGTCGACCGCCGCTGGAAGGAGTACGGGCTGTGAGCTCCGCTTCCGCAGCGCTCCCGCAGCAGCCGAGGCGCACGAAGGCCTTCCTGCGCCTGGTGATGATCGAGCACTCCGTGTTCGCGCTGCCCTTCGCGTACATCGCCGCGCTGACGGCGATGTTCGAGCTGGACGGCAACATCCACTGGGGCAGGCTGCTGCTGGTCACCGTCTGCATGGTGGGCCTGCGCACCTTCGCCATGGCCGTCAACCGGATCATCGACCGCGAGATCGACGCCCGCAACCCGCGCACCGCGCAGCGCGAGCTGGTGACGGGCGCGATGTCGGTGAAGCACGCGTGGACCGGCGCGCTGATCGCCGTCGCCGTCTTCCTCGGCTCGGCGGCCATGCTGAACCCGCTCTGCCTGGCCCTCGCCCCCATCGCCGTCGTCCCGATGGTCGTCTACCCCTACGGCAAGCGGTTCACGAACTTCCCGCAGGCCATCCTGGGTCTGGCGCAGGCGATGGGGCCGATCGGCGGCTGGCTGGCGATCACCGGCGAGTGGTCCTGGGACGCGGTCGTCCTCGGTCTCGCCGTCGGCGTCTGGATCGGCGGCTTCGACCTGATCTACGCCTGCCAGGACGTCGAGACCGACCGGGAGACCGGCGTCATGTCCGTCCCGGCCCGCTTCGGCATCCCGGCGGCGATCAAGAGCGCGCGCGTCTGCCACGCCGTGACGACCGCGCTGCTCGTCTGGTACGCGCTGGCCACCGGTGCCGGCGCGTTCTTCTGGCTGGGGCTGCTGATCGTCGCGGGCGCGTTCGTGTACGAGCACTCGATCGTGAAGCCGCACGACCTGTCCCGGCTGAACAGGGCGTTCTTCTCGACGAACGGGTTCATCGGCATCAGCCTGTTCGTCTGTGCGCTCGCCGACCTGATGGTGCGCGGGCTCACGGTGTAGTCCAGTCCTGAAGACCTTTCCGCCCACCGGTACGCTCAAGGTGTGAACGCAGGAGAAACGCAGCGCGTGCCTTGGATCGTGGGGGTGTCCGGGGCGTCCGGTACGCCCTATGCCGCCGCTGTGCTGCGTGCGCTGCTCGCCGCGGGCGAGAGCGTGGATCTGGTGGTCAGCCGGGCCTCGCGACTCACCCTGCTCGACGAGACCGGGATCTCCTTCCGGGACGCGCACTGGCGGGACGACCTGCGGGAATGGCTCGCGCGCGGGGCCGACGGGAAGCCGGGCGCGTTCGACGCGGACGTCAGCGGCGACCGGGTGCGGCACTGGAGCGCGGGGGATCTCGCCGCCGGCCCCTCCTCCGGGTCGTATCCCGTCAAGGGGATGCTGATCGTCCCCGCCTCGACGGCGTGCGTCGCCGGGGTCGCCCTCGGACTGTCGAAGGACCTTCTCCAGCGGGCCGCGAGCGTCACGCTCAAGGAGCGGCGGCCGCTCGTCGTCGCCGTGCGCGAGACCCCGCTGAACGGGCAGACACTGCGCCATCTGGTCGCGCTGGACGACGCCGGCGCGAGCGTCGTGCCCGCCTCGCCCGCGTTCTACGCGGGGGCCACCCACATCCAGGACCTGGTCGACTTCGTCGCCGGGCGCGTACTCGACGCGGCGGGGGTCGCGCACGGGCTCTACCGCCGGTGGGACGGCGATCTGGGCGGCGCGGCCGGAACCCGGGCCTCATGAGGGCCGTCTGAGCAAGTCGCAGTACCTCTCATCTCTTCAGGAATCTTGATCGGAAGGCTTCGATTCGCATGGACGCGGTGGACAGGCAGCTCATCCAGGCCCTCCGGGAGAACGGCCGGGCCTCGTACGCGGAGCTGGGACGCCTCGTCGGCCTGTCGGGACCCAGTGTCACCGACCGCATCAACCGGCTGGAGGCGGCCGGCGTCATCACCGGCTACCGCGCCACCGTGAACTCCGCCCAGCTGGGCCTCGGCGTCATCGCCCTCATCGGCATCTCGCTGTCCGACGCCGCCGACCACGAGGACGTGGCGGCCCGGCTCAAGGACCTGAGCGAGATCGAGGACTGCTGGTTCATCGCCGGCGACGACTCGTTCATGCTCAAGGTGCGGGCCACGGACGTCGACGGTCTGGAGAAGATCATCCGCCGGCTCAGCGGGACCAAGGGCGTGTCCCGCACCCGTACCACCATCGTGCTCTCCACGAAGTGGGAGAACCGCGTCGGGGAGCTGCCCGAAGAGGTGTAGGGGCGAAGACGTACGGTGGGTCGGGTCGGCAGGAAGCCGGGCCGGCGGGGTAGTCGGGCCGGCAGGGAACCGGCGGGAAGTCGTCGGTAGGTCGTCGGTAGGTCGTCGGTGAAAGGTGTGGGCATGGACGTCGGGCTCAAGCGCGAGCTGGAGGAGAAGGTCAGGGCCGGTGAGCGGCTGACCCGCGAGGACGGCGTCGCCCTGTACGAGTCGGACGACCTGGCGTGGCTGGGCGGGCTCGCGCACGAGGTGCGCACCCGCAAGAACGGCGACGTGGTGCACTTCAACGTCAACCGCCACCTCAACATGACCAACGTGTGCACGGCGTCGTGCGCCTACTGCTCCTTCCAGCGCAAGCCGGGGGAGAAGGACGCGTACACGATGCGCATCGAGGAGGCGGTGAAGCTCGCCAAGGCGATGGAGGGCGAGAACCTCACCGAGCTGCACATCGTCAACGGCCTGCACCCGAACCTGCCGTGGCGCTACTACCCGCGCTCGCTGCGCGAGTTGAAGGCGGCCCTGCCGAACGTCTCGCTCAAGGCGTTCACGGCGACGGAGATCCACCACTTCGAGACGATCTCCGGGCTGTCGGCGTCGGAGATCCTGGACGAGCT